>JBBQZL010000153.1:0-6596 GCA_038207745.1 Solirubrobacterales bacterium
CTCTGCAATCTGCGCCTCGATTGGATCGAAGCGCAGCGCTGAGCCGATTGACGGCGCTGCCTGAGGTTCGAGGTCAGGGCCGTGTGAGCTGCACGCGAAAGGGAGCCTGTCGCGGGTTCTCGATCTTGATCTCGAGTGCCCGGCTGCCGCAGTTCGGATAGCGGAGTCGGGCGATGCGGCTCTTCCCGGCCTGTCTCGTTTTCGACACGACTCGCCCGCTGGCCCGATCCTTCAGCTCGATTCGGAGCCGACTCCCGGGTCTCGCGTGGACCGAGACGATGACTTTGCCGTCAAGAGGTGTGCGGAACCGTCGCCAGAAGGATGCCGAGCCGATCCCCTGGCGTCTCGAGCCGACGTTCCACCGTGTTCTGCGAGGCCCTTTCCAGGGGTGATGGATATCTGCGCGCAGAGCGGCGAGTGAGCCGGCGTCAGGCTCGAGCAACGGTGAGTAGGACCAGGCCACCGCGGTATCCGGGAAGTTCAGCTGGGCATAGCTCTGAGCGAACGCCTCACCGGGATTCTCCCAGTAGTGGGCGCCTTCGTTTCCCGGAAATACCTGGCGGGAGCGGGCCAGCTCGCAGATCCGTTCGTGGGTGGCCCACCGCATCGTTCCCGAGGCCAGCGGGAGCCAGAGGCTCCCGCGGCTTTGATTGGCGAGGTGATGCCCATACTCGTGGGCCAGCGCGTAGTCACGTGGGATCCCGGCGATGGAACCGTCTGTCCCCGAGATCGTGATCTCGTCGCTGTATGAGTCGTAACAGGACATCGTTCCCGGGCCGCACATACGAGCAATCTCCTCGCCATCAGCCACATACACCGACACCTTGTCCCGCCCGTTGCCGATCAGACCCCTGAGGGTTTGCACGATCGGTTCGACTGCTGTCCTGTCATAGGACTCTGACGAGATACGCATCGACCCACCGGAGCCGGCTGCGAAGCGCATGACGGGGTGCGGAGTCTGCGCGCCAGCTGTCGCGGAGAGCCCATTCAGGGCCAATGCGGACACGAAGCAGAGAAGCCCGAGGGAGAGGTGACGAAAACGTCGCATCCGGCCCCATCGGCTTCACGTTCCCGGCGCTCGACGCCTGCGTGGGGCTGGTGGACGAATGTGCGATGCCAAAGCACCGCCCAGAGGTCCAGGAAACCCCAATATTGGTTTGACAGGCAGTAGTTCCGACTCCAATGTGTTCACGCAGCGTCAGTTCCTCGACGCAGAGGAGCCGGCCGAGCGGTATCTGGCAAGTGCCAGCGCATTGGCAAGCCGGACAATTGCAGTAGAAGGGAATTCGAATGAAGCGTTTCTTCATCAAATGGGGGGAATCTGAGGATGCTGGCCGTCGCCGCGATCGTCGCGGTGGCATCTGGCGGAACCGTGGCCCTGGCCGCGCGGATGATCACCTCCAATGACATCAAGAACCATTCAATCAGGCCGAAAGACCTGAACAAAAATCTGCGGAGGAAGATCAATCGCACCAAGGTGGCGGCCGGCATCCCCGGGACCACCGGCGCGACGGGATCGCAGGGCGTTACAGGGCCGCAGGGAGCGGCAGGAGCAACGGGAGGATCGCAGGGTGTCACCGGCGCGACCGGTGCTGAGGCTGGAAGCGTCGGGATCCACTGGGGCATCGTGGATCGGAATGTGATCGGATCGCCGAGCATCACGCTCCGTGCGGGTCCGGCAACGCCGCCGTTCGGAACCGGGAGCCTTGACTTTGCAGTTGCGAACGTCACCAACTTCACCGAGAAGGCGGCGTTTGGCAACGAGTCCGACTTCGCCAACGATCCGATTTCGGGTCTGACGCAGGTCGGCTTCCGCGTGTACGAGACAGGCGAGGACGCTGGACGGGCGACAAACAACATGCCCGCGATTGCGTTTGAAATCAATCCGCACGGGGCCGGTGGCACTTCGACCACGTATTCAACCCTGACCTATGTTCCCGACAACTCAACGTCGAACCAATGGAGTCCGTACATCGACGCCGCGGCTGATTCGGCTGCCCATTGGGGGCTGACCGGAGGGGCGTTCAACTCACCCGCGACGGCTGCGAATTGTGGCTTGAACGGACCGCGTTGCACGTTTGCCGATGTCAAGGCGTTTCTGGCGACAGGTACCGGGGCGACGATCTACACCGCTCAGGTGACGAAGGGCCGCGACTATGAGTGGCAGGGTGCCATTGACGGTCTTCGGATCAACGGCACGACCTACGACTTCGAGCCAATCGGCGTGAGGTCCGTGGCGACGCCCTAGTTGCATCGCGGGCGGGTCGAAGTGGTGGCCCGCCCGCCGCTATCCGGATACCGCTTCACCTGCGGCGGTCGTATTGCAAAATACGCCCGCTCGGTTTCAGGTACGCGACTGTCTAACTGAGCCGCCGGCCGATCTCTTCCCCCGGGAGGGATCGGCCGGTGGCAAGGTCGCGGTCACAACCGCCGACCGCACGGTGATCCTCCGATCCGGGCATGGCATCGAGGGTGCCTCGATCAAGAAGATCCGATCCAGGGCCAGGAGGTAGAGTCCATCCAGAACGGGGTCGGGACCGAAACGCCCGGCACCCTCTGGGCTCCCCGTTGGGCCCATATCGCTATCCTGTTTCGGCTCTCCCGTGTGCTGCATCTGGCCGGGGAGTTTCTTTTGTAAGCACCACCGTCCCTAATGAGGAGACATGGCACGCGGAGATGTTCGCATCGCGGTGACACTTGCCTGTGAAGAGTGCAAGCGCCGCAACTATCAGACCAACAAGTCCCGGCGAAATTCGCCGGATCGCGTGGAGCTGCGCAAATACTGTCGGTGGTGTGGCAATCACACCCCCCACAAGGAAACGCGCTAGGCGCACAAGCCTTACCTGATGGCCAAGAGTCGAGCACAGCGCAAGGCCGAGCAGAGAGCTCGCGAAGCCGAGAACCAGAAACGCGAATCCAGCGGTTCGGATGTCTCGCATGCGCAGCACGACACCCAGATCCCGATTTCCGGCGATATCGCCGAGATCGAGGCTGTGGAAGCCGGCATCGCAGCCGGCGCGTCAGAAGCCGATCTCGAGACACCCGACGCGAACAAGAAGACTCCGCGATCCGAGCGCAGGGCGGAGGCTGCAAAGCGCAAGGAAGCTGAGCGGCGCAAGGTCGCCGATCAGAAGCGACAGGAGAAGGAGACGCTTGCCCGCCGTCAGAAGAAGGCAGCTGCCGAGCAGAAGCGCGGCGGCGTCATCGGCTTCCTTGCATCATGCTGGGCAGAGCTCAAGAAGGTCCAGTGGCCCAACCGCGAAACGCTCGTGCAGGCAACTGCTGTCACCATCATCTTTGTCGCTGTCGCGGCCACCTACATCGGCCTGCTCGACGTGACCTTCAACTACCTGATCAAGAAGATCCTCTAGGGGATCGACGATAAGCAAGGGCTTCCATGTATCGCTGGTACGTGATCAACACCTATTCCGGGCACGAGAATAAGGTCAAACATAATCTCGAGCACCGGGTCCAGACGATGGGGCAGAGCCGCCATGTCCGTCAGGTGGTGGTCCCGACCGAGCAGATCTCGGAGATCAAGGACGGCCAGAAGATCCAGGTCGAGAAGCGCACGATGCCGGGCTACGTGCTCGTCAACATGGAGATGAACGACGAGTCCTGGGGCCTGGTCAAGAACACTCCGGGCATCACCGGCTTCGTCGGCGCGCGCAACCAGCCCGTCCCGCTCTCCGCCCCCGAGGTTGATCGGCTCCTCCATCGCGAGACCGCCGAGCGGCCCCGCACCCAGGCACAGTTTTCAATCGGCGAGTCAGTCAAGGTCATCGCCGGTCCTCTCTCTGACTTCTCCGGCGAGATCGCCGAGATCAATGAGGACGCAGCGAAGCTCAAGGTTCTCGTTTCCATCTTCGGCCGTGAAACCCCGGTCGAAGTCGGATACGACCAGGTCAAGAAGATTTAGACACCACTACCCTCTGGAAGTCAATGGCTAAGAAGGTCCTCACACTCATCAAGCTTCAGATCCCCGCCGGATCAGCAAATCCGGCGCCGCCCGTTGGTCCTGCGCTGGGCCAGCACGGCGTCAACATCATGGAGTTCTGCAAGGCGTTCAACTCGAAGACCCAGGCCGACAGCGGCACGATCATCCCGGTCGAGATCACGGTGTATGAAGATCGCACGTTCACCTTCATCACCAAGACGCCGCCGGCCGCCGTCCTGATAAAGGAGGCCCTCGGCATCCCCAAGGGTTCCGGCGAGCCGCACATCAACAAGGTCAGCACGATCACGACCACACAGGTTCGCGCCATCGCCGAGCGCAAGATGCCCGATCTCAATGCAAACGACCTCGACGCAGCCTCGAAGATCATCGCCGGGACCGCCCGCTCGATGGGCGTCGACGTCAAGGAAGGCTGATCACCATGGCCCACGGAAAGCGTTTCAAGGAGCAGATCAGCAAGGTCCAACGCGACCATCAGTATCTGGCCGCAGAGGCCATTGCCCTGGTCAAGGAGACGGCAAGCGTCAAGTTCGACGAGACCGTCGAGCTCCACGTTCGTCTCGGTGTCAACGTCCGCCACGCCGAGGAGCAGCTTCGCGGAACCATCGCGCTGCCCCACGGTCTCGGCAAGGATGTCACCGTCGCGGTCTTCGCGCAGGGACAGCTTGCCCGCGACGCCGAGTCGGCCGGTGCGGATTTCGTCGGCGACGAGGATCTCGCGACCAAGGTTGAAGAGGGCTGGACGGACTTCGATGTCGCAATCGCGACCCCGGACATGATGTCCGTGGTCGGCAAGCTCGGCCGCGTGCTCGGTCCGCAGGGCAAGATGCCGAATCCGAAGGTTGGAACGGTGACCATGGATGTCGCGAAGGCAGTTGCCGACTCCAAGGCCGGCAAGATCGAGTACCGCACCGACCGGCAGGCGATCGTCCACCTCGCGATCGGCAAGGCAAGCTTCGAGCCGCAGATGCTGCTCGAGAATTACGCGACCGTGATGGAAGAGATCCTCAGGGCAAAGCCCGCCTCTTCCAAGGGCCGCTACGTGATCTCGATCACCCTCGCCTCGAGCATGGGCCCCGGGGTCCGTGTCGACAACAGCCGCGTCTCCGAGAAGGACATTCTCGAGGGGCCCGAGACGCAGAATGCCCCCGCCGGTACCCCCGAGTTGGAGACCGCCTCAGCCTAGGACCCAGATCCACGCGCCCGGCGCGAAATAGGGGAGCGGCATCTTTTCGCTACGCTCCCCGAGCTACCTCAGACCACCGGCAGGGTTTCGATCCGCAAGTCCGGTGCAGGTGAAGCCAGATGAGTCGATCTTCTGTGCCCGCCTGCGTGCGGGTCTTTTTATGCGCTAAATGCATCGCAAGACTAGGAAACAGACACTTTGAACCGAGAAGAAAAAACAGCAGTTGTAGAGGAGATCGCATCGCAGCTCGAGGGCTCCGAGGCCGTCTTCGCGATTGACTACCGTGGGATCAGCGTTCCGCAGGCAGCCGAGCTTCGCTCGAGGCTTCGCGAGTCTGACTCGTCGTTTCGCGTCTCCAAGAACCGCCTCGCAAAGCTGGCGGCGGATAAGGCCGGCCGCAGCGATCTCAACGAGTTCCTGCAGGGGCCGACTGCTCTGACCTTTGTCCGTGGTGACATGGCCCAGGCGGCGAAGACCATCACGACCTTCACGAAGGAGCACAACGTGCTGACCTTCAAGGGCGGTTACATGGGGGAGACGCTCCTGGACGAACCGCGCTTCAAGGCGATCTCCGTTCTTCCCCCGCGTGACGTCCTCAACGCACAGCTCGCAAACGTGGTTGCCAGTCCGATTGCCGGATTGGTCCGCGGCCTCAACGCCCTGATCTCGGGCCTCGCCCTCCAGCTCGGCCAGATTGCCGAACAGGGCCTGGTCACCGGTGAAGCCCCGGCAACAGAAGCACAGGCCGCTGAAGAAACCGAAGATGTTTCGGCCGAGTCGAAACCCGACACGCCCGGAAGCGAAGCTGAGGACGTGTCGGCTGATGAAGCACCGGCCGCTGACGCGGAAGCCGGTGCAGTTCCGGCCGACGAGACACCCGGCACGCCCGGAGGCGAAGCCGAGGACGTGCCGGCTGATGAGACGCCGACTCCGGATCCGGAGGCGTCTGCTTCTGACTCTCCGACGACGGATCCGGAGGAAGAGCCGTCCAAGGAGTAGCAACGGCTTCCAGCACCACCACCCAAACTTTCCAAGAATTTCAAACGAGAACAGGAGTAACACCGAATGGCGAAGGTCACCACTGACAGTTGGATCGAGGAGCTCAAGGGCATTTCAGTGCTCGAGCTCTCTGAGCGCATCAAGGCGCTCGAGGAAGAATTTGGAGTTTCGGCCACGGCCGTTGCAGCAGCCGCACCGGCAGCAGCCGGCGGTGGCGACGAGGGTGGAGCCGAAGAGGCCTCCTCGACGGTTGACGTCGTCCTGACCGAGGTCGGTGGCCAGAAGGTCCCGGTCATCAAGGTCGTGCGCGCAGCGACAGGACTTGGTCTCAAGGAGGCCAAGGCAATGGTTGACGAGGCACCGAAGGCCATCAAGGAAGGCATCGAGCGCGACGAGGCTGAGAAGCTCAAGTCCGAGCTCGAAGAAGTCGGCGCCACCGTGGAATTGAAGTAAACC
>JBBQZL010000154.1:0-6545 GCA_038207745.1 Solirubrobacterales bacterium
TTCGGCTGCTCGACAAACCCCGAGTAGAAGGCCGAGAAGACGATGTACACAAAGGCGGCCAGGAGGATCCAGGCAAGCGCGGAGGCCCGGAAGCGGCGGAAGCCGAGAAGCCTCAGCCCCAGCCACAGTGCGGCACCGCCCCGGGCTGCCACAAAGAGGGGGACCGCCACCATTGCGAACACCTGACAGGCCTGGAGCAGGGATTGGGCGACCGCGCTGTAGTCATTGCCCTGACCGGGGTCGGCGATTATGAAGATCGGGACTCCGAGAACCAGCCCGCCCGCGAGCGCCGCGATGACTCCGATGATCGCCTGGCCGGGACCCCACGTTGCCCAGGGCCAGGCTCCAGGCTCCGTCCCCGGCGCGGCCGGGCCTCCCGTCTCCGTCCACACGGGCGGGGCCGGTGGTGGAACCGACGTGACGGGAATCGACGCTGCCGTGTGGGCGGTGGCCGTGGACGGTGGCGGGGCCGAGGGATCACCGATGACGAGAACCGGGCCGGTGGGACGGTCAGCCATCGCGGAGACCGGACCCGGATCCACCTGGCGAACGACGATCGTGTGGGCCACCTTGTCCCCCAACCGCTGACGGCGGTCAGATGAGGCGACGATCGCGTAGTCGATGCCGATCAGCGCCAGCGGTGCATCAACGATCCGCAGCAGGTTTCTCAGCGCCGAATCGTTGTAGGAAAGGCGCCCGCCATCGATCGGGAGGACCCGGAGGCCGGTGGCGTTCTTTCCGATCGTCTGGCCATAGCGCCACTCGCAGACCGCGTAGTAGTTGAACCAGGCGGTCAGATAGATGATCGCCATCACGGCGGCCGTCGTCTCGCTTGCGGAGCCTAGGAACAGGAGGGGCAACTGAAACGGGAAGAAGAAGATCCCGAGGATCCAGACGGCGCTGTCGAGTGCGGCAGCGCCGAGCCGTCGTTGGAAGCTCGCGTACTCGTAAGCCTGCCCTCCGAGCATAAATCTGCGCGGGGCGTCGGGGGCAGATGTCTCGGTTCCTGTTTCCATGTGCACCGTGCGCAGGCAGTCTCACAGGTTGGAGCCGCCAACTGGCTGCAACTCACCTGTCCGAACGCGGCAATCCGGCTCTGCAAAGTCGGCTCCTCGCTACCCTTCCTCCAAGTGACCTCCCGTCAGCGCCGGATAAATCGGAGACGCGGTGGCGTTCGCAGCAAGCTGCTGTTCGTCGTTGCAGGACTCGGAACAGTTGCCATCGCAGTTGCGGTGGCCGCTGGTGGTTGGGTGCTCAGCGTTGCCGAAAGCGCCCCGAACCCGAATGATCTGAAGCCGATCGACAAGGGTCGCAGCTCGGTCATCTTCGCCGGCGACGGCACCCGCCTGGGGGTGATCCGCTCGGACGAGACGAGAATCCCGATCTCGATCGACAAGATCCCCAAGGATCTCCAGAACGCCACGGTCGCGATCGAGGACCAGCGCTTCTACGAGCACAACGGAGTCGACGCCGAAGGTGTGACCCGAGCCCTCTGGGCAAACCTGACCTCGGGCGAGGTCCAGCAGGGTGGTTCGACGATCACCATGCAGTTGATGCGCAACCTCTACATCGCAGCGCCGAAACGCGATATCGATCGCAAGATCAAAGAGGCGGATATGGCGATCAATTTCGAGAAGGAACATTCCAAGAAGCAGATCCTCAACGAGTATCTGAACACCGCCTCCTACGGAACCCTCGATGGCCGGACCGCACTTGGCGTCCAGGCAGCCGCGAAGATCTACTTCAACAAGCCGGCGAAGCGCCTCAACCTCCAGCAGTCCGCGATGATCGCCGGGCTTCCACAGGCACCCTCAGACTACAACCCCTACCTGAACCCGACGGGTGCCAAGGAGCGGCGCAACGAGGTCCTGACAAAGATGGCCGATCTCGGCTACATCACGCGGAACGAGTCGCTGACCGCGCAGCAGAAGGGCCTTCAGCTCCACCGCACAAATGAGTTCACAACCATCCGCGAGCCGCTGTTCTTCGACTACGTCGAAAACGAGCTGATCGCACGCTACGGCGTCAACACCGTGCGCCTGGGCGGACTCAAGGTCTATACGACGATTGACCCGGCCCTGCAGGAGACGGGCCGCGCGGCGATCGCGGGGGCGCTGCCCTACACAACCGACCCGTCCGCCGCGCTTGTCGCCATCGACCCCGCCAACGGCGACATCAAGGCAATGGTCTCGAGCTCCTCCTACAGCGACGAGAAGTACAACCTCGCGGCTCAGGGCCGGCGCCAGCCGGGCTCGACATTCAAGGCGTTTGTGCTGACCACGGCGATCAAACAGGGCATCGACCCCTATACGACCTACTACGAGTCCAAACCGCTGAGTCTCGACCTGCCCGAGTTCGGGCATTGGAACGTGGCGACCTCAGATCAGGGATATAAGGGTTCGATCAATCTCTATGACGCCACGGTCGCATCCGACAACACGGTCTTCGCACAGCTCGATCTCGATGTCGGCCCCGACCAGGTGGCCAAGACCGCTCACGACATGGGCATCACCACCGAGCTCGACTCGATCCCCGCGGAGGGCCTCGGCGGCCTCCGGATCGGCGCATCCCCCCTGGAGATGGCGGACGCCTACGCGACGCTCGCCTCCGGCGGCATCCATCATCCGCCGATCGCTATCCGCAAGGTCGATTTCCCGGGCAAGCGCGTCGACGAACCCCAGCCGGGAGATTCCAAGCGGGTGCTGAGCGACGGGGTGGCATACGAGGTGACCAAGATCCTCAACGCCAACATCACCGGTGGCACCGGAACCGCCGCGTATACGGGCTGCTCAGGACAGGCGGGCAAGACCGGCACGACAGACAACTTCGTCGACGCCTGGTTTGTCGGCTACCAGCCCAATCTGGCCACATCGGTCTGGGTCGGATATCCCGACAGCAACAACATCTCGATGTCGAGCGTCCACGGGATCACCGTCTACGGCGGCACATTCCCCGCGCAGATCTGGAACTCGTTCTACGTCAACTCGGCGATTCCGTGTGAAACCTTCCCGGCCCCGACCGACCCGGTTCAGTTCCACTCGTTCTCGGGCAGCTACACCGCGTCGGCTCCGTCCACCGATACGACCACCGATTCAACCGGCTCGGCGAAGAACAAGAAAAAGACCGACCCGAACAAGTACAACAACCCGGACCTCTACGCGCCTGGCGCGGACCCCGCGCCGGCACCCGCACCGACGCCGGCGCCCGCGCCAAGCCCGCCCCCTGGCGGCGGCGGCGGCGGCATCGGCGGCGGCGGCATCGGGGCCGGCCGGGTCGAATCCGGGCAGGCAGGCAACTGAGCAGGCGCATCGGTGCGGCAGGTCTCGTCGGCCTCGCCGTCAGCGGTCTCGCACTCGCTGCACCCGGATCCGCCCTGGTTCCAGGCGCGGTCGGCAGCGACAGCGGCTGGGTGCTCGGGGTCTTTGGCGGGGGCCTTGGACTGGACGGCGGCTCCTACTACGCCCTTCTCTGGGTCGCGTTCGCGTCCTACCTTCTGATCCTCGCGGCGGCAGGATCCCTTGGTCCGAGAGTGATCTGGTGGTCGATCGTCGTAGCGGTGATCGTCTTTGCGCTGGCGCCACCATTGATCTCCGGTGATGTCTTCAACTACATCGCATACGCGCGGATCGGCGCCGAGCATGGGGCCAACCCATATGTGATCGAACCCAATGCCTTCCCCGGCGACCCCGTCTTTCTCCACCTCGGCTGGCCAAACGCAGTCAGCGTCTACGGTCCGGTGTTCACGCTTGGGAGCTACCTGGTCGGCATCGCCTCGGTCTCGTTCGCGCTCTGGGCATTCAAGGCGGTGGCGGCGATCTCGCTGCTGGCGATCGCGGGACTGATCGGCCGGGCCGCCCCATCAAGAGGCCTTGATCCAGCCGGTGCGATGGCACTCGTCGCGCTCAACCCGCTGGTCCTCGTCCACTGCGTCGGCGGTGCGCACAACGACACGCTGATGATGGCTCTCGCGACGGCCGGTGTCTGCGCCCTGCTGGCGGGTCGCGAGGCAACCTCCGGCGTCGCACTGTTCGGCGCCGTGGCCGTCAAGGCGTCGGCACTTCTGGTTGCGCCATTTGCGCTTATCGGCGCCGATCGGCGCTGGCGCCTGGTCGTCGGCGGTCTCGCCGCAGCCGTCGTCGTCGGAATGGTTTCGGCGGCGATCTTCGGATCCCATGTGATCGACGCATTCACGCTGCTCGGAAACAACCAGGAGACGACGACCAGATACAGCATCCCGGCGACGATCTCACGAGGCCTGGGCGTCGATTCGGACCCGGTCCGGCTCGTTGCGACAATCCTCTACGCGGCAGGCGTTCTCTGGCTGGCGCTCTGGACCTGGCGCGGCAGCGATTGGGTCCGGGCCGCGGCCTGGGCCGCCTTCGGAATACTGCTCGCGACAGGGTGGATGCTTCCCTGGTACCTGATCTGGGCCCTGCCGCTGGCAGCTCTGGCCAGGGACAGGATCCTGGTCGTCGGCCTCCTGCTACTGACCGCGTTCGAGCTGATCAACCGAATCCCCTTCTAGGAGGACTCCGACTCCGCCATGACCTCCTGTTCCTCGGCCGCTGCTGCCACGTCGCCAGGTTTGATCGACCAGCCCTCACGCCTCGCGATCAGGGTCACGATCCCGACGTAGAACAGCTCGACAATGGTCAGCACCCCGCGAACGGCGATCGCGATCAGCGACCCAACCGCGAAGCTCCCGGCCGGGAGCGCCGCCTTCACGCCCCACGCGAATGCGGCATCGCGAACGCCGAGCCCCGCCGGCGCGACGATCGTAAGCAGGGCCGCGACGTATCCAAGTGCCTGGGCGGACCCAACCGTTGCAACCTCGCTGAACGGAATATCGAAGACGGATCTGGCGACGAAGTAGACCGCGAGGCCGGCCAGACACCAGTTGAGGGTGAAGTAGACCAACATCAACAGGACTCCTCGGAGGGGGACGGTCTCGGGAAGCGGCTCGCGCCCGAAGGCACCGAGAAGCCGATTCGCCAGGGGGCCAAAGATCCGGGGATGAAGCACGACGATCGCGGCGGGGACGACCAGCACCACGGCCCAGCGGATCGGCTGGCCCTGCAGATCGGGGTGGATGATCACAAAGTACGCGGCCAGTGAAACCGCGGCCGTCAGGGAGAGCGCCTGCTCGTAGACGAGGCTCGCGATCGTGATTCTGCGCGGAACTCCTGCCCGCTCGGAGAGCACGAGCCGCGCAAGCACGTAAAGCACGCTACCCGGCACATAGCGGGCGAGGAGCGGCTGGCCCCAGACAACCTGGGCGCGCAGCACACCGATCGGAAAACCGAGAAAGCGCAGGATCAGATCCCAGGCCAGCGCGTTCAGCGCGTAGTAGATCGGCAGGATCACGAAGGCCGGAATCAGCCACTCGACCTGGAAGTGGACACCGCTTGCGCGGATCTGATCCCACTGGTTGACCACGGTCAGAACCAGGAAGCCGAAGATCAGCAACGCTATCCCGAGTTGGATCGCCACCCGCACGGAGCGTCGCCGGGGCGGACGTGATCCGAACCGGGCGCCGAACTCACCAAGGCGGTGCAGAAGCGGTTTGTGTTCTTCCACTGATTCTGACCTTAGCCTGGAATCGCCCGCATCGGCCTTAGAGTCACTGCTGAAATGGAAATCGGCGAGTTTGAGCTGCTGGCAAAATTCCGAGAGCGCCTCCCTGCCTCGGGACCGCGCATTCACACCGCGTCCGGCGACGACGCCGCGATCACGCTTCCCGGCACTGCCACCGCAACGTCTGTCGATGCGATCGTCGACGGAGTCCACTTCTCCAGAGATTGGGCATCGCCGTCGGAGATCGGTCACAAGGCGATTGCAGCGGCCCTATCGGATCTCGCCGCAATGGGTGCCGAGCCGGGTGAAGCGTATCTGGCGCTTGGGGTTCCCGACGACCTCAGCGAGACGGGGTGCCTGGAGCTGGTCGACGGCGCAGCCGCGGTCGCCTCCCGCTTCGGGGTCAGCATCGCCGGCGGCGATCTGACCGCCTCCCCCGTCCTCTCGGTCTCTGTGACAGTTGTCGGGCATGCCGCGGACCCCGAGCTCCTGGTTCGGCGCGATGGGGCGGAGGCCGGCGATGTTCTGATCCTCACCGGGGCGCTCGGCGGTGCCTCTGCGGGGCTTGCGATCTGCCGGGAACCGTCCGCCGGTGAAGGTCTTTCAGCGGATCTGTGCGACTCGCTGAGTCTCCGGCAGCTACGGCCGACGCCGCGACTCGATGCCGGCCTCGCTCTTGCCCGAATGGGCGCCACGGCGATGATCGATGTCAGCGACGGCCTCGGCGGCGATGCCCGTCACATCTCCGCTCAAAGTGGATGCGCACTTGTGATCGAACTCGACAAGGTGCCCGTCTCGGAAGGTGTGGCCGAGGTGGCCGAGACTCTCGGGCTGCCGGCCTTCGCCCTGATCGGCGGCGGCGAGGACTACGAGCTGCTTGCGGCCGTGCCACCCGATCGGGTCGATGAGGCGCTGGCGGAGATCGCGAAGCTGGATACGGGGGCAACGGTTGTCGGCAGGGCGCTTGCAGG
>JBBQZL010000155.1:0-6538 GCA_038207745.1 Solirubrobacterales bacterium
TCTTCGGCCCGCCACTCGCGGACTCACCCTGTCGGCCTCTTGCTGACTCCGGCTCCGCGACGCCGCACCCTGCCCGGACTCGCCCTCATCACGTCCCCGCTGACGTCCGCTTCTCCTTCCCGGCGCGCCCTCTGCGCGTCAGGCGATGTGGGGTGTGGGCCCCGCACTCGAAGCGAAGCTCGTGAGGCAGGGAATCACGACCTTCGCCGACCTCGCCAGCGCCTCGATCGAGCGGTTGGAACGGCTTGCCGGAAGCGACGCCGAACGACTGCGACGCCTGGCCTTTGGTCAGGACGAGCGCGAGATCGTGACCGACCGCTCCGCGAAGTCGATTGGTCAGGAGCGGACCTTCGGTGTCGATCTCTCCGATCCGGACTCGGTGCGAGAGACGCTCCTGGGCGAAGTCGAGTCGATTGCCCGACGCCTGCGCCGCGCCGGTCTCGCCGCGGCGCGGGTCACGGTCAAGATTCGCTTCGGTGACTTTCAGACGATCACTCGCTCGACGACGCTGGAGGCCGCGACCGATCGCACCGATCTGCTCTGGAACGCCGCATCCACGCTCTTCGACACCTGGTCACGGCGGGAGTTTGCACCGGTGCGTCTGATCGGCGCGGCGCTTTCGTCTCTCGGGTCAGTCAGCGACAGCGCCGGGCTCTTCACGGTCGCCGACGACGAGAGACGGCGTCGGATCGATCGCGTCGCCGACCGGGTGGTCGAGCGATTCGGCGCCGATGCGATCCGCCGCGCCGGGGGTCGCAAGGCCAGGTAGCGGGCCCGCGGGGCAGCAGCCGATTGCATGCCGCCTGCCCACGTGCCAGCGCAGCACGAGGCCCGCAAGCTCGAGTCGGGAGAGGGCCTGGCGCACGGCGGCACGGGACGCGCCGCAGCGGCGGGCCAGTTCCAGCTCGCTCGCGCCGGCCCCGGGATCGTGTTCGATGGCCGCGAGAATCGACGCCCGCAGATCGCCTTCCAGGAGCCCGCGCACGCCGAGCGAGGGATTGTGGGCGAGGATCCACGCCGCGGGACGCAGCGCATCGGGCTTGCGATCGATCGGTCCGGCAAGCACGTTCCAGCGGCGGGCGATTGCGCTGCTGCGCTCGGCGAGGCGCCGAAGAAGCACGGGATGGCGCGAATCGACCATGAAGACCGGCACGCGAGTCGTCGCCGGACGACAGACGGCCAGCAGTTCGCGGGCGCGAAAGGTTCGGCCGATGGTGCCAATGGCGAGGGAGGTGTCGCCGCCGCCCTTCACGGTGATTCGAGGTGTCGCCGAGGGACCCGCGATTCGCGGGATCGTGACGGAGGAACGGTGCGTCTCGGGAGCGTCGGTTGCTGCATGCGCTGCATGCACGACATGCGCGGCATGCTCGGCATGCGCTGCATGCTCGACATGCTCGACATGCTCGGCATGCGCCGGACGCCGTCGAGCGTGACTCGCGGCCTCCTCGAACAGCCAGGCGAGGATCGCTCGCTCCTCGCCGGTGAGCCGTTCGACGGCCATGCGAGCCAATCGATGTCGGGCCACCAGGATGCCGTAATAGGACAACCAGGTGACGGTCATGGTCAGCAGTCGAGCATGGCCGCGACCGGTGCGGACGGTTTCGATCAGCAGCCTCTCGAGATCGGGAGTGCTTCGACTCGGGGCGACGTTGAAGGCAGCGCCGAGACGAGCCCACGCCCGGACCAGTTGGGCAAGCTGGGCATCGGCGGAACCGCTGGGAGCGTTGACACCGCCCGCACCGCCCAAAAGGGCTGCGGCATTCGCGGCACCATTCGCAGCACCTTTCGCAGCATTGGGGGCTTCGCCGGAACCGATTGCGGGGGCCTCGGTCAGGGGAGTCCCGAGGATCTGTTCGGCGGCTCGAGTGGATGAATCGGTCTTTCGGTTCACCATGCTCCACTACCTCCACTACCTCCACCACCTCCACTACCTCCACCACCTCCGCTACCTCCACCACCTGCGGCAGGATCGGGCTCGCCGAGCGGCGGTCGGATCTCGTCGAGCAGTTCGATCGCATTCTCAATCGCCCCGCGCGGCCAGTCGTCATTGCCCCAGTCGACGAAGTGGCGACGCAGCAGGATGGCTTCGTCGTCGGTGATCGCCAGGGCCTCAAGGTCTTCCACGTCCTGCGGGCGACCGGCCATCACCTTGAGGGCAAGAAGATCGATCCGACCGACGGCATGCACCACCAGCCGCGCGTGCGAGAGCACGCGGGTGCGGCGCACTTCCCAACCGGGAGGCATCGCATCCATCCACGGAGCGCCGCCGCTGTTGAGCCAGTGCTCGGCAAGTCCGAACTCCGGTGAAAGCTCCTGAGCCACTCGCTCGACGATCTCCCGAGCCCCGGGCGGATCGAAGAGCATCACATCGCAGTCGGAGGTCGTGCGCTCGGCTTCGAGAAGTCCCGAGAGCATTCCTGCGGCGCCACCAACGAGGAGCAGGTCGATCTCGTCGAACTCAGAAGCCTCGACGGAGAGTCGATCGGCCAAGGCTCGCAGGGCATCGACCATGAGGGGCGCAGCCATCACCGGCGCAGCAATCCGCTCCGGGCGCTCATCGAGCGGCTCCCGTGGGATGGAGGAGGTCGGCGACGGGTTCATAAGGACCGGATCGGTCTGGGGCGATGGCGACTGGGGAGCGTGGGCGGGCATGTCTGGCATGTCTGGCATGTCCGGCATGTCCGGCAGGTCCGTCATGTCCGGCATGTCCGTCATGTCTGGCAGGTCCGGCATGTCCCGCATGTCCCGCATGTCCCGCAGGTCCGGCATGTCCCGCAGGTCCGGCATGTCCCGCATGTCCGGCAGGTCTGGCACGCCCGGCATCTTCGGCATGGCAGAACCCGAGACGTTCAGGGTCTCGGGGATCGACGTTGAAGATGGAGCGGGGCGAGGGGCGATGACGGCACAAGTGTATCGTGTCACCATACAACAATATACCGAACATCCCTGATTTTCCGCGCCGGAGGGGCGCCAGCGGCACAGGTGGCGATGGCCGAAAGTTGCAAAGGGTGTGCCGAGATCGGCCGTTCGACAGAGTTCAACCTTCGAACCGCCTCGATGCGCCGACCGCTGGGATCAATGAGCGGGTTGTGTACGGGGTCTCCGAAGGTTCTGGACCCGCTCCGGAGCGAAGAAGGCCAGCTCGACCGGCGGCGGCGCAGGGGAGTGTGGATTTCGCGCGTGAGTCGTCGGGGTCGGCTCGCGACGATCCCAGGATGCCTCAATTCCGATTCGCCGTCTCAGCCGCCGCCTGTGTGGCTCCGGCTGCCCCGCGGATCTCCGACGGCGACGGCGAGGTCGACGGCGCCGATCTGGGATACCTGCTCTCGAACTGGGGGCCGTGCGCGTTGTGAGGCGCGGGCGAGCCGGAGCCAAGTGAGGGCGCGAGACCGGCGTGCTCGAGGCGTGGTCAGTCGTAGGATCGGCCGATTCCACGGGGCGACCCGGATCGACATGGTCGATTGAACGGCGCCTGCGGCTGGTGGTCACGGAGCGCCGATGGGGACGCGAGGGGAAGTCGGAGCATGACACGATGAGCAAGGCAACCGGGATGGGAAGGGACTCGCTGCTCCTGAGTGGGGTGGCGCAAGCGAGTGGACCGACCGCGGCGGTGACGTGGAACATGCTGTCGAACGTGGTCGCGGAGGGGATGAAGTCTCCCGCGCAATTTGGGGCAGCGATCGCGGCCCTCGATCCGACTTGTTGTGTGGCAGTCTTCGGGCTGGCGACGGTCTGCGGAGTCGTCCGCCACTTTCGAGGGAAGCGAAGCGCCGAGGAGAGCGCGCGGCTGCACGAGGAGATCAGGCGACTCGCCGAGCGGGCGGCCCAGGGTCGCGATGTGCTTCAGGACATCGCCGACGGAACGATCGAACTCAAGGTCAACGTTGACGACTTTGTGAAGGCGGACATCGCCGCGTGTGTCGCGGGGGTCGCGGGGCGTCCCGGCTCGCCGGTGCGCTTGGCGATCCGCGAGGAGCTGTCGCAGGCCTTGAAGGAGTGGGCCGCGGCACCGCAACTGGTTCATCTGGGGAGGAGCTTCCCGGAGTTCGCCGAGACGGTCGAGATCCTGCTCTGGACCCAGGATCATCGCGGGCGCGAGCACAGCGAGATGCTGGGCGAGATCGTCGCGTGGATTCGAAGCGGCGGCAGTGCCACCGCCGCCCGGGCCACCGACAACCTCGCCAAGGTCGGGGCGACGCGAAACCAGGCGTTCGTCGGTCGCGTGGAGGCCCTCGATCAACTCGAGCGGCTCCTCGTGGGGGTCAATTCAGTCAACGCGGTCGCGATCACCGCCGGCGCCGGGTTCGGCAAGAGCGAGCTCGCCCGCGAGTTCGTCAATGGTCGCTGCACGACTCGGACCGAAGATCCAGATGGCTGGAACGGTCGCTGGTGGCTCGATGGATCGACGGGCGGTGAGCGCACTGCCGCTCCGGATCTCTATGCCGCCATGACCGGTCGCGAGCCGCCGACGCCACCCGACCCAAAGCCTGAAGAAGACGCCGCGGCGATGTGGTCGGCGTACTGGCGGAGCCTTCGGGGTCTGATTGCCGAGGCCTGTTCGAACGGTCGGCACCTTCTGATCCTCGACAACGCCGAGACCGCGGAGCAGATCGGGGCCTATCGCCCGGCAAACGCCGGACGACTCCTGGCGACGACACGCCGCCAGCCGATAGCGGCATCGATTGCCATCGAGCTTCCGTTGGAGGAACTGTCGTTCGAGGATGCACGTCGCCTCTTGCGTTGCAAGCGATCAGATCTTGAACCTGCCCGACACGACGCTGCGCTTGACGCCATCGCCACCCATCTGGGTCGACACGCCCTGGCCCTGGCCTACACCGCCGCCGCCTTGGTGCGAGTGCCGTATCGCTCTCCCGACGCGGTTCTCGAGGCGCTTCAGTCGGCCGAGGTTGGTGACGAGGCCCACATCCTCAGCGAGTTCAAGGGCGAACAGCTCGGAACGCAGTACAAGCTCCCGCTGGCGCAGTCGCTGGGTTTCCTGCTCGAAGAACTCGCCGACCCGGCGAGCGCCACATGCGATCCCCTGGCCGTCGATCTGGCCGGGTTTGCGGCGTTCTGTCATCCGAACGCGATCCCCTGGGAATTGCTCGAGAAGGGGTTCAGCACCTCCGCCGGCGAGATCGGTCGTGCCCTCGGGGCCTTGCACGAGCGCTCGATCGTGACGGTGCGTGTGTCGCCCGAAAGCGGCGCGAACACGATCTCGATGCACCTGTTGACGCAGTCACTTCTGCGAGGCCGCTTGCTCCGCCGCGGACCTGAGGAGTTCGAGGCTGCGGCAGTCCGAGTGATTCAGTGCCTTGACGGCTTCTACAGCGATTGGGCCGATCACACCCTCTCTTCATTCCGCACGTCGCTGTGGCCACACGCGGAGGCGGCGCTTGACCGGGCGGCGGTGCGCGGCATCGGTACTGGTCCCGATTCAAGTGCACCCGCAACTTCCTCCCCACCGCCCACCCCCAGCGTGACTGCAACCACACCTGCTGTGGCATCGTCGCAGCTTTGCAGCAATCTCGGCTCACACCTTCAGGACATCGGGGCTCTTCGAGAGGCGAACGGCCTCATCGACCGATCCATCACCTGGGGAGAGAAGCAGACCCCTCGCGATGAACGCAGCCTCGCGATCTGGTACGCCTCGCGGGCCCGCATCCGGCAGGATCGCGGGGACCTCGACGGAGCGAAAGGCGACATCGACCGATCCATCACCTGGGGAGAGCAGCAGACCCCTCGCGATGAACGCGGACTTGCGATCTGGTACGCCTCGCGGGCCAGCATCCGGCAGGATCGCGGGGACCTCGACGGAGCCCGGCAGGACATCAAGCGTGCCTTGGACTGGTACACAGCCACCCTTCCGGATGACACGCGATCCATTGGGATCATGAGCCAGATCAAGGAATCAATCGAGCGTGCCTCTGGTGGATGAAGTGGCGAGTGTCACGCCCGTCATGAGAGTCGCACGACCATCGAGAAGTCCCTCGATCACACCGGCTCGACATCCTCGAACAACCTCGAGAACGCGACCGCACGAATCTTGGGGGCGAGGTCGAAGGTATCGCTGCCGAGGTGGATCACGTCGAGCCGATCGAGCCTGAAATCATCGATGGCGATGGCCATCGAGCGGGTCCATTCCGGGGCGACGGTGTGCTTGATCTCGAAGCCGATTCGTCGTCGGCCGCGAGTGCCGAGAAGGTCGAGTTCGGCGTTCCGGTGCGTCGCCCAGAAGTGGCAGTCTGGCCATGGCACGCCAAGTCGACGGACCACCTGGGCGATTGCGAATCCTCCGAAGGAGGCCCCGATCTTCGGATGCCGCGAGAGATCGTCCATCGTCCCGATGCGAAGCAGCGAGTGAAGCAGCCCGCTGTCGGAAAGGTAGAGCTTCGGCGAGGATAAGACATCCAAGACCCCCACCTTACGCCCCTCCGCAGCGGCTCGCCACGGCCCGCCCCCTCTGAACCCGCCTTCGCTTCGCTGATCACGTCTTCGGCCCGCCACTCGCGGACTCACCCTGTCGGCCTCTTGCTGA
>JBBQZL010000156.1:0-6505 GCA_038207745.1 Solirubrobacterales bacterium
TTTTCGAGGATCAGGACGGCAACTTCCTGATCCTCCACAATCGCTACGCGCCGAAGGGCGAATAGCCACCCCAGACCTCCTAGCGCGATATCTGCGACCCGCCCGTGATCGCGTCCTGGCCGTCATCGAAGCGGACCCAGGCCTTGTTGGTTCCGTCGTAGTCGGGCGCCCAGAGGACCAGGGTCGCCTCGCGCCCACCGCTGACCGTGCACCGCCCGGTGCCTTCGTCGTCGAGTCCACGCCAGATGCGGATGAACGGGTTTGACTCCCACTCCTCGGCGACCGTGGTCGGCGCGCGGTGGCCCGGGTGGAGGCGGGTCTCGGGAGGCAGCGTCATCAGCCGCTCCATGATCGAGTGCTTGAGATCGGTGAAACCGGTCGCACCCGGCGCCATAGTTCCACCGACGGTTCCCTTGAAGATCACGTCGGCCGTGATCGCATCGGTTCCGTCGATCAGCAGCGCAAGGTGCCCGGCCGCGTGGCCAGGGGTGAAGATCGCCTCGATCTCGAGATCGCCGGAGTTGACCTTGTCGCCGTCGCCAATTATCTGATCGACATCCAGGTCGACACGGTCGGCGGTGATCTGGTGCGCGAGCACCAGCAGCCTGCGGTCCTTCTGAAGCTCGGCGAGCCCCTGGACATGGTCCCAGTGATCATGGGTGAGCAGGATGTGGGTCAGGGTTGTGCCCTCGCGATCGGCGCGCTCGAGCAGCGGCTCCATGACGCCGTTGCCGTCGATCAGGACACCGCTGCCGCCTGGCTCGTCGACGACGAGGAATGCATTTGAAAGCCAATCTGCCTGTTCAACTCGCTGCAGAATCATCAGATCCCCTTCTCAGTTGTAGTGAATGACGCTGCGGATGCCATCTTGGGCCTCCATCAGCTCGAAGCCGCGGTTGACCTCGTCGAGGGTGATGCTGTGGGAGATGAAGGGGTCAACGTCGATCTCACCGGCGAGATATCGCTCGATCAGTTCCGGGACCTGGTCACGCCCCTTGACCCCGCCAAATGACGATCCCGCAATACGTCGGCCGGTGATCAGCCAGCGGGGGATCACATCAAGGGTCTCACCCCTGCCTGCGACCCCGGCGACGGTGCAGAGTCCCCAGCCCATCCGGGCGGTCTCGACGGCCTGCGCCATCACCTTGACGTTGCCTGTCGCCTCGAAGGTGAAGTCGGCGCCAAATCCGTCCGTCATCTCCAGCAGGCGTGCGACGGTTTCGTCATCGGCGACGAAGAGATCCGTGGCCCCCTGTCCCCTGGCAAGCTCGAGCCGATCCTCCGAGAGGTCGACGCAGATGATCCGCTCGGCACCCTGGAGGCGCGCGCCGGCGACGGCGCCGAGGCCGACCATGCCGGCCCCGAATACGACGCAGGTGCTGCCGGGTTTGACCTTGGCCGTGTACATCGCGGCACCGAGGTCGGTCGAGAGTCCGCATGCAAAGAGGCAGGCCCGGTCGAGCGGCGCCTCGGGGTTGATCCTTGCCAGCGCGATCTCCGGCATCACCGTGTACTCGGCGAAGGTCGAGGTTCCCATGAAGTGGCGGATCTGCTCGCCGCCGCGGGAGATTCGAGTCGTCCCGTCCGGAAGGTAGCCTCTGCCCTGCTCGTCTCGGATCGCAAGGCAGAGGTTGGTCCTCGGGTCGAGGCAGTGGATGCACCTGCCACATTGCGGGGAGAAGAGGGTGACGACGTGATCGCCGGGGGAGAGGAGGGTGACATCGGCGCCGATCGACTCGACCACGCCGGCGCCCTCATGCCCGAGCACGCAGGGTGCATATCCCGAGGGATCGGCGCCGGAGGCGGTGTAGAGATCCGTGTGGCAGACCCCGCAGGCCTCGAGCCGGACCAGCACTTCGCCGGAGCGTGGCTCGGCCAGATCGACCTCCTGGACGACGAGCGGCTGGGAGAAATCTTCGAGAACTGCAGCGCGCATCTTCATCGGCCGATCCTATGGCACGTGCCTTCCCGGTCACCCGATCCAGATGTCCCGTCCGATGCGCATATAACGATTGCCGCAATCACATCCAATGGAGGGAATCTCAGCCAATGAGTAGTCGCTCAAACACCTACCTCGCCGTGCTCGGCGCTATCGGCCTGATCATCGGCGTCGTGGCGCTGTTCATCGGCCTCGATGCCCAGAGCGCCAACAAGTCCGACGCCGAGCTATCGCAGCAGATCCGGACCGAGGCCGCCAGGCAGATCGCCACGATCAACGCGAAGCAGAAGGTGTCTGACGCCAAAGCCAACAAGAGCGACGCAAAGCTCCAGGGTTCCGAGGCATCAACGGCCAAGGCCGCCGCGGCAAACGAAGCAAGCATCAACTCGCTCGAGTCCCAGGTCAAGAAGGCCAAAAAGAACGCAGACGCAGCAAACACCACAGCCAACACGGCCAGCACCGATGCCACATCGCTCGCCAAACAACAGGACGTCCTGAGGGCGCAGGTCGAGCAACTCCAGAAGCAAGTCCGGAGACTCAACAACCAGCTGTAGCGAAGGGGTCCAACCCGAACGTTAATCTCGCCTCGGCCGGCAATCCCGGCCAACGGGCCGGTAGCTCAGTTGGTTAGAGCAGCGGACTCATAATCCGTAGGTCGAAGGTTCGAGTCCTTCCCGGCCCATTTCGTCATTACCAGGTAGCAGGCGAAATTTCCACGCTCAACACGGCTCTCGTGTCGGCACCGATACCGACTGGGTGCCAATGTCGCCCAGAGGCGGGCCGATCTATCGCAACGAATCCATCCATTTCGCACGTCGCTGAGTTTTCGGTCTGATCTCGAAGGGGCTTGCGATGGTTCGGCGGCGGATCGATTCGCATCTTCCATTCCGGTAGCGATGGCTCTCTGGGGCCCGAAGTCGTCCCGCTCACGTGGTGATGGGCTCGTTTCAACGGTGTTCGTGCGCGATCTTCTCGATCCGATTGGAACTCGGTCTGTCTTGCGACTCCTCGTTCGGTCTGAGAGAGTGGCTTGAGGCGACGGTGCTGACGACGAGCCAACGCACAGGGCGTCGCAAATGGACAGATCCTCACCGAATGGACCATCTTGCATCTCTCCAGCCAACAGCTGCAGGCGTCGGTTGCGCTTCTCGACCAAGCGATCTACAACCACGAGCAGTGGTACAAGAACGTGGTGCGCGTGCTGATCGCCCGGCTACCCCCGGATGGGCCGGATCTGTTGCCTGACGCGCACGACCGCTGTCGCTTCGGCCAGTGGTACCGAAGCGATGGAGCCGCGGCGCTGCGCGACCATCCCGCGTTCGACGCGATCGGTCAGGCACACAAACAGATGCACGCGAGCGCCACTCACCTTCTGCAGCGGAGCGCCGATGAGCTGCCGATCTCGGTCGGCGATCTCGACCATTTCAGCAATCTGCTCGACCGCATGCGCCTGGAGATCCAAACCTTGCGGCGTGAGCTGGCGGAAATGGAGCAGAACCGCGACTCGCTCACGGGCGCGCGCAATCGCACGAATCTGCTACCCGACCTGCGTGAGCAACAGGCGCTGGTGCGCCGCGGCTTGCAGGAATGCGCGCTGATGATGATTGATCTCGACCACTTCAAGGAAATCAACGACCGCCACGGGCACGCCGCGGGGGATGCCGTGTTGATGTCGACCTCGCAATGCGCCCAGGCGCACGTGAGACCCTACGATCGCCTCTACCGCTACGGCGGCGAGGAGTTCCTGCTGTTGATGCCCCAAACCAGCATCGATGCGGCCTTGAGCATGGCGGAGAGGCTCCGGGCGGCGGTTGAAGCCCAGGAGATCCACGACCCCGGCGCTGGTCCGCCCTTGAGCGTCACCGCGTCCTTCGGGGTGGCGCCGCTGGTCGCCGAGCGTCCGGTCGAGGATTCGATCGACGGCGCCGACAAGGCCATGTACCAAGCCAAGACCGGTGGGCGCAACCGCGTCGAAGCCCAGGATTGAGCAGGGCCGGGCCTGGATCTCGCGAGGGTCCTGAGTAATGCCCACGGGGTCCGGTCACCGAGTCCTTCCCGGCCCATGGGAAAGCCTCCATAGACGCACATTCTGAGGGCGTGCTCGTAGCGAGAGAACGCAATCAGCGGCGCCAGCGCCGTGCCCAGCATTGTTGGATCGCGGCTTGTGCTGGCTGCTATGGTCGTTGGCGGTTGCCTCTGCGCAATGTCGGGGTGGCTTCCATCAAGAGGGGCAGTAAGTGGTGAGGTCAGGGGTTCTGAGGGTCGCGTGTGCGTTTTGCCTGCTGGGCGGTGTTGCGACCGTCGATGTTGCCCAGGCTTCGACCGGAGATCTCACCCAGAAGGCCGGCACCGCGGGCTGTGTCTCTGACACCGGCGCGGGGCCGTGTGTTGACGGGGTCGGAATCGGCGACCCGAACACGGTTACGGTCAGCCCCGATGGCAAGAACGCCTATGTTGCCTCCAACGCGAGCGATGCGGTGGCGGTGTTCGATCGCGCCGCCGACGGCACGCTTGCCCAGAAGGCAGGTGCAGCGGGTTGCATCTCGGACACCGGCGCCGGTCCGTGTGTCGATGGGGTTGCGCTCAATGGCGCCGCCACCGTTGCGATAAGCCCCGACGGCAAGAGTGCCTATGTCGCTTCCCTCGACAGCAACGCGGTGTCGGTCTTCGACCGATCCGTGGACGGAACACTGACGCAGAAGGCCGGCACGGCGGGTTGCATATCGGACACCGGCGCGGGTCCCTGCGTCGATGGGGTTGCGCTCAGCGCCGCCAGATCGGTCACGGTGAGCCCCGATGGCAAGAGTGTCTATGTGCTGGGTTTTGCCAGCAAGTCCGTCGCGGTGTTCAATCGTGCCGCGGATGGCACGCTGACCCAGAAGGCCGGTACGGCGGGCTGCATCTCGGAGACCGGTGCCGGGCCCTGTGCCGACGGGACGGCAATCTCCAACCCGAACTCGGTGACAGTCAGCCCCGACGGCACAAGTGCCTACATAGCTTCAACGGCCAGCGGCGCGGTGTCGGTTTTCGACCGGGCCATGGACGGGACGCTGACCCAGAAGGCAGGCACGGCGGGTTGCATCTCGGACTCGGGCGCCGGTCCCTGCATCGATGGGGTCGGACTTGGCGGCGCCGACTCGGTGTCGGTCAGCCCGGACGGCAAGAGCGCCTACGTCGCGTCTCTGATCAGCGATGCGGTGGCGGTGTTCGATCGCGCAGCGGACGGCGGTTTGACCCAGAAGGCAGGCACCGCGGGTTGCATCTCGGACACCGGCACCGGACCCTGTGCCGATGGGACGGCGCTTGTCGCCCCCACCTCGGTGACGGTCAGCCCCGACGGCAACAGCGCCTACGTTACGGCCTCCGGCAGCGACTCGGTGGCGGTGCTTGATCGGGCCGCGGACGGCAGCTTGACCCAGAAGCCCGGGACGGCGGGCTGCACCTCGGAAACAGGCGCGGGACCCTGCGTTGACGGAACGGCTCTCGACTACGCCAACTCGGTGACGGTCAGCCCCGATGGCAGGAACGCCTACGTCTCGTCCCTGATCAGCGATTCTGTCGCGATATTTGATCGTGAACCGGCGCCGTTGCCCCCGCCCGACACCACCAAGCCGCTGTTGAGCGCGCTCAAGATGGCGCCACATCGCTTCCGAGCCGTAGGCTCTGGACCGAGCATCGCGGCTCATCTCGGCAGCAAGGTCTCCTACAAGCTCTCCGAGCCAGCGAAGGTGAGTTTAAAGGTTGAGCGGGCCCTGGAGGGACGGCGCGTCGGTGGGAAATGTGTCAAACGCAGGCACTCCAACCGCCATGCGAAGCCATGCACACGCTATGTAACGCTGCGCGGCGGCTTTGCCCAGAATGGTAATGCCGGCCTCAACAAGTTCAGGTTCAGCGGCCGCCTCAAAGCCAGGAAGCTGCGCCCCGGCCGCTACCGTCTGCGCGCCGTCGCCACAGACTCGGCCATGAACAGGTCGCTGACGAAACACCGCCCGTTCCGGATCCTCCGTCGCCGGCCCAGCCGGCTGGAGCTTCCAACTCATCGGCCGTAGGCCGAAGCTTCGAGTCCTTCCCCGCCCACTACGTCAGTCAGATGCAGGCGGCAGGAGAAATTGCTTCGACGAGCCGAGAAAGATCCGGTGATGATCTGCGAATCGGTCCTACGCGGCCTGGGACGAGCCGCCGATGGAATGCCCGGCATGCCGCTCATGGCCGTCAGGGAGGGGTCGACCTTGCAGGGCAAGCCAATCGACATCGTTGCGAAGTTCGAGGGCGTAGTTTTCTGAGCTGAACGGAAGACCGGGTCGCGAACCGGACGACCGCAGGCCGCAAAGGGCCAGAGCTTCGGAAGGCGCTGCCCACTGGGCCGATCGTCCTGGCGGGCGGGCGCGCTGCTCTGGATGGCTCTGATTCATGCCGGGCGACAAGATGCGGGAGTGACGGGTGGGCGGTAGGCTCACGGAGATGGATCCTCTCTCGCCTGTACTGGGTTCTGGTGCCCCGCCTGCAGCGTAGGCGCATTGGATCCGGCCAGGGGGAAATCGCAGCAACGACGAGCCTCAGGGGTAC
>JBBQZL010000157.1:0-6289 GCA_038207745.1 Solirubrobacterales bacterium
TCCTCCATCATCTCGATCAGCTTGCCCTGTGAGATGCGGGACGGCGGCTGTGTCTCCTTGTCGACGATCCACGGCTCTGTCGCCAGCGCCAGCTCGTCGCCCTCCTTTACCGCGGGGATCTCCTCATCGGCGGAGCGGGCATAGGTGTAGATGCCGGCAAACCCGGGGTCGACGACGACCGAGCCACGAACAAAGTAGGTCTCCGATCCGGCAAGGATGTCGGCACGGGTCGACTCGGTGATCATCGGCGGCGAGAAGGTGGCGAGGAAGCGGCGGACGACCAACTCGTAGACGCGGCGCTTGGGTCCGTCGAGGGCGTTCGGATAAACCGCCTGCGTCGGGTAGATCGGCGGATGGTCGGTTGTCTCCTTCTTGCCCCGGGTGGGCTTGAGCGGACCATCGAGCAGACCGGAGGCGGCCGAGAAATCGCTGATCTTGACCAGCGAGCCGACCAGCTCCTGGACCGGAAGCGAAGACGGATAGACCGTGTTGTCGGTCCTCGGGTAGGAGATGAAGCCGTCCATGTAGAGGCTCTCGGCGATCCGCATCGCGGCGGCGGGGGTGATCCCGAGCCGGCTCGAGACATCGGTGGTGAAGGCGGTGGTGTTGAGCGGCGTCGGGGGCTTTCGCGAGTTGCGGCGCGACTTGACCTCCTGGACCACACCGGGGTCCCTGGTCCCGGCGAGCGCAGCGTCCGCCTCTGCCCTGTCCCAGAACTTGTCCACCGTGTGATGCGCCTCGAAGGATCCCTCAGCATGCTCGAACTTCGCGAACAGCTCCCAGAACGGCTTCGCGACATGGGCACGCCGCTCCATCTCGCGCTCGACGATCAGGCTCAGCGTGGGGCTCTGAACCCGGCCGACGGAGAGGAAGTTGGAGCCATAGCGGCGGGCTGCAAGTGAGACCGCACGGGTGAGCGCCGCACCCCAGAGCAGATCGATGTCCTGGCGGGCGGCTCCGGCGTGGGCCAGCGGATAGGAGAGCTCTGTCAGCTCGGAGAAGGCACGCTCGATCTCCTCCCTGGTCAGCGCCGAGTAGCGGGCGCGGAGCACGCCCTCCTCGAGACCGGGGTTGACCTCGAGAATCTCCTCGAGCGCCTCGAGCCCGATCAACTCGCCCTCGCGGTCGAAGTCGGTCGCGATGATCAACGAGTCGGCGTCCTTGGCGACCTTCTTGATCGCCTTCACGACGTTCTTGTTGGTCGGCCCCTTGATCAGATCGGCGTCGATCAGCGGTGGGATGCCCTCCCAGGTCCATTTCGAATGGCCCTCGGGGAATTCGGGACTGACCACGTGACCGCTGAGCCCGATCGACATGTGATCGCCATCGGAATCGGTCCAGGAGTAGTAGTCGGTCTTGAAGCTCGATGCCGTGGTGGGACCGTCCCCGAGGATCTCGGCGATCTTCCTGGCGCTGTTGTTCTTCTCGGTGACGATCAGTCGCATTTGGGTCCCATCTCGAGTTACCTGAGTTCCGCAAGGTAGCAGGGCGGGCAAACGGGACCCCGGGGAATCCCCAGCAGGGTCACAGCCGGAATCGGGAGACGGATCGTAAGATCCGTCCACACATGAGAGCCATGATCACAGGCGGTGCAGGGTTCATCGGGTCCAACCTCGTCGACGCTCTTCTCGGGCGCGGCGACCAGGTCACGGTGATCGACAACCTCTCGACCGGAAGACGGGAGAACCTCGACCAGGCGCTTGCCGCCGGGGTGGCGCTGCTCGAATTGGACGTCCAGGATCCGGATGCCGTCGCCGCCGCCACAGCCGACTTCAAGCCCGAGGTCATCTTCCACCTCGCCGCCCAGATCGACGTGCGGCGCTCTATTTCCGACCCGGCATTCGACGCCGCGGTCAACGTCGGCGGCACCGCGAACATGCTCGAGGCTGCCCGCAGGTCGGGCGCCGGACGCTTTGTCCTCGTCTCCACCGGTGGCGCGATCTACGGCGAGGGCGCCGGACAGGAGCTGCCGCTGGGCGAGGACGCCCCGATCACCCCTCTCGCTCCCTATGGCCAGAGCAAGTTCGCCGCCGAGGGCTACGTTGCGCTCTACCACCGCCTCCATGGGCTGTCCGGAGTCAGCCTCAGGCTCGGCAACGTCTACGGCCCGAGGCAGGACCCCCTCGGGGAGGCGGGAGTGATCGCGATCTTCTGCGGCAAGCTGAGCGGCGGAGGGCGTCCGATGATCTTCGGCGACGGCGAGCAGACCCGTGACTACATATACGTCGGAGACGTGGTCGCCTCGCTGATCACCGCCGCCTCAAGCGATGTCGTCGGCTCGCTGAACATCGGAACCGGGGTCGAGACCAGCGTCCTCGAGCTGGTCGAGGCACTTCGCGAGATCGGGCCCGACCAGGAGGCGGACGACGCCTTCGCCCCCGAGTTCGCCCCCGCCCGCCCCGGCGAGGTCGAGCGGGTCTCGATCGATCCCGGCCTCGCGGGCGAGAAGCTGGACTGGAGCCCCGAGGTCAAGCTCGGCGACGGACTGGCTCGCACGCTCCGCTCCGTCGACTCCGCCTAGCCTGGATAAGGCGCACCGTCCCACCTAAGCGTCGGTATGCGACGCCTATCCGGGACGGTGGCGTCGATCAGCCGTTGATGATCTTCATTCCCGTCGGGTCGTAGCGGTCACCGGCCGGCACGGGCAGCGCCTCGCTGATCCGGTCGAGCGCATCCTGTGAGAGCTCGACGTCCGCTGCGGCGACGTTCTCCTCCAGGTACCTGACCCGCTTGGTCCCGGGGATCGGTACGAAGTGCTCGCCGCGGCCCAGGACCCAGGCAAGCGCGAGCTGCGACGGGGTCACCTCGTGTTCGGTGGCAAGATCGGCGACCAGGTCGACCAGCTCCAGATTGCGCTGGAAGTTGTCGCCCTGGAAGCGTGGACTGTGGCGGCGGAAGTCATCGGGCTCGAGATCGTCGATCGAGCGGAACCTGCCGGAGAGGAAACCGCGGCCAAGAGGTGAGTAGGGGACCAGCCCGATGCCGAGTTCTGCAAGCGTCGGGATCACCTCATCCTCGAGATCCCGAGAGAAGAGCGAGTACTCGCTCTGGACCGCGGTGATCGGATGCGTCGCGTGGGCGCGGCGGATCGTCTCCGCGCTCGCCTCGCTGAGGCCGAGGTGGCGGACCTTGCCCTCGGCGACGAGTTCGCCCATCGCGCCCACGGTCTCCTCGATCGGGGTGTCCGGGTCGACCCGGTGCTGGTAGTAGAGGTCGACGTGATCGACACCAAGGCGGCTGAGTGAGCCCTCGATCGCGCTTCGCAGGTACGCGGGGCTGCCGTCGATGCCTCGCCTGGTCGGATCATCGGGGTAGCGGAGGATCCCGAACTTGGTCGCCACGAAGACTTCGTCACGGCGGCCTGCGATCGCCTTGCCGACCAGCCGCTCGTTGGTGTGGGGGCCGTAGATATCGGAGGTATCGAGGAAGTTGACACCGAGCTCGAGCGCCCGGTGGATCGTCCTGATCGCCTCGTCCTCATCGGTCGTCCCGTAGAACTCCGACATTCCCATGCATCCCAGTCCCAGTGCCGATACCGCAGGTCCATCGGGTCCAAGCGTCCGCTGCTTCATCCACGTCTCTTTTCGTCTCGCTCCAGGGTGTCCGACAAAGTTAGAGGACCGGCGATACCGGTCCATCGCTAGCCTGTATCCAATGCCAGCCCAGGCCTATGCCGGTAAGAAGTGCGTCTGCCAGTTCCGCAAGGGGATCTGTGATCAGACCTGCGTGCGCGACATGCTCGAGACGCCCTTCTACATCGCCTGCCTGAAGCTGAAGGGCCGCCGATGTCTCGTTGTCGGCGGCGGCGATGTCGGACTCGACAAGATCGAGGGATTGATGGCATGTGACGGCGATGTGGTCCTGATCGCACCCGATGTCTGCGAGGGAGTCAGGGAGCTGGCGGCCGAGGGTTCGATCGAGTGGGTCCAGCGCCCCTACGCAGGGCCCGAAGATCTCGAGGGGATGTTCATGGTGATCGCGGCCACCAATGACTCCGAGGTCAACATCGGCATCTACCACGACGGCGAGGCGCGGGCGATGCTGACCAACGTGGTCGACGTGCCGCCGCTCTGCAACTTCATCCTGCCGGCAATCGTCCGCACCGGGCCGCTGGCAATCGCGATCTCGACCGCCGGCGCCTCCCCCGCTCTCGCAAAGCGGATGAAGGCCGAAGTCTCCGAGCTCTTCGGCGAGCCATACGCCCGCCTCGCGGTGATGCTCAACGATGCCCGCGGCTGGGCAAAGTCGACGCTGCCGACCTATCAGGACCGCAAGGTCTTCTTCGAGGGGATCGTCAACGGCGATCCCGATCCGATCGAGCTGGTCCGTGACGGTCGCGAGTCCGATGTCCTCGCGCTGATCGAGGCCGCCAAGCGGGCGTCCGATCCGGCTCCTGCCGCCTGACCCCGGCGTCGTGGGGTTGACGGCCATTTCGTGCGGGTAATGGCCCTTTGATCTTCGACGAGCAGACAAACGAATCGCTGAAGGCGCTCGGCTGGCGCGACGAGAACGAGACCGCCTTTCGCGACCTCGGCGCCCCCGAACTCTTCCCGGCCCGCGTTGCGGGACTGCACCGAAACCACCGCCTCAACCTGCTCACCGCCGACGGCGAGCTCGACGGAACTCCGGCCGGGCGGCTGCTCCACAACGCGGCGAGCAACACCGAGATGCCTGCGGTCGGGGACTGGGTCGCCGCGGACGAGACCGGCACGGTCCACCACATCCTGCCCCGGCGCACGACCCTCTCGAGGCCGGCCCCTTCCGACGATTACCGGATCCAGGTCCTGGCGGCCAACGTCGACGTGGTGATCGCGGTCAGCTCGCTGAACAGGGACCACAACACCGAGCGCCTCGGCCGGATCGTCGCCCTGACCACGGCGTCGGGTGCCCGCAGCGTCGTGGCGCTCTCCAAATCGGACCTGCTCGAGGACACAGAGCCGATCCGGGCCGAGGTGGCAGAGGCGCTCGGGCCCGACTCGACCGTGATCGCGATCAGCTCGAGAACCGGCGAGGGCCTCGACCTGCTCCGCGAGAGCCTCGTCCCAGGTGAGACCGTGGTGATGATCGGCAGCTCGGGGGTCGGCAAATCGACTCTGGCCAACACCCTGCTGGGCTGGGACCGCCAGAAGACGATCGAGATCCGCGAGCGCGACGATCGCGGGCGCCACGCGACCACCAGCCGCGAGCTCTTCCCGATCCCGGGAGGAGCGCTGCTGATCGACACCCCGGGTCTACGCGCACCCGGGCTGCTGATCGAGGAGGACACCGGCGAAATGACCGCCGAGTTCGCAGAGCTCGCCGCGCAGTGCAAGTTCCGCGATTGCAGGCACGAGGGCGAACCCGGCTGCGCGGTGGCGGCGGCGCGAGAAAAGGGCTTGGTCTAGGCGCTCAGGCGCCGGCGGGGAGCGCGAAGAAGGCGATCGTCGCGAAGTGGATCGCCGCGGCGACGATGACCAGTGCGTGGAAGACCTCGTGGTAGCCGAAGACCGCCGGATTGGGATTCGGTCGCTGGGTCGCGTAGACGACCGCGCCGAGCGTGTAGATAAGGCCACCCGCGCCGAGCAGCAGGGTCCCGGCCGGGCCGAGAGCGCCCCATAGCTCCGGGAAGGCGGCCACCGCGACCCAGCCGAGCGATATGTAGATGATCGCGGCGACCCACTTCGGGTGGTCGATCCAGACCATCTCGACGACGGCACCGGCGATCGCCCCGATCCAGACGACCGCGAGGATCGCGTCGGCCAGCGGGCCGCTGAGGACGAGCAGGGCAAACGCCGTGTAGGTGCCGGCGATCAGAAAGAAGATCATCGAGTGGTCGAGGCGACGCATCCACTGCCGGGCTCTTGCGTCCTTCCAGTTGACCCGGTGATAGGTGGCGCTGGTACCAAACAGAGCCGAGAGGCTGATCGCGTAGATCGCGACCGCCAAGGTTGCCTTCGGGGTCGATGCAAGCAGGATCAATCCGGCGCCGAGGACCAGCGAGACGAAGAAGGCAATCTCGTGTGAGACGCCGCGAAGCTTGGGCTTGACCGAGTGGAGCATCACCGTGGCCGCGTCCATCGCAACGCCCGCGCGCTCAACGGCGGCGTCCTTCGCGGCACCAGCCGCCTCCCTGGCGGCTCCGGCCCTGACCGCTGCTACTTCCCTGGCCTCTCCAGCCTTGACGACGGCGGCATCCCTGGCCGCGCCCGCACGCTCGACGGCGTCGTCGCGGGCGGCGGTGAACCGCTCACCCGCCCGCTCGGCGCTCTTTTTGAAGTCGTCGACCATGTGACAAGGATACCCGGGTCAC
>JBBQZL010000158.1:0-6284 GCA_038207745.1 Solirubrobacterales bacterium
GGCGCAGGATGGCGCCGTCGCGCATCAGCAGCAATGCGTCGCACTCGCCCGCCTCATCCATCTGGTGGCTCGAGACCAGGAGCGAGGTGCCCGCGCGGGACAGCTCGTGAAAGGTTCGCCACAGCGACGCACGAAGAACGGGGTCGAGGCCCGTGGTCGGCTCATCCAGAACCAGCAGATCCGGACGGCCGAGAAGCGCGGTGGCCAGCGAGACACGAGAGCGCTGGCCGCCGGACAGCGAACCGACAAGCTGCTTGCGAACGTCAAGCAGGCCAACGGTCGTGAGTACCTCCTCGATGCGCTCGCGTGACGCGTCGAGGACGGCGGCAAAGTAGCGCAGGTTCTCGGCAACGGTGAGGTCGGTGTACACGGAGGGCGCCTGGGTCACGTAGCCGACGCGGCGGCGCAATGAAGCAGTGCCGGCTGGCTCGCCCAGCACGGAGACGTTCCCGCCGGCGATGACCTGGACACCGACAATCGCGCGCATCAGCGTCGTCTTGCCGCAGGCACTCGGGCCGAAGAGACCCGTCACCGATTTCGTCTCAACTGCGAGGGAGACCTCGTGGACCACCTCACGGGAGCCCCGAATGACCCTCAGGTCTGCGATCTCGACGGCGTTGGTCTCAGGCACACACGCAGTCTGACGCAGTCGTGCGGCTTCATGGGGCGACCCCGGGGAGATGCCACTTTTGAGTGCGGGTGCGCCGGCCCGGGCGGGGGGTTGGCGCCACGTTCTCTGGCTGGTCCGGTCTAGATCTGGTCGAGAACGGATGCCGCCGCGGCTGCGAGGCGCTGGTTCAACTCCGGACGCGCACGCCTGTCAGTGCGGATTTCGATCAACCCGGTCCCGGCGGCCAGGGCATCGGGAAGGTCCGCGATATCCTCGAGATGGATGTGGCCCAGGTCAAAGAGCGCGGCCGCGCGAGCCACATCGACATTCCGGCCGGTCCCCTGCAGTGCCTCGAACTCATCGGCGCCCATCGCCCTTGCCTGGGGAAGCATGTGGAAGATCCCGCCGCCGTCGTTGTTGATCACGATGATCCGCACGGGGGTCGTGATGTCGCGGAGCGCTGCGAGCGACCCGAGATCGTGAAGCAACCCAAGATCTCCGGTGATGATCACCGTCGGTCTGCCGGTCTGATGGGCTGCGCCGATCCCGGAGGAGATCAGTCCATCGATTCCGTTGGCACCTCTGTTTGCCAGGAACAGCACGTCGGTGCTGGATGACCCGAGGAAGGCCTCCTGGTCTCGGATCGGCATGCTGGACGCCGTGTAGATCAGATCACCTTCCTGATACGACCGTCCGAGCGCCCGGTGGAGCGACGGCTCCGAGATCGCCTCCGCCTCCAGGGCTGAGTCGAGCGCCTCGCCTATCGCCGCATCGGCACCACACCAGAGGTCCGGCCAATCCTCGGCCGGGGGGTACTCTGCGAGGCGACCCAGAAGGCCCTTGGCCGTAGCGGGGGCGTCAGAGCGGAGAAGTTGACCCACACGACCAATCGGGTCATTCCAGCCCCCGCCTGGATCGATGAGGATCTGCTCGGGAGCGCCCGGTTCGCCGAGCCATTGCCGCAGAGGCCTCGAAGTCGGGAGATCGCCGAATCGGATGATCAGTTCCGGTCTCAGCGAGTCCGGCCCGGTGCGCGCGATCGCCTCGTAGTGGGAGATCACCAGACCCCGGTCGTGGGGCCCGAGCCGGAGCTGCGAGGTGGGCTCGGCGAGGACGGGATAGCCCGTCGCACGGGCCAGACCGGTAAGGGGCTCTCGAATGGCCGGGTCGGTCTGACGGCCGGCCAGAATCAGGCCATTCGGCGACGCCCTGACCTGTTCGGCAAGGCGGTCAAGGAGATCCGAGTCCGGGTGACGGGGAGGGGAAACGACCCCGCTCAGCGGCCTGGCGCCCCTTCCATCGAGGGCAAGCGGATCAGTCGCCGTCACGGCTCCCGGCTGCGAGATCGGGGCGAGCGGCTCACGCAGGGCAAAGTTGAGGTGCACCGGACCGGGCCGTCCATCAACCACGGACGCGGCATATGCACGACAGGCAACGGAGCGAAGGTGGAGCAGCCCGGAATCATCGGCCAGATGAGTGCCCACCTCACAAAACCAGCGGACCGCGGAGCCGTACATTCCGATCTGGTCGATCGTCTGGCCTGCACCGATGCCCCGCAGCTCCGGCGGCCTGTCGGCGGTCAGGATCAGCAGCGGTATCCCTGACTCGTCCGCCTCGCAGATCGCCGGAAGGTAGTTGGCGGCCGCGGTCCCGGAGGTGCAGAGAAGGGCCGCGGGAACACCGCTGGACTGTGCGGCCCCGAGGGCGAAGAACCCGGCTGATCGCTCGTCGACGATCACCGATGTCTCGATTGACTCGTCACGCCACAGCGCGACTGCAAGCGGGGTTGAGCGTGAACCCGGAGAGATCACCGCGTGGCGGATTCCCAGCCGCACCATTTCGTCCGTGAAGGCGGAGGCGAGAGCCGTATTTGCGTTGGTCGGATCCATCATCGGCAGCCTACGAGAAGAAGCTGCCTGCCCGGTCGGCGATCAGCTCCGGCTGCTCGTCGACGATGAAATGCGCTGCATCCGGGATCATCTCGACTTCCATGTTCGGAGCCTGACCCCGGACATCGATCTCGAGCAGATAATGCGAGATCATCCGGTCGTTGACCCCGAAGAGCAGCTGGGTCGGTGCCTCGATTCTGAGGCCTCGGCTTCCACCAAGAGCTGCCTCCCGGAAGGTTGAAAGGTAGTACCGGTAGAGCGAACTGATGGCCTCGGCCCGCCTGGGATCCCGGAAGCTGTCCGCGTACGCCGCAGCTTCACCGGCTCCGAATCGCGGTGTGGAGCCGCTCTGGGTCAGCAGGTGATTGACCAGCGAAGAGTCGCGGAGCATCTTCGGTCCCATGCCCGGCGTCGCGATCAGGCAGGCATACCAACTCCGCCAGAGTTGTCGAAGTGATGCCGCACTCATCTTCGGCCAGGGATGCGGGCAGTTGCAGACGATCATTCGCCGGACACGCGCCGGATGATCGATCGCGAGCAGCATCGCGGTCCAGCCTCCCCAATCGTGTCCGATCATCTGGGCGCTCTCGATCCCGAGCGCATCCATCAGGGCCACCTGATCGCGGGCGAAGGTCGGGCCGTTGTATCCGTAGCCGGGTGTCTCGCTCCAGCCGAACCCCCTCAGGTCGGGTGCGATGACGCGGAAGCGTTCGCTGAGCATCGGGATCACACGTGACCACATCCCGTGATGCTGCGGCCAGCCATGGAGTAGGAGGACCGGTTCGCCGTCGCCTGCCTCGGCGTAATTGAGCAGAAATCCGTTGACCTCGATCCGGTGATGCGTCGCGCCCGCAATCGGAGGCGGGCCTTGATCGGAGGGCGTTCGCATGCCGGAAGAGTCTATGAGGGAGCCGAGTTGTGACATTTCCGGCGACTCCTCTTGGTTTGATGCGCCTAGCCTTGTGTCGATGAGTGATGAGCAGACAGATCGACGCGGGGTCCGGCTCTTCACCGCGGTCGATGTCCCCGATCAGGTCCGGGACGGGATCAGGCTCTGGGGAGAGACCGCTCTTGCCGACCCGGCGCTGCGGCCGATCGTGCCCGAGTCCCTGCATGTGACGCTGGTCTTTCTTGGCTCGCGGCATGAGTCGGACATCGAGCCCCTCGGCCGGATTCTCAGCTCGATGCCGAGGCGATCGGTTTCCATGCAGCTGCGGCCGGCTGCGGTGCCCGTGATCGGCCGCGATGGCAGGCCGGCGCTCTATGCACTCGAGGTTGTCTCTCCCGGCTTGGCGGCCATGCGCGAGGAACTCAGGGTCCGATTGGTCGATCAGGGCTTCCACCGGCGCGAATCGCGGGTCTACTGGCCGCATCTGACCGTTGCGAGGGTGCGCGCGAGACCGGGATCGCGGGGACGCCGGATGGCCGTTGAGACTCCGCCTGCGGAGCTTCCGGCTTCATTGCAAAACAGATTTCCTGGCGTCCGATTGACGCTCTACCTTTCAAAGACAATGCCGCAGGGCGCCAGATACGTCCCGTTGGTGCAATTAGATCTGCCCATACCCGGGCAACGGCGAGGTGATGCGACATGAGAACGATGGCTGACAAGAAGGTTTCGATCAAGGATTCCGCCACTGGCAAGAACGCCAAGGCGAAGGATCAGGCGCTGGAGGCGGCCCTGACCCAGATTGATCGCCAGTTCGGTGCCGGTTCGGTTATGCGCCTGGGCGGCGACGCGACCGTCAAGGTCGAAGCGGTATCGACGGGGGCGCTGCCTCTTGATGTTGCGCTTGGCGTGGGTGGTCTGCCCAGAGGACGGATCATCGAGCTCTTCGGCCCGGAGTCATCGGGCAAGACGACCCTCGTCTACCACGTGATCGCCGAGGTCCAGAAGCTCGGAGGTGTCGCGGCGTTTGTCGATGCCGAGCACTCGATGGATCCGGTCTACGCACGCAGGATCGGAGTCGACACCGACGAACTCCTGGTCTCGCAGCCGGATTATGGTGAGCAGGCGCTCGAGATCGTCGACGTCCTGGTTCGCTCCGGCGCAGTTGATCTGGTCGCGGTCGACTCGGTCGCCGCGTTGACTCCGCGGGCTGAGCTCGAGGGACAGATGGGGGAGACCCAGGTGGGTCTCCAGGCAAGGCTGATGTCGCATGCGCTGCGGAAGCTCGCCGGCAATCTGAACCGGGCGAACACGATCTGCCTGTTCACCAACCAGATCCGCGAGAAGATCGGCGTCTCCTTCGGCTCGCCGGAGACGCAGCCGGGCGGAAGGGCGTTGAAGTTCTACGCGTCGCAGCGCCTCGACATCCGTCGTATCGAGACGCTCAAGGACGGGACCGAGGCAGTCGGCAACCGGGTCCGGGTAAAGGTCGTCAAGAACAAGGTTGCGGCTCCATTTCGCCAGGCTGAGTTCGATATCGAGTACGGGGTCGGGGTCTCGCGGGAGGGCAGCCTGATCGACCTCGGCATCGAGCACGACTTCGTCCAGAAGTCCGGATCCTTCTTCTCCTATGGCGACCTGCGTCTGGGGCAGGGGAAGAACAACAGCAAGCAGTTTCTTTCCGAGAACCCCGAGATCGCCGATGAGATCGAGGTCAAGATCCTTGGTGTGCTGGGGATCAACCGGAGCGGCGTCGTTTCAGAGCCGGCCGCGGTTGAGCCGGCTGCTGCTTCCAAGGCGGCTGCGACTGCCGATGCGGAACCGGAAACAGAGGCTGAGAGCAAGGCGGCATAGCGCCGACGGGCAATGACCCGATTCGGGCGAGGGCTGGTACGGGTGCCTTCTCATGTCCGATGAGAGCCTGGCGCTTGCGCTGCGGGCGCTGAGCCAGAAGGAGCGCAGCGTCGCGGAGTTGACCGATTGGCTCCGGGTCCGCGAACTCGAGGAGGAGGAGGTCGAGAGGGTCATCGACCTCCTGATCTCGATCGGGACGTTGAGCGACGCGAAGTTCGCCGCAGGTTTTGCCGGGGACAAGCGACAGCTCTCCGGATGGGGGGACGACCGGATCCGCGCCGCGCTCGTCAAACGCGGCATCGGCGCGGATGAGATTGCGGCGGGGCTAGTCGAGACTGACGGCGAGAGTGAGGTCGAGAGGGCCACGAACCTGGTCCTCGAGCGCTCGTATGACCTCTCGGCTGATCGCGACCGCTCGCGAGCACTCGGTGTGCTCGCGCGGCGTGGGTATGACTCTGAGGTCGCATATGAGGCAATTCGTCGTGCGGCGCGTGGTATCGACCTCGATGAATTTGGCGTATAGGAGCTCCGGTACTACTCTTAGACCAGGGTCGTTGACGCGGCCCCTCAAACTAGAAACTGGAATGCCGTTACCACGGCAATGAGATGCGGGACGTACCCCTCCGGATCCAGGGGCATGGCCCGGGGAAGAAGGACATATGGAGATCCGGTCTTGGCTACCACCGTGGATCAACTCACGGCCGGACAGCGACTCCGCGAACCCTGAAGGCGATCAATCGCCGCGCTCCCCGCACGCGCAGGCGCCGATTTCCAGCACCGCCGCAGCGACTCCGCCGCCTGCCCTGAAAACGGTCTCGGGTGCCGATGCAGGCGCATCCGCGATGGCGGCAGGCCCCGCCCTGGCCACCGAGGAGGGTGGATCGGCTTCTGGTGCGATTCGACGCCCGCCACACCCCGAACCGCCTGTGTCGCGGCAGGCCCCCCGGGTGCCCGCGGAGGCATTTGACGAATCCGAGGCGAGAAGCGAGCTCCGGACGAGACGCGAGGAGATCGTCAGGATGGAGGAGCAGGCGCTTCGTCAGCT
>JBBQZL010000159.1:0-6198 GCA_038207745.1 Solirubrobacterales bacterium
TTCCCGGCAAGGACATCTTCATCGCGCTCGATCCCGCGGCCAGCGAGATCTACGAGGGCGGGGCCTACGATCTGGCTCATGAAAACCGTTCGTTGTCGGCGGCGGAGCTGGCCGGCTACTGGGCCGACAAGCTCGATCGCTACCCGATCGTCTCGCTCGAGGATGGGATGGACGAGGAGGACTGGGACGGCTGGAAGGTGCTGACCGACCGTATCGGCGACCGGATCCAGCTTGTCGGAGACGACAACTTCGTGACCAACCCGGAGCGCCTCTCCCGCGGGATCGAGATGGGAGTCGCCAACTCGATCCTTGTCAAGCTCAATCAGATCGGCACGCTTTCCGAGACTCTCGAGACGATCCGGATGGCTCGAGATGCGGGATACTCAACCGTGATCTCCCACCGCTCCGGCGTGACCGAGGACACGACGATCGCCGACCTCGCAGTCGGCACCGGCGCAGGGCAGATCAAGACGGGTGCACCTTCCCGCTCGGACCGGGTTGCCAAGTACAACCGGCTGCTCAGGATCGAGGAGGAACTCGGCTCTGCCGCAAACTATCCGGGGCTGCAGGCCTTCGTCCAGGGGGTCGGTTAGTGGAGGCATCCGCCCCGCGGCCGCGAATGGTCCGGTATGGCGGCTCATACCCACGCATCGCGCGCTCGGACCGGGCCGCGCCGCCGGCCTGCCGCGCGACCCAACGGCCCTCGCTCCGGTGCGAGCAGAATCAGGTGGGATCGACTGGGCCGGATCGCCCTGACCCTGGTTCTCGCGGTCATCGCGATCTCGTACTTCAGACCGGTGCTCAATCTGGTCACCACATACAGGGGCAGCGGATCAGCCCAGACGGATCTGCGATCGCTGGAGCGCGAGAGCAATCAGCTGAAGCGACGTCTGAGTGCGGCCGGCGACCCGGTCGTGCTCGAGCGCGAGGCACGCCGGCAGGGTCTCGTCGTCCCGGACGAGAGGCCCTACGTAATCCACGGACTCAGCGGCTGATCGCAGCACAACCGGGCTGCCGCAGGCCCGGCGGGAGAGGTCCCCAGACCACCTAGATGGTCGATATCTCCGACTACATCGTTGACGTGATCGGCCTGGCGCTGTTGATCGGTCCGCTGGTCGCGGCTGCCGTCCGGGTCAGGGCACGCACCCTTCCAGGCTGGAGCGGGGCGCCCGCGCGACTGGTCGAGATCGTCCTTGTCGTCGGTGCGCTCCTCCTGATATCGGAGATCCTTGGCATATTCGGCCTTCTTCGTGAGTGGTCGCTGATCGCCGTTTCAGTGATCGCCGCCTCCTGCCTGATCGTGTTTGCGCGTTCCCCGGCCACGATCGGAGGCGAACCGGACGACCGGCCCAGCCCGGCCGCGCCTCGGGTGCCGAGGCTGGCGCTGCTGGTAGGGCTCGGTGTGGCAACGCTGGTCTTCTTCCAATGGGGCGTACAGACAAAGAACATCCTCGGATATGGGATAGCCAACTTCGACTCCGTCTGGTACCACATGCCGTTCTCGGCCTCGATGGCGCAGTCGGCCTCGACGATCGCGCTGCACCACAGCGACACCGTCTTCGTCAATTGGTTCTACCCGCAGAACTCGGAACTAGTCCACGCGATCGGGATCATCTTCAGCGGCCGCGACACAATCTCGGTACTGATCAACCTTGGCTGGCTGGCCGTCGGACTCCTGGCGGCATGGTGCGTCGGCAGACCCTATGGGCGCTCACCCCACACCCTCACCGCTGCTGCGATCGCCTTCGAGTGCCACACTCTGCTTGCCCGCGAGCCCGGGTCCGGGAAGAACGACATCATGGCTGCAGCCCTGCTGCTCGCCTCGGTCGCGATCCTCGTCAATGCACGGGCCGCGAGTCGTGACGGCGATGGCTCCCGGACCTTCCTGGCGGGTGGATGGCCGATTGCCGCGGCCGGGTTGGCTGCCGGATTGGCTGCCGGGACAAAGGTGACTGTGCTCGCGCCGGTGGCCGTTCTGACGATCGGCGTGATCGTTGCGGCCCCGAGGGGATCACGAAGGCGGGCTGCCGCGCACTGGTCGATCCCGGTCCTTCTCGGCGGCGGATTCTGGTACCTGCGAAATCTGATCATGGTCGGCAATCCGTTGCCCCAGCTTCTCCGGATCGGGCCGATCTCGCTCCCGGGCCCGGAGCGGCTCCAGACCGGGCGTCCCGATTTCGATGTTCTCCACTACCTGACCGATACGAACGTCTGGTCCGGCTACTTCTCTCCGGCGCTCCACTCCGCTTTCGGTCCCCTGTGGCCACTGATCCTGGTCGGCGCGGTTGCCGCGTCCGTGTTCGTGATCGTCCGCTCCAGCGACGTGGTCCTCGGGCTTGTCGGTGCAGTGGCCCTCGTCGGGATGCTGGCCTATCTCGTGACTCCGTTGAGTGCCGCGGGTGTGGAGGGTGCCCCGGTTGCCTTCGGGATCAACCTCCGCTTCGTGATCCCGTCTCTGGTTCTGGGGCTGGTTCTGATCCCCCTTGCTCCCGGTCTGCGAGGGGAGCGGGCCGGGTGGTGGGTGCTCGGGGTGCTCGCCGCGGTGATGGTCGTCACCAACCACTCGTGGGACGCCGTCCACTCCCAGCAGCGGCTCTTCGGGGCAGCTCTTGTCCTCCTCGTCGTGATTTGCCCCTTGGCGCTCTGCCGGCTCAGATCGGCAAACAAGCTTGCCCCCTCGATGTTCGCGGCAGGCATGGGTCTGCTCGCGCTCCTCGTCGTCGGGTTTGGCTATCCCGTTCAGCGCGACTACCTCGAGGTCCGCTACACCGATTTTGACCAGCTCGACATGCGCGACCCCTACCGATGGGCAAACGATGTCCATGATTCCCGGATCGGACTCGTCGGGTCCACGGCGGGCTTCTATGGCTACGGATTCTTCGGTCGTGATCTGTCCAACCGGGTCGAGTACCTGGGGCGGGAGGGAGCGGAGGGTGCGTTCAATGTGATCTCGGACTGCGCGGGCTTTCGTGCTGCCATCAATGATGCAGATCTCGACTACCTGGTCACATCTCCGTTTCTCAACTTCACCGATGTTGGGAAGCCGATCACCTCACCCGAGGCTGGGTGGCTGGGCAGGCAGTCCGCTCTCGCCCCGATCCTGAGGCAGGGAGACATCACGGTCTGGCGTGTGAACCGGTCCCTTGATCCGGCCGGATGCTCTGGATTATCAGTTCCTGATCTTGCCGTCCCGGCCGACTCTGGGTAAGCTGGACGACCAAGGAACGCCTGTGTTCCTAAAGGGAGGGAGACCCGGAGTCTCCGTCGTATCGGGACCTCGTGTCTGAACAGCCGGGAAAAGGGAGATGGATGCGTAAGTTGAGTCTGCTTGTCGCTGCGATTGCGGCGCTCGTGATCGTCCCCCCGGCAGGGGCCGCCATTCCAACCATTTTGACGGCGAGATGAGCTGCGTCGTCATTACCGGCGGCATCCGCCATTGCGGCGGTGGCGCCCCTCGATCCACGATCAACAGCTTTGACGGCACGCCGATCGACATCAACGTCGTTCTACCTCCGGAACCCGCGTCAGGCCTGGATGGAAACTTCCCGATCGTGATGGAGTTCCATGGCTATGGTGGCAGCTAGGAAGGGCGTGGCAGCAAGGAAGGGCTGAACGGCCTCGACAAGTGGGCGACCCGTGGCTATGCCGGATTCAGCATGAGCACCCGTGGCTTCGGCCAGTCATGCTGCGGTCAGGCGTCTTGCGACGCAGACCCGGTGGAATGCAGAAGGGCCACCTGCACCTGATCGGCACCCGCACAGAGCCACGCGATGCGCAGACCTTTGCCGAGACGCTCGCCGATGAAGGCGTGATCAACCCGAAGAAGATCGGCGTCACCGGCGCCTCTTACGGCGGCGGTCTCTCGATGACCCTTGCCGCACCATCCGTGGCCGACTTGGGCAGATACGCGGTGCGCGGGGCACCGACGTCCGTGCCCGCCAGGTTCTTTGGCTGTTTATGCGTGTACTACACGTACAAACAGCCAAAGAATCGCGGTGCGGGGGGAGTTGCGACGCAGGCGATGGCCGAGGGGGCGGCGAGGCTACGATGTCGCGATGTCGTATCCGATCGAGAACGCGCTCTTCCAGTGGGAGGAGGGCTCGCGCCGCGTCGAAGGACTTCGCGGTGACGCCGTGGCGCGAAAAGAGGCCGAGCGGACAGTGGATGCAATCACGGTGGAACTTCGCCAGCGGATCGGCGCCAGCTTCAGAGCCGAGCAGCTTGCCGGGCTTTACTCGGAGGGCACGGACTGGTGTCTGGCGATCGCGGCAAGCGTTGCGCCGACCGGTGTCAGCGACCCGCAGTCATGTGCTGACGCGGCGTTTTGGCGCTACCTGAGGCGAGCCGGCAACTTCTCCGGTGGCCGCGTACACCTGGCGGACTAGCTGCTCTCGGACGTGCGTTCTCCCGGCACCGGCTCCACTTGTGGACCGGGGACCGCGAAGAGGGGGTGGCTACTCGTCGTCTGAAGCGTCGTCGGCGCTACCTGCGCCATTGCCATCACTGCTCGGCACCTCGCCGGCGCGGGTGATGATGATCTGATCGTTCTCGATCTTGACCACGACCTTCGACTGCCCAGCCCAATGCTCTGCGTAGATCGGGTCATCCTTGACAGCCGGGTCGAGCCAGAGGCCGTAGCCGTCTCGATCACCGTGGTCGAATGTTGCTTCAAGTTCGGAACGCTTGCGACCGCGACCGCCCCGGCGGCCTCGTCGGCGACGGCGACGTGGCCGTCCTTCGGACTCGTTGCCGTCTGACTCCTCGTCGTCCTCGTCGTCGGACTCCGTCGACTCCGGTGCGTTGGCCCGCTCTTCGGCGCGCTTTGCGTCCTCTTCAGCCTGTTTGGCCTCGTCGGCGATCCGTTTTGCCTCATCCTCGGCGGCGGCAGCCTCGATCTCGGCCTCGATCTCGTCGCGCAACTCATCATCGGAGGCGCCGTTCTCAGCGTCGCCACCCGGTGCGAGCTCATGCTGGCGGCGAAACTCGCGCAACTCCGAGGTACTGACCTCGAGTTGGTGGGCAATCCAGGCATCAGTTCGTCCCTGGGCAACCCAGGCACGAATTTGATTGAACTGCGGACGCAGAGACTTACGGGCCATTCGGTGGTCGAGTCTATTCAACGGAGGCGATCGGGGGATGCCGCCCGCCGGGGTGGGGCGGACTCACGGCACCGATCAGGCCATCAACAATGCCAGCGACTCAAACATCGCGATGACGACCACGACAACTGTCAGTGATAGACACACGAGGAGTACGCCGAAGCGGACTTTGCCCTTCGTCTCGACCTTTGACTTGCGGCGTTCACGGGAGCGGTTTGCCGCTCGGCGCCGAAGTTGCGCACGGCGACGCCTCTCGAGGACCATTTCTTCCTCGAAAGCAACTTCAAACTGGTTGATGCTCTGTCGCATTCGCATAGTTCAGGTGGTTCCGCGTGCAAATGTTTGCTTGGCGGGAACCAGTTGGCACCGTAGCAAACCTGCATGAGCATTTGCAAACACGAAGGTCGTGGTTCACATAAAAACGGGTGACAAAGTGTGACGAACCCTCCAGGCGTGCCCAGGCGTGCCCAGGCGTGCCCAGGCACGGTCTCAGCCGCCCGGACAGCTTCCCCAGAGCCCTGTCCCGTCACGTCCGGCCTCGCGCTCCAGGCGCTTGAAGAGCGGCGCGTAACGATCATTCGGGGGAATCGTCAGGCTCCGCGCGTAGCCACCCTCGATCAGCTCGGCATTGAGGAACCTCTGGCCGATGTAGACGTAGGCGAGCAGCCGGTCGTAGATGTCGCGCTGCTCGTCGCCGAGGACCAGCCGGACCGTCCGGCCATCGATGGCACCGTGGTTGAACTCCGAAGCCCGTTCCGCGTAGCACTGGACGGGTGTTCCCGGCTTGACGGATTCAGGGGTGTCGACCCCGATGTAGCGGACCCGGTCCTCACTGCCGTCGGGAAGCGTCACCACCGCCGTGTCACCGTCGACCGCCCGGACCACCTTCACCGTCATCGTCGGACTGACCCGCCCGCCCTGGGACCCCTGGTCGCCGGAGCCGCCGCCGTCGCGCAACAGCACGAACACGAGCAGGACCAGGATCACGACGGTCCCGCTGATGCTCTTGATCCTCGAAGGACTCACACCCCTCCAAGCTCCGGGAGGATGGAGTTACGCCCCGCCTACGGGGTGCGGCGTACGTTTGCCTGCAGAGTTT
>JBBQZL010000160.1:0-6186 GCA_038207745.1 Solirubrobacterales bacterium
GGTCCGTCGCGCTCGGAAGCTTCCGGGGCGGTCCGACCTTCCCTGCGATGTTCATCGGCGCAGCCGCCGGAATCCTCGCCTCGAACCTTCCGGGTCTCGGGCTGACGGCCGCCGTGGCCGTGGGGCTGGGCGCATCGGTTGTGGCGATGCTCAGGTTGCCCCTCTCTGCGATCGTGCTCGCGACCCTGCTCACATCCGGCACCGGCGCGGGTGCCACGCCGCTGATCATCGTCGGCGTCATCGTCGCCTACATCGTGATGCTCGCGCTCGACAAATGGCACCCGGCTGAGCCGATCGCGGTACTGGCACCGCAGGCGCCGGCCGGCCACTGACGGGCAAGTCGGTTCCGACCAGAAGTTCAGCAAGAGCGTGTTGCCATCCGGGTCCTTGAAGAACGCGACCCTGGCATCCGAGAATGTCACAATTCCCCGCTCGTCGGTGGCCAGGGGCGGGTCGTCGTATTGCTCAAGACGACCCCTCTCGAGGTCAGCTCCTTCGTTTGCCGTCTCTGGATCTGTGGACATGGCCGAGGAAAGTACTCACGCTCATCGAAACGCCCGGCCTCTCAGCCGCAGTCGAAACACCTCGCCTGAGGCGGCATCGGCCAGATCGGTGCCGGGCGGCGGGGTCATCCGCAACCACGGCGCCATCTCCCGGCTCACCCCATCCAGCGAGGCGATCTGATCCCAGATGACGCGGGGCTTCGCTCCCAGGTGCGAGCTGACCACGACCCTGGGCTGGAGCAGGGCGGCCAATCTGCTCAAACGCCACGGAGCACGGCCCGCGCGGCATTGTGCCCGTTCATGCCATGAACCCCCCCGCCCGGCGGCGTTGCGGCAGAGCAGATGTACACGCCGGGGATTCCCGTCTCATAGGGACCGAGGCTGGCACGGGGACGGACCACCATCTGCCTCGGCGTGTTGGCTCCGGTGGTGATGTCGCCGCCGATGTAGTTGGCGTTGTATTTCGGGAATTCCATGGTCTGCCGCACGAACTGACCAACGATCCGTTCACGGAAGCCCGGGGCGAATCGCTCGATCTGGCTGATCACCGCCTCGGTCGCATCGCCCGGATACCCAGAGGGCACATGCGCGTATGCCCAGATCGGATGTATGTCGCCGGCGGACCTGGTCGGATCGGCCAGATATTGCTGGGTCACCAGCAGGAACGGTCGTTCCGGCATCCTGCCGCGGTTGATGTCGTGCTCGGCGTCCACGAGCTCCTCGAACGAACCGATCACGTGGACGGTTCCGGCCCTGCGACAAGACTCGTTCGTCCAGGGAATGCCGCCCTCGATGGCGAAGTCGACCTTGTAGGCGCCGGGTCCATACCTGTAGCGGCTGTATGCGCGCCGGACCTTGGCCGGAAGCTGGTCGCCGGCGATATCGACAACCCCCGCCGGAGCAAGATCGAGCACCACGGCATCGACCGACGGCAGGTCGGAAAGAGTCGTCACACGGCGACCCGTCTCGATCTTGCCGCCGTGGGACCCGATCACCGAGGCAAGGGCATCGGTGATCGCGCGCGATCCGCCGCGCGCAACCGGCCATCCGTTCGAGTGGCCTGCAGCTATCAGCGCTGTGCCGACTGCCGAGCTCATCAACCTGTTCAGCGGGCTGAACGAGTGGGCCGCAGCACCGCCGAGAAGCGCCTTGCCCTGGGGGGTCTTCATCGAACGCGCGAGCACGGTCGCCGGAAGCAGTGAAGGAAGGCCGAAGCCGACGAGCCGAACCGGATGCCGCGGCAGGTGCAGGACGGGGCGGAACAGATCCTCCTTGAGCTCGGGAAACCCTGCCGAGGAGCGTGCGAAGAGACGCTTCCACGCCCGGCCATCCGAGCCGAGGCCGGCTGCAGTCTCCTCGATCGAGCGCAGCATCACACCTGCGGATCCGTCATCCAGGGGATGAGCCAGGTCGACTTCGGGCCAGCACCATTCAAGGCCGTGGTCCTCCAGGCTAAGGGATTCAAACAGTGGCGAGGCGACCCCCATCGGGTGAACCGCCGAGCAGTGGTCATGCAGAACACCCGGAATTGTCAGCTCGGATGTACGGGTGCCACCACCGATTGCCGATTCGGCCTCATAGACGGTCACCTTGAATCCGGCGCGGGCGAGGAAGGCACCACAGGCCAGCCCATTCGGGCCCGACCCGACAATGATCGCCTCGCTCATCCAGGGGACCCGGTCGGCAAGGCCGCCGCCGATCCGGCGATCACCTCCACCGGGATCGTTCCGGTCTCATCCAGCCAGGGCTGGCGCTTGACCATCTCGGCGACGTCGATCCAGCCCTCCTCGACAAGTCCGGCGGCGGCATCAAAGATCCGGTAGTGCTGATTGCGGCTGTGGACGGGCTGGGACTCGATCGTCACCACCCGCACTTCGCCCTCCTTGAAATCACAGCGCTCCTGAACCGCATCGAGAAGTCGATCGTTGTGGAAGTGCCCATCCCCGAAGTTGTAGCCGAGTACGACTCCGGCAATCACCTCGCCCTCGCGCACGTGGTATGCCTCGACGTCGTCGACTGCGCGTGGGCCGAGTCCATTGAGGGCGCGACCGTGGGAGTGCATCGACCGGAATGCCATTCCCTTGGCGAGCAGGTACTCGGCAGTCTCGCGGTCATAGATCTTCGTCAGTTGCTCGACGGCCACGGGAGCGACCTTGACCACCTCCCGGTCGAGCTTCTCCTCGGCTCCGCTCTCCTTGTTGAAATACCACTGGCTCGTTGCCCAGTTGCCCGCGTAATAGCGCATCGACGGCAGGAAGGAGATCAGGTCGGGACGGAAGTTGCCGAGTACCGGGATGCCGATGCAGGTGACGGCAATGATCCCGATCAACAATGGGTCGTCGAGTGTCGACAACGGCACCGCACCGTGGTTTACGAACAGGAAGAGGATGCCGAAGATCATGAAGATGTTCCACTCGAGCGGAACGGCCAGCGGGAAGGTCGAGAGGATGTGAAGGTGGAAGATGATCATCCCGGCTGCGGCAATCATGCCCACCGTGCCGCCGTTGGATGCGATCAGGATCAGCGGCAGGGTGAACTCGATTGCGGTTCCGAGGTGAGCGGACAGAACGCCCTCCCTCGAGGGCAGGATGTCATCGGGGTGGTTGCGATAGAGCCTGCGCTTGATCGCCCGGCTTCGGTTCCACGGCGTATTGCTGATCATCACCGTGACCACAAAGGGAAAGTGCCGATTCAGCTTCGACGCCGCCGCGCCCCACCAGATGCAGAAGAAGACGACCTGGGCCGCGACGATCATCTCGCCGAGCGGGAAGAGAAAGATGATCATCAGATTGCCGTAGATCTCGGCGCGGGCAGCCAGGAACGGCACCTTGTCCCGAAGTCCCAGGACGGCCATCAGCGCGAGCAGCACACCAACCGCGGCAGGATCGAGCCGACCGGCGCTGACGGCACTCACATCGGTGCCGTTGGATGCCAGAAGGAAGATCGCAACAACGACCAACCAGGCGTAGAGCCCGACATCGAACAGCGTCCGCACGGTCCCACGGGTCAACGGAACCCGATCCGGCCACGGAGGAAGCCGGGTCGTGCCGGGTCGCAACCAATACAGAAAGCCACCGACCATCGGCGAGAAGCGCAGGGTGAGCGGCAACGAGCCGGCGCCCAGCCCGAGAATCTCCCAGAGCATCGTCCAGACGACAGCCTTCTGGAAGACGATCGGCTCGTTCCACCAGCTTCCGATCTGACCGAGACCACCGAGGCCATCGGTCGTCGCGGAGATCAGCAGGATCCCGCCGCCAAGGTAGATCGCGAGCTTGACCATGTAGAGCAGGTATACGGCGCTCGGAGCCCCGAATCCGTTGATCGCCCAATCCTGCGCCAGCGGCTTGATCCGGCCGAGGTACGGCCGGCGTTTCCACTCTTCGACTTCAAAGGGAGGCGGCGTAGGAGTCAGGAATCCCATCTCGCCTCACAGCCTCCCATACCGGCCTGACCGTTGGGGAGCCCAGGACATCCGCGCCCGGAAGGGCAACTGCTTGAACTTGACCTTGAACGTGAGCCGGCCGTTCTTGGCCTTCGCCTAACCCCTACGGATAACACGAAGGTGACCCTTCAGCCCCACTGGGGCCGGCTGGCCGCGTCGCGCACATTCATACGTAGTTACCCGCCTTCGGATACGTGATGGCCCCACGTTTCGTCCGTACCGGCTGCCGATGTGGCCGGGAGCATGCCCGTGGAGGATGAGCCGTGCACACATCGGCGCCCGCGGCGCCGTTCAAGGAGGACCGTCATGAAGCTCGAATCGGTAGCACCGACCCGGCCCGGCCCGCCGGACAAGTCGCCCGCCGCCCCAGGGTGGCCACGCCCCTGATGCGTATCGTCGCCGCCCTCGGTGGCAGTGCCCTGCTGCGTCGCGGCGAGTCGGCCGAGGCCGAGGTTCAGCGCCACAACATAGAGGTGGCTGCACGGTCGCTCGCTGACCTGATCTCCGAGCATCAGGTGGTCGTCACCCACGGCAACGGACCCCAGGTCGGCTTACTCGCCCTGCAGGGTGAGAGCTATGGAGCAATATCCTCCTATCCGCTCGACGTTGACGGGGCGGAGTCCGAGGGCATGGTCGGCTACATGCTCGAACTGGCGCTTCGCAACGCCCTTCCGGGTAGCTCCGTCGTGACCATCCTGACCGAGGTGGTGGTCGACCCTGCTGATCCGGCATTTGCCAGGCCGACCAGGCCGATCGGTCCGACATACGACGCCGCAACAGCAGCAGCCGCATCGCGCAAGCACGGTTGGAATATCCGCCCGGGCGCCAACGCCTTCCGGCGCGTTGTGTCATCGCCCGAACCCACGCGGATCCTCGCCATAGACGCGATCCGGAACCTCCTGGATGGCGGGATGACGGTGATCTGTGCCGGTGGTGGCGGAATGCCCGTCGTTGATACGGCCGGCAAGCTATACGGTGTCGAGGCGGTGATCGACAAAGATCTGACCGCTGCTCTGCTGGCCGAGCAGCTCGATGCCGAGATGCTCCTGTTGCTCACGGATGTGACCGCTGTAGAAGCCGATTGGGGTACGAGCGCCGCCAAACCGCTTGGCACCGTCGACCCCGTCCGGCTTCGCGCCCTCAATTTCGCCGCCGGTTCAATGGGCCCCAAGGTTGACGCGGCCTGCCGTTTTGTCGAAGGCGGCGGCATTGAGGCGGCAATCGGCTCGCTCGTGGATGCGGCCGAGATCGTCGCCGGCACCGCCGGCACACACGTCCTGGCGAGGCCCGGCTCGACCTGGGCGGAATCCTGGGACCCGCCGCCAACCGAATCCTTCCACCCCCAATCGAAGCGGAGATGAGATGACAGAGACCGAAACCGACAAACCGGTGCTTTTCGCATACGACGGGTCGGACTTCGCAAAGTACGCAATCCAGTTTGCCGGCCTCAACCTCGTGACCGGGCGTGCTGCCCTGGTCCTGACCGTATGGCAGCCCTTCGACTCGATCCCGTTCTTCGGTGCGCCCTTCGCAGTGCTTCCTCAGGAGTACTCGGAAACCGTCGCGAAACGGGCGGGTGAAATGGCTTCCGAGGGCGCATCGCTCGCACGGGAAGCGGGTTTTGCCGCCGAGCCCCTGGTCGAGGAGGGCCTGCCGATCTGGCGGAAGATCGTCGCCGTGATGGAGGAGAAGGACGCGGCGCTCACCGTGATCGGCTCTCACGGCCGCAGCCGCACCGACCATCTCATTCTCGGCAGCGTCACAAACATGGTGGCCCAGCGCAGCAGGCGGCCCGTGCTGATCGCGCATATGCCCTGATCTCCGTGCTATAGGAGGCGACGGGCGGCCCGCATTGACCCCCCCTTGCGGGGGTGGCAACCGCCGTTGCCGCAAGTGCCCGCCTAGTGCTTCGGTACCGTGTACTTCAGCCTGCGGACCGACTTGAGGCCCGCCTTGTCGGTCGCCGTCGCGACCAGCTTGTGCTTTCCCGGCTTCTTGCTGTAGCCCGTGATCCTGCAGGAGGCAAGCCCGGACGTCCTGTCCTTTGACCTGCACTTGATCTTGCTGCGCTTGGGCAGCTTCCTGGCCTTGAATCCCTTGATCTTGGGCCGCGACGGCTTGACGGTGTCGCGCCTTATCTTGACCGTGCCGGTACCCGGGCCGCCGCCGCTTCGGGCGCTGCATTTGAAGCTCCGCACACCGTCCGACTTGTCGCTTGCCGCTGGGCTGTCGAACTCGATC
>JBBQZL010000161.1:0-6155 GCA_038207745.1 Solirubrobacterales bacterium
GCTGAAGTTGAAATCCAGCTCACCCGGCGGAAACTGCCCCCGGGCCCGAAACTCCGATGCGGCATCGCGAAAAAGCCGCCCAAACGGATTCGACGACGGCTGCTCGGGCCGCTCCACCGGACCACTCCCATAGCCCGGGGATTCATCTGTTGGCTGATCAGCCAGTTGACCCATCGCGGTGATCGTAGACGACCGGTGGTCTTGCGGGTCAATGTCAGATCGGACCCGACGCGTGTGACTCTTCTGCCATGCGCGCTTGGCCGATCGCCCTGAGGTTCCTCCGCTGGCTGGCGGTCACGATCTGGTTCGGGATCTGGTTTCTCGGGCCGGGTTATCTGGTCCTGAATGGGCTGGTCAGCGACCCGCGCAATCCATTCCCCGATTGGATCAGCCTCGGAGGCTGTGCGATGTTGGCGCTCTGGTGGCTCTACATCTCGATTCGCTTTGCGGTCACCGACGAGCTTCCCGGGGTTTTCGATACCTGAATGGGTCCGGATCAACGGTGGAGATCGCCACCAGGGGCGCACTCCGTCAGGATATGGGCATGCAGGGAGGTCGAAATATCTCGCGCCCACGCGTGGCGCTCGCAATCGCGGGCGCATCCCTCCTGGGATTGATCTTTCAGGTTGGGGTGGCAACGGCCGCCCCGAATCCCCTCAAGCGCGGCCCCCACAAGGTGAGCCGGGTTGTCTACGAGGCCGGATCTATCGCACTGACGATTCCGCAGTTCGGGTCTCCGCCCGCGAGCTTCGATCAACCCCTTCAGGGAGACGTCACATATCCGAGGGGAAAGGGGCGATTTCCGGTCCTCCTGTTTCTGCATGGCCGGCATTCGACCTGTGTCTCCGAGGATGGGACGGAGTTCGTCCCGGAACCCGACGACCCGAATCTGACCTGCGAGGACATCGTCGGGCCGGGGGGTCACCCGATCCAGACCCAGATCCGCAGCAATCAGGGTTATCGGTACCTCGCCTCGCTGATGGCCTCGCACGGCTACGTCGTCATCTCCCCGAGCGCCAACGTGATCGTCAGCTACGACAGCTGGGCAAAGGACGGTGGCAATCGCGCCCGCGAGCAGGTGGTCGGGGCGACCCTGGACCTGCTCCGAAGGTGGAACAGAAAGCCTGGCCCCGTCGAGCCCGGACGACCGGGCCACACGATCGGGAAGAAGCTGAACGGCCATCTGAAGCTGAGCAGGGTGGGTCTGATGGGGCACTCGCGCGGCGGCGATGGAGTCACCCAGTTCATCGCCTTCAACAAGGGACGGCATGTCGTCTATCCGCTTCAGGGCGTCGTCGCCCTGGCACCGACAAGGACCACCGAGTTGAACCCGTTCCGCCGTGGCGGCACCAATCTCGCGGAGGTGCTTCCAGCCTGCGACGGCGACGTATATGACCTCGAGGGAGGTCACACATACGAGGAGGTCACCCACCAGCGAAAAGGCGGCAGCTTTGCCAAGGTCCAGTGGCTGGTCGAGGGTGCCAACCACAACTACTTCAACACCGTGTGGACCGAGGACGACTCCGCTCTTGGAATGTCCACGGATCTGGATAGCGCGTGTGGTGCGCGGAGGCGCACCTCGATCCGGCTCACAGCTCCCGAGGAGCGGCGGGCGGGGATCACGTTGATGAGCACGTTTCTGCGCCGTTTCGTCGGTAACGAACAGCGTTTCAGCGGCTTGATCAGCCGATCCTCGCTGCCCCGCAAGACCTGTCCGCGCAACCCGAAGGCGGTCTGCAGGACGCTGGTCCGGACTTCATACGTCCCTCCGGGCGGGCATCTGCTGAGGCTCATCGGGCCGTCCAGGCCGCGCCCCACACGGCGCAACGCCCTTGGCGGCGCGATCCGCGCGCACAAGTTGGACCTCGGCTGGTGTGACCCGACGCCGATCAACTTCATCAAGATCAAACGCCGCTGCCCGGGTGGGCAGGGCTCCGACGAATCGGAGATCAACCGCTCCTCAACCCCGCAGCTCGTGATCACCTGGGGTCAACGGTCCTTGCTTAGGGCGCTGATTCCCCGTAAGCGGCGGAACGTGGGCAGATATCGCAATCTGGTCATGCGGGCGGTGGTCACGAGAGCGGCCCGCAATCCGTCGGCAGGCGGCCAGCGCATGAACCTGGTCCTTGTCGACCACAGTGGCAACGCCGCCTCGGTGCCCGCGGAGCGCAACTCATCGGCGCTTCGCACCCCCTTTGGCGACCGGGTCAGTCAGCTGATCCTCAGCGATATCCGCGTCCCGCTGAAGCGATTCAAGCGGGTTGACCTCACGGATCTCAGATCGGTTGAGATTCACTTCGGGGTTCGCGGCCGCAAGCGCGGTCAGGTTCAGATCGCCGACCTCGGCTTCGAGGGTCGCGTCGGCAAGGTGGCGCGCGGATCACAGGCGCCGGCAGATGGGCTGGAGATGGCGGGACCACAACCCGGGCCCGACACCGCCATCGATGCGCTTCCGCTGGCGGGCACCGGCCTTGTAGCCCCCGGCTCTTGCCTGGACGGCACCCGGCCGGCCGTTTCGGTCACCGGCTCGCCTGCCAATAGTGGTGGAAGGCTGACCGTCTCGGGGACCGCTGACCCAGGTGGCTGCGGGTCGATCGAGCGTGTCCAGGTCGCGGTCGTCAGACGACATGGCGGGGATTGCGCATTCCTGAGCGCCTCCGGTCGGCTGGCCGAATCACCGGACTGCGGACATCCGTTCTCGTTCATCGCCACCGGGGCCGACGCCTGGTCGATAGATCTGCGAACTCGCGATCAACTCCGGGGTGCCAGGATGCTTGTCTCGGCCATCGATGACGGAGGTCGGATCGTGACCCAGGCCACGGCTCTCCCGAGCATTCCCGATTAGCCTGACAGACTTAGTCAACTCAGCAGACCGACAGGAGAAACATGAGCGATCAACAGCCCTCAGATCCACGTCCGGAGACCATGGCGCTCCACAGCGGACAGGAGCCGGACCCGGCGACCAACGCCCGCGCGGTGCCGATCTACCAGACGGTCTCATTCACCTTCGATGACGCCCAGCACGCGCAGGATCTGTTTGCGCTCTCGGTCCCGGGAAACATCTATTCGCGGATCATGAACCCGACCTGGAACGTCCTCGAGGAGCGGATCGCCGCGCTCGAGGGTGGAGTGGCCGCGCTTGCCCTGGCCTCCGGTCAGGCCGCCGTCGCCTACTCGGTGCTCAATGTCTGCAGGACAGGCGACAACATCGTCGCCCTGTCGACCCTCTACGGCGGCACCTACAACCTCTTCGCGCACACGCTGCCGCAGTATGGGATCGAGGTTCGCTTTGTGGATCCCGAGGACCCGGACTCGCTGGCCGGGCACGTAGACGATCGGACCAGGCTCGTCTTCGCCGAGACGATCGGCAACCCGCAGCTCAACGTGATCGACGTCCGGGCATGGGCCGATGCCGCCCACGCGCAGGGTCTGCCCCTGATCATGGACAACACGGTCGCCACCCCGATCCTCTGCCGTGTCTTCGACCACGGTGCCGACATCGCCGTCCACTCGGCCACCAAGTTCATCGGCGGCCACGGGACCACGATCGGCGGGCTGATCGTCGATTCAGGCAAGTTTGATTGGGCCGCCCACGCCGAGCGGTTCCCGGGCCTGACCACGCCGGACCCGTCCTACCACGGCGTCGTCTGGTCGGACGCAATGGGGCCGGCGGCCTACATCGGGCGCGCGCGGACCGTCCTGCTCCGCAACATGGGTGCCGCGCTCTCGCCCTTCAATGCCTTCCTGCTGCTGCAGGGGATCGAGACCCTGGCGCTGCGGATGGAGCGCCACAGCGAGAACGCTCTCGCGGTCGCCGAGCATCTCAAGTCGCATGACAGCGTCAGCTGGGTCAACTACCCGGGGCTCGAGGGCTCGGGTGACAACGAGATCACGAAGCGGATCCTCAACGGCGGAAACGGGGCGCTCGTCGCCTTCGGGATCGAGGGCGGCCGCGATGCAGGTCGCAAGTTCATCGACGGCCTCGAGCTGTTCTCTCACCTTGCAAACATCGGGGACGCGAAGTCACTGGCGATCCATCCGTCGACGACCACCCACTCGCAGCTCTCCGAGGAGGAGCTCTCGCTGGCGGGCGTCCCGGAGGACATGGTCCGTCTCTCGGTCGGAATCGAGCACATCGACGACATCGTCGCCGACCTCGATCAGGCGCTTGCCAAGGCAGGCAAGAGCTAGGAGCCATGGAGGGCGAAGGTATCGGCCGGGTTGAGACCCAGCGGGCGGTCGTCTTTGACAGCGACGACCCGCTGGTGCTCGACTCAGGTGCCCGGCTCGAGCATGTCGAGGTTGCCTACGAGACCTACGGCACGCTCAACGATGCCGGCTCAAATGCTGTCTTCGTCTGCCATGCGCTGTCGGGCGATGCCCACGCTGCAGGGATACACGAGGGCGCCGACCGACCCGGCTGGTGGGACAACCTGATCGGCCCGGGTCGCCCGCTCGACACCGGCCGCCACTTTGTCGTCTGCGCGAATCTGCTCGGCGGCTGCAAGGGCACAACGGGTCCGGGGTCGATTGATCCCGCAACCGGCAAGCCCTACGGTCTGCGCTTTCCGCAACTCGCGGTCCGGGATCTGGTCACGGTGCATCGCGCCCTGCTGCGCCATCTGGGCATCACCCGGCTGCTCGCCGCGATAGGCGGCTCACTTGGCGGGATGCAGGTACTCCAGTGGGCTCTCGACCATCCCGGCGAGCTGGCGGGCGGGTTGATAGTGGCCGCCTCGGCCCGCCTCTCCGCCCAGAACATCGCCTTCTCGGCCGTTGCCAGGGAGGCGATCATGCGCGACCCCGATTTTGCGAACGGCGATTACTACGAGCTCGAAAACGGCCCGGATCGGGGCCTCGCCCTGGCGCGGATGCTCGCCCACATCACCTATCTCTCGGAAGAGTCGATGCGGGAGAAGTTCGGGCGCCGGATCCAGGACGCGAGCGCGCCGCGATATGGATTCGAGGTCGACTTCGAAGTCGAGAGCTACCTGCACCATCAGGGGGCCTCGTTTGTCGGCAGATTCGACGCCAACACCTACCTCTACCTGACCCGCGTGATGGACTACTTCGACCCCTTCAGCGATCCGGTCGGGATGCAGCGCAAGATCGCCGCCGGCGACACGAAGTTTCTTGTCCTCTCCTTCGACTCCGACTGGAGATTCTCGAGCGATCACGCCCGCGAGATCACCCAGGAGCTGAGGGTCGCGGGGGCCCCGGTGACGTATCAGGAGATCTCGGCGCCATTTGGTCACGACTCGTTCCTGATGCCGGTGCCCGCGTACCACCGGACGATCGCGGGATACATCGATCAGCTCTCCGGCGAATCAACGGCGACGGAGGCCTGAGCATGCGTCCCGATCTCGATGTCGTTGCCAGCCTGGTGGGCGAGGGTGTCAGCGTCCTCGACCTCGGCTGTGGTGAGGGCGAGCTGCTCGATCACCTGATCACCCGCCAGCGATGCTCGGGGCTCGGGATCGAGCGCGACGTCGAGGACTTCCACGCCTGCATTGCGCGTGGCGTGCCGGTCACCCAGGGAGATCTGGAAACCGAGATCGAGCTTACCGAGGCCTCATCCTTCGATTGCGCCGTGCTCTCGCTGACCCTGCAGGCGGTTCGCCATCCGGCGCAGGTTCTCGAGCAGATGCGCCGGGTTGCAACCAGGCAGGTGATCTCCCTGCCCAACTTCGCCCACTGGCGGTTGCGCCTCGATCTCGCCGCCCACGGGCGGATGCCAAGCACGCGCTCGCTCCCATACACCTGGTACGAGACCCCGAACATCCACCTCTGCACGCTCAGGGACTTCGAGTTCCTCGCCTCGGACCAGGGGATGCGGATCGCCAAACGCGTCCTCCTCGACGAGGACGGCCGCCCCGCTCCGCGCCACACCCGCCTGGCGGCGAACCTGCTCGCGGTGGGGGCGGTCTACCTGCTGGAGGGTTGATCCTCCGCTGGTCTGACTTTCGGGCTCTGCCAATCCTGATCGAGCCGGCGGGCGATCTCGTCGACCAGGCCCTCGATCGGTACCCGGACCTGCTCGAGCGAGTCGCGGTCACGCAGGGTAACTGTGTCGTCCTCCATGGTCTGGTGGTCGACGGTGATCCCCCACGGGGTGCCGATTTCATCCTGGCGGCGATAGCGCTTGCCGATCGATC
>JBBQZL010000162.1:0-6107 GCA_038207745.1 Solirubrobacterales bacterium
GCGACCTACTACTACGTGGGTGCAAGCCAGGGCGGGATCATGGGCGGTGCCCTGACCGCGGTCTCGCCCGACTTCACCAAGTCGGCACTTCTGGTCGGATCGATGAACTACTCGGTGCTGCTGCCCCGATCGGTCGACTACGACGAGTTCGGCCTGGTCATCAACGCGGTCTACGACGACAAGTTGCAGATGCCGATGATCCTCTCGCTGATCCAGATGGTCTGGGACCGCGGCGAGCCGAACGGCTACGTCAATCGGATGACCGACAACCCGCTGCCGGACACGCCGGCGCATACGGTCTCGCTGCACATTGCGCTCGGGGATCATCAGGTGACCAACTTGGCATCAGAGGTTGAGGCCCGGACTCTCGACCTCAAGACGCATTGCCCGGCGGTCGAGCCTGCTCGCTGGCCCGATATGGACGTGCTCTGGGGTATCGACTGCATGCCTGACGGTCCGTACACGGGCTCGTCGATCCTCTACTTCGATGCGGGCCCCGTCAGAGACAACCCGGCTAATCAGGGTCACTCGATCGGGACGCCGCCGCCGCCGTTCACCAATACGGCAAACCGCATCGGTGAGGATCCACACGGAGCGCCCCGCGGCGCGGCAGGTGTCGAGTCGATGATGGACACGCTGTTCCGGCCCAATGGATTCATCGACCCGTCTGATGTCTGCGGGACCAACGCCTGCTTTGGCGGCGGATACAACGGACTGGCAAGCCTGCCGTAGGGGGTATCCGCGGCTGTCCACCGGCGGCCCTAACCTGTCACGGTGACGCTTGCCCGAAACAAGGTCCAATCCGAAGAGAGCGCCCAGGCGATGCTGGCGCTCCAGGGCCTGGAGGATCTCGACGCGCCAGCGGAGGATTACCGGCTCTTTGACGGCGAACCAGAGCCAGATGCGCTGCTCGCCCACCTCGGCTACAGCGAGTTTCGGCCCGGTCAGCGTGAGGCCGTCGAGGCCGCGCTTTCGGGACGCGACGCCCTCGTCGTGATGCCTACCGGCGGGGGCAAGAGCCTCTGCTATCAGCTGCCGGGACTTGCAACCAGCGATCTGACCATCGTGGTCAGCCCGCTGATCGCGTTGATGTCGGACCAGGTCCGTCGGCTCAACAGGGGCGGTCATCCGGCGACGATGCTCGCCTCGGGACTCTCCGACGAGGTGACCCGGGATGTTCTCGAGCAGATCCGGGACGGCAGGGCACGGATCCTCTACTGCTCACCGGAGCGATTCGGCTCCACGGTCTTCCTCAACGCGATCGCCGAGCGCAAGGTCGACCTGATGGCGATCGACGAGGCCCACTGTCTGTCCGAGTGGGGACACGACTTCCGGCCGGACTATCTGCGGTTGCCACGGGCCTTGGAGCGGCTCGGCCGGCCCACGGTCATCGCCTGCACGGCCACCGCCACAGAGGCCGTGGCTGACGAGGTCCGGACGCGGCTCGGGATGAGCGATCCGCTGATGATCCGCTCGGGCTTCGATCGGCCAAACCTCTCCTTCGACATCGTCCCCTTCGAGGGGGACGGCTCCAAGGGGCGCAAGCTGGCGCTGCTGATCCACGCTCTCTCGGATCCGGAGAATCGCCCGGCGATCGTCTACTGCGGCACCCGTCGTGACACCGAGGAGGTCGCCGAGACACTTCGCGGGGACGGCATCGTCGCCGGCGCATACCACGCGGGCATGGACCCGGATGAGCGGGCCTCGGCACAGCACCGATTCATGGAGCAAGACCTCGAGGTGGTCGTTGCCACCAACGCATTCGGGATGGGCATCGACAAGGAAAATGTGCGGTCGGTCTGGCACTGGGCGATCCCGACGAGCGTCGAGGCCTACTACCAGGAGGCCGGGAGAGCAGGACGTGACGACCTGCCCGCGCGGGCGGTGCTGCTCGCGATGCGTGCCGATCTCGGGAGGTTGATCCGCTTCATCGAGCAGCGCGAAGTCGACCCGGAAGCGGTACTTGCCCAGCTCCGGCATCTGCGTGAGCAGGCCGGGCCCGGTGGTGAGCTGATCACCGAAAACCCGCGTGACGAGCGTGAGCGGGTCAGACTTGCGGTCGCCGAGCGTGCCGGGGCACTGCGCCTCGACCCTGCGCCGGGCGGCAGATTGAGTGTCACCCTGGCGAGCAGCGTCAGCTCGACCGAGCTCGCCGCCGCCTGTCGCGTCGCAAGCGACCGTGCGTGGAACTCCTACCATGCGATAAAGGCATTCGCATGGTCGGACGATTGCCGCAGGCGAAGTCTGCTGCGACACTTCGGCGACCTCAGCGAGCCGGAGCCGACCGGCCGTTGCTGCGACATCTGCAACCCGATTGATTGGCTTCCCGATCCGGCGACGCTTTCGCCGCCCAAGACCCGCAGGGGCAAGGGCAAGACCGGGCGCAGGAACGGTGCCCCCACTCTCGACCTCTCGGAATCGGACATCAGACTGCTTGAGGAGCTGAAGGCGTGGCGGATGGCCGCGGCCGGCGAGAAACCCGCCTACACCGTCGCCAACAACGCGACTCTCGAGGCGATCGCCGCGACCAGGCCGGGGGATGAACCCGCCCTCGCAGAGATCCGTGGCGTCGGACCGGCATTCATCGAGCGCCACGCCGAAAACGTCCTGGAGATCATCTCGTCGGCCGGCTGAGGCCGGAACAGCCGGCTACCTGCGGATCTCAAACCGGACCCGCTGGGGCTTGCTGGTGTTGAAGGACATGTCTGTGGCACGAAAGATCGCGACGTACCTGCCCGGCTTCGGCTTGAAGTGCTTGGTCCGATCGCCGAAGGTGACGTTGTTTATGCCGATGTAGGTCGACCACTCCTTGTATCCGGCGTAGCGACGCCTGCCGTGGCCGAGCGCATGGAAGTAGTCGACGTCCATACTGCCCGCCTCGTCGATGTTGACGGTCATGCCCGTCTTCTTCTTGAAGAGCGATCGGGTCAACCGCAGCTTTTCGGGAGCCGGCGGCTCCAGATCGACGTTGCTCTCGGGAATCGGATCGGGTTCTGTGACCGGATCACCCGGATTGCCGGAGACGATCACCTCTCCCCTGACCGTGGAGTGGAGCTTGCAGCGAAAAACATAGGTGCCGGGGTTCTGAAAGGTGACGGCGTAGCTGTCCCCAACCGGATGAATTGGCGAATTGGTGTTCGGGTCAGAATCCCATTGAAGTGCGTTTGCGGACTCACCGGTAACCGAGTGGACCGTGTCAGGGCCCGTCCAGTACCAGGTCACGTGTTCGCCCAGATCGACGTGGATCTCCGGCTTGCTCCAGCGGTAGTCCGAAATCTGCAGCCGCGTGTTTGCCGCCGAGGCAATCGATGCGGAGGCGATGACCCCCGCAACCGCGAGGCAGACCACGGCGACGGCTCTGCCGCGCCTGCTCACGAGACTATGTACCAGCCGTTCATGCCCATATGGAGGTGGGTGAAAACGTGGCAGTGGTAGAACCAGCGGCCGGGATTGTCCTCGGTGAACTCGATCCGATAGGTGTCGGCAGGGCCGAGGGTGCGATTGTCGATCACCGAACCGTCCGGATCGGTCCATCGGTGGCCATGGACATGGAAGGTGTGGAAGTCGTTGTCGAGTGCGATCACGTTGAAGGCGACCTTCTCTCCGACGTTGGCGGTCAGGGTCGGCGTATTGCCGGGGTAGGAGCGCCCGTTGATGCAGGAGAAATTCGTGCGGAGCCCGGTCGCGACCGGGCTCAGGCCGTGCAAGAACAGGAAGAACTCGCGGTCGGCCTGGAGTGCCCCCGGCTCGCGGATCATCATCGGTCCAAAGAGCCCCTTGAAGACCGGTACAGGATCCATCGGCCCATGGTCGTGGTAGTGCCAGAGTCCCGCGGTGCCTGGGTTCGCCTCCCAGACGTACTTGAAGCTCCGGCCAGGCTGGACGAACCCGCTCGGGTCGGTGAACTTGCCCTTGTAGGCACCGTCCATCTCGTTGGCGTAGAAGATCCCGTGTGGGTGCATCGTCACTGGCACGTTGACCTTGTTCTGGAAGTTGACCACGATCGTGTCACCGACCTCCGCCTCGAGCAGCGGACCGGGAATCGTCGCGGGTCCGAGTGGAACCGCGAAATCAGCGCTGTAGGCGCGGTAGGCAAAGGCGGTAAATGTCTTCTTGCCCTTGATCTTCTTCGCCATCATCTGGTCGCGCCCGGTCGGGACGATGTTCCACTTGACCGGTTCGGCGCGAATCCAGTATTCGCGGCGCTGGCCCCCGTTGCGGGCCAGAATGGAACTCGCCTGGCTCCTGTTCTGGATCCCGCCGTTTCGATCGGCGGCAAGCACCTTGGGCGGTACCGGAACGTCTGACGCCAGGGCGGGCAGGTCGGCCTCCTTGTTCATGAAGACCTTCTGCCCACCCAGCGTGCAGAGGAACAAACCACCGGCGCCGGCCAGGAAATCTCGCCGTCCAATCGGCCCGTTTCCCATCATCTCAGCACCTACTTCTTGACTATGACCTTCATCCGCATGATCGTCGAATGGATCGAGCAGTAAAAGTTATAGGTACCCGGCGTGGTGAACTTGCGCTTGAACTTTGCATTGATCGCGTAGGTCCCGGGGGAACTGAAGTGACGAATACTGACTCCCTTTGGACCACTATCGAGCACCACATCGTGCGAGTCCAGGTTTTCGTTGTCCCAGACCCAATTGATGCTGCTGCCGGCCTTGATCGAGACTTTATCCGGACCGTAGTAGTCGTCGAAGACACCGACGGTCTTTGTCGGTCCGTTCGGAACCGGCTTCTTGCACTTCCGCTTCTTCTGCTTCTTGGCTTTCTTGCAGGCCTTTGTGTTGCCCTTCTTGCACTTCTTCTTGACCGCCTTCTCAGCCTTCTTGCAGGGCTTCGACTTCGCAGCCGATGCCTCGGACATACCGAGCACGCCGGCAACCGGGCCACCGGTTGCCGCAGAAGCGGCAACCGTGGCCAGGACAACCAGGAGAGCCAGGAGTGTGAGTCGTTTCTTGATCGAGTTCACCGCGGGTGGAGCCTTCTTGATCGAGTTCATGATGGACAAAGCGCCAGGTCTTCGCTCTTCTCCGGATCGGCCGGGAATGCCGGGTCAGGCGTCAACTCGACCATCAGCGGTGTACGTCCCGAGATTGCCTCGTGGGGGGTGACGGTCCAGTCACACTGCTGTCGCCACGGCGGCTGGATTGCCACATGGTTAAGCAGAGTATTGAGCTGGTTTACCGGGTCTCCTGCTCCGACGCCGCTGCCGACATTGGTGCCCGGGCAGCTCGGGTACAGGTCAGCATGCTGGTAGCCGTGGGCAGGATCCTCTGCAAACGTGAGACCAGCGGTATTGGTGTTGCCCTGGAAACAGTTGGCGAGTCCGGAGCCATCGCTGAACAGGTCACGCCCGTTCAGGTCCGCGCCGTTCTTGCCCATCCGGTTATCGGTGACCTGGTTGTTCTTGCTCATGCCGATCAACGGTGAGGCTTCGTCGGTCTCTTGGGTGAACGGATCCGAGAATGTGGCGATGCCCCACTCCCAGTTGCCGAATACGTCGTTGTCGCGGATCTTCCAGCCATCGCCGCCGAAAATCGCCACACCGACGCCGGTCGGGTAGTTGAGCACGCCCGGCCCGAGCGGGTTCGGCCCGAGACCGTTTGAAACGGTCCTGACACTCGACTTGCGGGCGAAGTAGTTGAAGTTGTTCCAGTAGATCTTGTTGTTCTCGATGATCCCGTCAGACGTCTGCCAGTAACGCTCTGACTTGAGCGTGTTCGGCACGATGCCGACACCATTGTTGAAGATGTCGTTGTCGTGCAGGTTGGTGTAGCGCGAATTGGTGCCCGAGTATCCGAGCACGTTCTCGTAGGCCACCGAGTGATCGATCGAGGACCAGACCGGCTTCTTCTGCGGCGGTGTCTGGCCGATGTACCAGGCCGAGTCGCCATGACCCCATCCCCTTGTTCCGGTCATCCGGCCGCCGACGCAGTCAAATGCGTAGAGCCCGTAGGAGCGGTTGTATGAGGCCCAGACATTCTTGATCAGGTAGTCGTGGCAATCGGACTTCGGGTACTTGCCGTTGACCGGCGCGATCTTGCCGAAGTCAGGGTCCGGAGTTCCGTGGACGAAGACGCCGTTGTTCTGGTAGTTGCGCA
>JBBQZL010000163.1:0-6005 GCA_038207745.1 Solirubrobacterales bacterium
TCCGGAAACGACGCGGCAATCGCGCTGGCCGAGCACGACGCGGGTACGGAGGGGCGCTTTGTCCGCAGGATGAACGAGTCCGCGAAGCGCCTCGGCCTCCGCTGCTCGCGGTTCGCGAGCTCCAGCGGGATCATCGACAGGGGCAACTACTCCTGCCCGCTCGACCTCGCCACGCTCGCGCGGATGGACCTCGCAAACCCGTGGCTTCGCAAGATCGTCTCGACGAGAAACGTCAAGCTGCCCTTCCCGATCAAGGGAGGGCATCTGGAGCTCTACAACATCAATCCCTTCCTGCTCCGCGGCGACCCTGGGATCACGGGGATCAAGACCGGCCTCACCGATGCCGCCGGCCGTTGTTACGTGATCACCCAGAAGATCGGGGGACATCACCTTGGAGTGGTGCTGCTCAATTCGACCGACCCGATCAATCAGGTTCCGCAGCTTCTCGCGGCCGGCGCCAGAGCCGAGTCCCGACAGGAGTGATCGCCAGTTCGTCGCCCGCCACCGCCGGGGCATGCGTACGATGTGCGGATGGGGGTTCGCCTGATCGGCTCTTTGCTCGTCTGTTGCGCACTCGCAACGGGTGCGCTCGCTCCGGCCGCATCTGCCACGCCCCCTCCGTTCCATCTCGAATTCGAGAGCGGCCTGCTCGACATCGGCGGCGATCGGGGCATTTCGCTCTTCTATCTCGCTCCCCCCGATGCCGCAGCCGCGACATTCGACGGGCAGATGGACAACGGGAACCTCAGCGTCGACGCGGCCGGCGCTCACTTCCCGGACACCTACGTCAACGAGCCATTCCCCCACTTCTTCCACCTCTCGGCCACCGGCCCGGTCACCGGCAACTTCGATTCGCTGAGCGGCACGATCAGCCTGGATATCCCGCTGAATGTGCAGATCTCCAACGATGGCGTGACCTGCGACATCACCTTCGACGCGAACGTCAGCACCTCGACCGCCCAGCCGTACCCGGGCACGCCACTCTCCCCGGTCGGCTCGATCGACAGCCCCGGCGCCATCGCCGGGGCCTGGGCCGGCTATTCGAGCATCGGTACGACGGGCCTCTGTCCGACCTACGAGTCCCACCTCAGAGGACCCGGAGGGATCTGGCTGGGACACGGCGTCGCGACACCCACACCCAACCCGTCGGACCCGCCGCCCGATCCCGACCCGGACCCCGGCCCGCTGCCGGCGAGACTGGCACTGAACCTGGGGCCGAAGCTGCGCATGGTCAGGCCCGGGCAGACCGCCGGTTTGATGACGACGACCCGCAACCGTGGTGAACGAACCTCGGTCGCCTCGAGGGTCTGCATCTCTGCTCCGAAGCGCATCGCCGTGATCGGAAAGAGCTGCCGGCCGATCGGCCCGATCGTGCCGGGTGATTCAACCGGGCGAGCCTTCAAGGTCAGGCCGGCTCGCGGATCTCCACGCGGAATCCACAAGCTCACCGCCACGATCAAGACCGGCGGCACGAACGTCGCCTCAGCCACGTCCTCTCTCAAGATCCTGAAGCCGATCGGGCAGGGCTCGAAGAGCCACTGATCGAAGCCGCGGGAGCTAGGACGGGCTGGACGATCCCGGGTCGGCGGTCAACGGCTCATAGCTGGCAGGCCGGCGAGTGTCCAGGAACGGAAACAGGGTCAGCCAATCGGACCGCTGATCAAGATCGAGGTCGGCGACGATCACGGCCTCGCCGTCCCGGGGAGCCTGAGCGAGGATGCGACCGTAGGGGTCGGAAATGAAGGACGAGCCGTAGAAGCGCAGCGGTCCCTCCCCACCGATCCGGTTGATCGTGACCATGAAGGTGCCGTTGGCGATTCCGTTTCCGACGATGACGCGCTCCCAGATCGGCTCTGTGTCAAAGCCGGGATGGTCGGGCTCGGACCCGATCGCGGTCGGGTAGACGATCACCTCGGCGCCGCCCAGCGAGTAGGCGCGCGCGAGTTCCGGGAACCACTGGTCCCAACAGGTCGGGAAGCCGAACTTCGCCTCCTCGACCCCGATCACCGGGAACCCGGAATCCCCGGAGCGGAAGTACTGATCCTCGTAGTAGCCGGCGGTCACCGGGATGTGGATCTTGCGGGTCCGCGCGATCAGCTCACCGCCGGGCGCCACGACGATCGCCGTGTTGTAGCCGATGCCGCCATCGTGGGCGCGCTCGTAGAGCGAGGCATGGACGTGGGCGCCCGTCTCCGCGGCCATCCGGGCTGCGAACTCCGTGGTCGGACCGCCCGGGATCTCCTCGGCGCGCTCCGAGGCCTCTGCAACCGCGTCCGGGGTGATCGCAAAATAGGGAGAGAGGGTGAGTTCCTGGAGACAGACGATCCGGGCCCCGCGATCGGCCGCGATCCTGATCCCCTCTGCAAGTGCCGCCTCGTGCTCGGCGGGGTCGGGGCGCCAGGACTGCTGGACCAGGCCGATCCGGAACGGCCGGCGCTTCGGCTGATCGACCCGCGCCGGCGATTCCGGCACCTGGCCGGTGACATCGATGATCTCGTAATCGCTCATCCGCCCGACACCGGAACCTGCTGGGTGATGCAGTGGATCCCACCGCCGCCCAGCGCCAGGGTCTTGCTGGGTACCGCGACGATCTCGCGATCCGGCATCAGCTTCTGGAGACGCCCGATCGCTTCGCAATCCATCTCCGGGTCCGCCTCGCTGATCGGCACGATCGCGCCTCCGTTGCATAGATAGAAGTTGGTGTACGGGATGACCACGGACTCGCCGTGGTCGCGAGAGGTGCGCGGCAGCAGCTCCAACTCGACAACCTCGATCTCCGCCGCCTCGAGGCGACGAATGTTCTCCTCGACATTGTCCCAATTGGGATCACTCTCGTCGGCAACGGTCTGGAGCAATGCGCGCCCGGGCTCCAGGAAGGCAAAGATGTTGTCGACGTGGCCATCGGTATCGGCGTCCTCGACCAGACCCTGTCCGAGCCAGATGATCCGCTCAGCCCCGAGTTGGTCGCGGAGGATCAGCTCGATCTGACCGCGGCCCATCCCGGGATTGCGATTTGGATTGAGCAGACACTGCTCGGTGGTGATCAATGTTCCCTCACCGTCGACGGCGATCGAGCCGCCCTCGAGGACCATCGGAGCGACGTGGCGCTCGATCCCGAGGTGGCCGAGGATCCGCCCACCGATTGCCGCGTCACGGTCATATGGAGTGAACGCCTCCCCCCAGGCGTTGAAGCTGAAGTCAACCCCGGCGCGGGCACGATCGGCGCCGGTGACAATGATCGGGCCGGAGTCGCGAAGCCAGGAGTCATCAATCGGCAGCTCGACAACTTCGACGTTGTCCCCTGCGCAGGCGTTCCGGGCGCCATCGGCGTCCTCCGGGTTGGCGACGAGCGTCACCGGCTCAAACCGGGCAACCGCCTCGACGACCGCGGCATGGTTCACGCGTGCCGCCCCGATCGAGGTGCCCCGCCAGGCCTCCTCGCGCGCAGGCCAGGCGATCAACGTGCGCTCATGCGGAGCCCACTCGGCGGGCATTCGCAGGCCAGATTCACGAGCGGACGGACTCATCATCCGAGTCTAGCGACGGAAACCACGCGCGCCTGTCAGAAGTACCGCGGAGAGGCATCCAGAATGGCGTTCGCGGCAAAAGGCACACATACGTGTACATATTCGTTAGGATACTTGCATGAAACGTAAGCCTCACGAAGTGCTCGCCACCCGCGAGGCGCGAGATCAGCTTCCGTCGTTGCTTGCCGACTTTCGCAAAGCGGGTGCCAAAGCCGAACCTGTGGTGATCGGTGCACGGCGGCGCCCCGAAGGGGTGGTGCTCTCATACGAGCTCTACCTGCAACTACTCGAGGGCCGCGAACGGGTGTGGACGATTCTTGCCGATCGTGCCGCCGCCGACGGTGGGATGGACGAAGACGAGGCGATGCGCATGGCCGTCTCTGAACAGCACGCGGCCCGTCACTGAATGCAACGCGTCGTCCTCGACGTCAACGTCTATGTCGCCGCGCTCCTTTCACCGCGCGGCACCCCGGCAAAGGTTCTTCTCAAGTGGGCCGCGAATGATTTCGAACTGATCGTCAGCCATCTCCTCATCTCCGAACTCGAGCGCGTTCTGCAAAGACCCAAATTCTCCCGAGAAATCAGCGGTGCGGAGATCACCGGCCTCCTCGATGCGCTCACAGAAAGCGCGATCATGTTCCCTGATCCGCCTCCGGTGCCGGGACTGACTGACGACCCAGACGATGACTACCTTGTCGCCCTCGCTCGCACCGCAGATGCCGATTGCATCGTGTCCGGTGACGCTCATCTCACCGAGCTTGAGAATCCTCGCCCGCCCGTCATGACCCCGCGGGTGTTCTGCGAACGCCAGTGACTACGAACAGTTGGCGCCACCTGGCCGACGAGTCGCATATCGCCGCAGACCCAGTCGATGTCAGGCCAACTCTCCATGTCTGATCGCAAGTGCCTGAAAGTGGAGCCAGCCGGGATCGAACCGGCGACCTCCGCGTTGCAAACGCGGCGCTCTGCCAGCTGAGCTATGGCCCCTCACCGTCGAGTCTAAGTCGAACGGGGCATTCTCTGCCGCGCAGTTCCCGATTTCGACGTCGGCCGGTTCGCAGGCGGTGTGTCAGACTGGCTGCAAGGGAGCGATTTGACCCAACGCCACGCCACAATGCTGGAGACGGTCAGCCACCATTTCGATGCTGCCTGCGACCGGCTCGGCACCCGCGACGACCTCCGGGCCGTGTTCTCGACCCCTTATCGCGAGGTGACGGTCCAGATACCGGTCAGACTCTCTGACGGCCTGATCCACAACTTCTCCGGCCACCGGATTCAACACAACGGTGCCCGCGGTCCCTTCAAAGGTGGCGTCCGCTTCCATCCCACCGTGGACATCAACGAGATCAGGGCGCTCGCCTCTCTGATGACCTGGAAGACGGCGGCCGTGAACATCCCCTTCGGAGGGGCAAAGGGAGGCGTCGACTGCACGGTTGCAGATCTCCAGCCCAACGAGATCGAGCAGATCTCTCGTTCCTACATTGCAAGGATCGCGAAGCTCCTCGGCCCCACCCGCGACATCCCGGCTCCGGACATGAGGACAAACGCCCAGGTGATGACCTGGATGATGGACGAGTACAGCCGCCTGCATGGCTACACGCCCGCGATCGTGACCGGAAAGCCGATCTCGCTGGGGGGCTCGCAGGGTCGCGAAGCTGCGACGGGACGTGGCCTGTCCTACGTGTTCCGCGAGGCGGCGCCGAGTCTGGGCATCACCCCGTCGGAGGCGACCTTTGCGGTCCAGGGTTTTGGAAACGTCGGTTCCTGGGCGGCGAGAATAATGCAGCAGCTCGGCTGCCGCATGGTTGCGGTTGCCGACACCAGCGGCGCAATCCACTCTGACGCCGGTATCGACGCCGAGAAGCTGACCGAGTTCACCGCGGCAGGCGGCAAGGTGAGCGAGTTCGAGGGCGCGGATCGGCTCGAGCCGGACGAGTTCTTCGGGGTCGGGTGCGACGTGATGATCCCAGCCGCGCTTGGCGGCTCGATTCATCACCAGAACGCCGGCAGGCTGCGCTGCCGAATGGTAATCGAGGGGGCAAACAGCCCGACGACATTTGCGGCAGATGCGATCCTCGTTGAGAGAGGCATCGCCGTGATCCCCGACGTGATTGCCAATGCCGGCGGTGTCGTCGTCTCCTATTTCGAGTGGGTCCAGAACCTCCAGTACTTCGAGTGGGAGGAACGCGAGGTGAACAGCAAGCTCGGGACAATCATGCGCCGCACCTACCGCGAGGTGTCGGCCCGCGCGGAGACGGAGCATGTCTCCCTGCGCGAAGCGGCCTACCTGATCGGGGTCGACCGGGTGATCGAGGCCTCGGAGATGCGCGGCTACGTCAGCTGATATGTCCCTCCGTTTGTCAAGTCCCAACCACTGATGGCCCGCCTCTCGGCGGACCATGATCGGCTTGGCGGCGGCGGTTCCGGCTGATGCGCGACGCGCGGTCAGGCTGATATGCGCGGATCCGGGTGGCCGCA
>JBBQZL010000164.1:0-5995 GCA_038207745.1 Solirubrobacterales bacterium
GACTCTGGTGGGTCCGATTGGAGTGGCGATGATCGGCTACGGGCTCGCCACCGCAAGCGGTACCGGTGACGGCGAGATCCTATATGTGTGGCCGGTGATCTGGGTCGCCTTCTTCTTCGGGTGGAGGGGAACCGCCCTGATCGTCCTGTGGACAGGCGTGGTCCAGGCAATCGTCCTGTTCTCATTTCCGTCGCAGGCCAGTTATGTGGACCGATGGATGGTCGTGGTGATCTCCATCGGGGTCGTGGCCACGGTGATCGGAGTGCTGGCCCAGCGCAACGAGGAACTTCTGGCCCGCCTCGAGACCGAGGCCCGCATGGACAAGCTCACAGAGCTTCTCAACCGGAGGGGGTTTGAGGAGAAGCTCGAGATCGAGCTCGATCGCGCCCGTCGCTACGGCAGTTCGGTGGCGGCCCTCTCGTTTGACATCGATCGCTTCAAGCTGATCAACGACGAGTGGGGGCACGAGGCCGGCGACAAGGTCCTGGCGCGTGCCGGGCATGTCCTGCGAGGTCAGACCCGCAGCATCGACATCGTTGCCAGGATGGGCGGCGATGAGTTCATCGCATTGCTCCCGAACTGTGAACCCGAAATGGCGGAGGGCTTCGCCGAGCGGATCTGTTCGAAGTTTGCTGCGACCCATGCACCCGGCAGTCCGACCGCAAGCATGAGCGCCGGAGTCGTGGTGGAGGTTGCACCCAGCGATGCAGACGAGCTGCTCCGCAACGTCGACGCCGCCCTGTATGCGGCAAAGGACGCGGGCCGGGACCAGACCGCCACTCCCTCGCCGCGGGTCCTGATCTGATGGGCGTCGCGGGGCGGAAGGCATCGGGGTGCCCGGATTTGAACCGGGGATCTCTTGCTCCCAAAGCAAGCGCGTTACCAGGCTTCGCTACACCCCGATGTGGGCGAGTCTAGCTCCAATCGGCACGCACCATGTCCATCCATGCCTGTATCCGGGCGCGGAGATAGGTGTCCCCGGCCCTGATCGTGAGGTCGCCGTAGCGAGACCTCCATGTTCTGCCCGTGAGGTTGTTGCTGTTCGACCTGCGCTGCAGTCGGATCGCTCCCGGCTCGACCGGGAGCTTCTCGCTCCAGAACTGGAGCAGCGCCGGAACATCCTGGTCGGCGTGGTACTGCAACGCGAATGTGATCGGCTGCTTCGTGAGCTGGGACATCCACCGCTCCGCGAGTGTCAGCACCGCCGGATCCGAATTGCAGATCGAAACCACGTTTCGGTCCTTCTTGTAACCCTCGCCGATGTACATGCAGATGAAGTCTCGGAAGGTCGGCTGGGAAACCAGCTCAGGGAACTGGATCGTCCCCGCCTTGTAGGCAACGTCCCACTTGAGCTGTGCCCGGTCGCGGTTCGCCTCGGCGGCCCTGCGCCGGGCCTCCGGCCGCGGTTTGGTCCTGGGAATCTCAAGATCGCCAATCCATTGATAGGCGGTCGTCCGCGAGATATCCAGGCGCTCGGCGATCTGATCGACGGTCAGCTTGTTGTCAAGTCTCATTTGTCTTGCCTTCTCCCTGATGTAGGCGGGATGGGTCATTACGAACGCATGTTCGCATCGGCGTCGGACGGAAGAATGCAGGCATGAACCGTTAGCTTTCCCGGCATGGCCGACGTCAAACCGATCCACTCGCTGCACTACAACCTCGAGAAGGTCAGCTCGCTGGCCGATGTGACCGCTCCTCCCTACGACGTGATCGATGCTCAGCGGCGAATCGCGCTCCTCGAGCGCTCTCCGTACAACGTGGTCGAGGTCGACCTGCCTCAGGCACCGCCGGACGGCGACGCCTACAGCCATGCGGCCGAGACGATCGACGCCTGGATCGCTGAAGGCGTGCTCAGATCGGACGATCAACCGGCGCTCTGGGCATTGACACAGCAGTACACGTCTCCCGACGGCTCGGCCAACACCCGCAACGGCATCCTTGCCCGGGTACGTGTCGAGGACTATGGCGCCGGGAAGATCCGCCCGCACGAGCGGACCCAGCCGGGACCGAAGCAGGACCGTCTCGACCTGACCCGCGCCACGAAGCTCAACCTATCCCCGATCTTCTCGCTGACCACCCGCGACGCGTGGCCGCACATCCGGCCCGCAACCACCGGCGAGCCCTGGGGCGAAGTCACCGATCCAGACGGGACGATCAACCGGATCTGGAAGGTCACCGACCCGGCGATCCACGCAGCCGTGGCCGGCGAACTCGCCGAGGCCGAGCTGCTGATCGCCGATGGTCATCACCGCTACGAGACCGCCCGCACCTATCGCGACGAGATCGGCGGCGAGGGCGACCACCAGTTCACCCTGATGGCACTGACCGGCCTCGCGGACCCCGGCCTCACTGTCTTTCCCACCCATCGCCTGCTCTCGGGATTCGGCGGCGACCCGGAGCGCCAGGCCCTGCTGCGCGACGGCCTCCACGAGGTCTTCGAGATCACGGAGATCCCGGACGATCAACTCGACCCCGCCACCGAGCACGGTGTGGGCGTCTTCGGATACATCGACGCCCACCACCGCAAGGCCTTCCGGCTCCATCTCAGGGACGCCTCGAAGCTCGATCAGCACCTTGCCGACAAGTCGGCCGCATACCGCCAGCTCGACGCGGTGATCCTCGAAACCATGGTCCTCGAGGGGATCCTCGGCCTGACCGAGGACGACATCGCCGCCAAGCGGGGGATCGGCTACGCGAAAAACATTCCCGACACCCTTGCGCTGCTCGATGACCGCTCCTACGACGCGGCCTTCATCCTCAGGTCGACCCCCGTCGACCAGGTTCGCGAGGTCGCCGGGGCCGGCGAGATCATGCCGCCAAAATCGACCTACTTCTTCCCGAAGCTGCTCTCGGGCATGGTCTTCAATCCGGTGGGTAGGACTAAGGTCTGAGGATGGTCAGGATCTATACGAAGAAGGGCGACGACGGAACGACATCGCTCTGGTATGGCGGTCGGGTCCCCAAGGATCATGGCCGCACCGATGCCTACGGCTCGCTCGACGAGGCCAACTCGATACTCGGCATTGCACGCGCTATCTGCGGACCGGAAAACGCCGAGCTGGCCGCCGATATCCTGCTTCTCCAAAGTGAGATCTTCGTCGCCGGCGCCGAGCTTGCGACCGCACCTGAAGCCGAGGGTCGTCTCGAGGAGGGCGTCAGCCGCGTCACCGATCAGATGGTCGTGGGCATGGAGACGCGGATCGACTCCTACATGGACCGCGTCGATCTTCCACCGAAGTTCGTGATCCCCGGTGGCACCCAGCTCTCCGCACAGCTTGATGTCGCGCGGACCGTCGTCCGCCGCGCCGAGCGCCGGATTTCCGGCCTCGCAGTCGCCGGTGAGGTCACCGACGAGACGATGCTTCGCTTCATCAACCGCGCCTCGGATCTGCTCTTCGCGATGGCACGCTTTGCCGACGTTGCCGAGCCGGAGGTCTTCGAAGGCCGAGGAGGAACCGACTGATGGCAACCGCAATCGCACGTCGCCGAAGGGGCTTCACACACGAGGTGGAGATAGACGACGCACACATCCTGGTCATCGATGAGCCGAGGGAGCGTGGTGGCGCCGACAAGGGGCCGACACCCACTGAGGCGCTTGCCGCCTCGCTCGCCTCCTGCATCGCGGTGACGATGGAGATGTACGCCGATCACAAGGGCTGGGACCTGATGCCGCTCGAGGTCAGCGTCGAGATGGACTACGAAGGATTCGTCCCCTCGGCATTCGCGGTGACCCTGCACCTGCCGAAGGCGCTCACCGACGAGCAGGTGGAGCGGCTGAGGGTGATCGCCGGAAAGTGCCCGGTTCACAGGGTGCTCAGCAGCGGCGCGAAGATGACGATGAACGCCGAGACGCCGAGGATCTAGCCAGTGGATCTCGGCCTCGCCGGGCGGGCGTGCATCGTCACCGGTGCCAGCAGGGGCATCGGTCGCGAGACGTCGAGGATGCTCTGCGAAGAGGGTGCCTCGGTGCTGCTCGTGGCACGTGGCGCCGAGCAGATCGAAGCGGCATCGATCGAGTGCGGAAGGGCCGGCGAAGAGAAGGGCGGCCAGGCCGCACATCTCGTTCTCGACGTCACGGCTGAAGAAGCCGGTGAACACATGGTCGAGTCCTGCCTGGAGCACTTCGGAAGACTCGACGTCCTGGTCAACAACGCGGGATCGGCCAGCTGGCGGGACCTCGACGACGTCCCAGACGAGGATTGGCGCCACCAATACGAGCTCAACGTGATGGCCCCGCTGCATGCGATGAAGGCCGCGATGCCGGAGATGCGCGCCGGCGGCTGGGGCAGGATCGTCAACGTCAGCTCGACCGCCGGCAAGCGACCATCGGCCTCGATGCCCGAGTACTCGGTCGCAAAGGCGGCGCAGCTCTCGCTCTCCCGCCTATTCGCGGATCGCCATGCCGCCGAGGGAATCCTCGTCAACGCGATCTGCCCCGGGCCGACAGGTTCTGAGATGTGGATGGCGCCCGGCGGCCTCGGCGAGCAGTCCCGGGAGATGAGCGGTGACGCGGACCTCGAAGAGGCGATCACCCGGGCCGGCGCCAAGCGCCCGATCGGACGCCTCGCCGAGGTCGACGAGATCGCTTCGGCGATCGTCTTTCTCTGCTCCGAACGGGCCTCGTATGTGGCCGGCGCCGCATGGTCGGTCGACGGCGGCACGGTTCAGGTGATCATCTGACCCGCCCCCCGGGGTTCGTCGTCGTTCATCATCCCCGGAGAGTTGAACGACCCACCTGACGATCTGACCAGCGTGCTGCTCCCCTTCGAGGAGGCAGACACGATGCACGCGCACGGTGGCAAGGAGGCGGCGGTTCTGGTCCCGATCGCCGACTGGCACGGGACGCCCGGCGTGATCCTGACCGAGCGCCGCGATGACCTGAAGAGCCATGCCGGGGAGATCTCATTTCCCGGTGGCCGCCGCGACGGCCCTCACGAATCTCTCGAGCGGACCGCATTGCGGGAAGCAGAGGAGGAGATCGGCCTCGACCCCGCCGATGTGCAGGTGGTCGGCGCCCTGCCGCCGGTCGGGACCTTCGTCACCTCGTACCGGATCCAGCCGTTCGTCGGCATGGTCAGCGAGGGGGCCAGCGTGTTTCCCAACCCCGATGAGGTTGCGCTGATCCTGCGCTTCTCGCTCGACGATCTCTCGGGCGCCTATGCGATGCGCCGGCTGGTGCGCCGCGGTGTGCCGGTCCGGACTCCGACCTTCGAGATGGACCGGCACCTGATCTGGGGTGCCACAGCCCGCATTCTCAGTGAGCTGCTGGCACGCCTGGGCCGTATCTAGGCCTCGGCACCCTTGGCAAGCGGAACGTCGACCAGGTTTCCCCACTCGGTCCAGGAGCCGTCGTAGTTCTTGACGTCGCTCTCCCCGAGCAGCTCGCTGAGCACGAACCAGGTGTGCGCGGAGCGCTCGCCGATCCGGCAGTAGGCGATGATCGGATCGTTGTCGTCGATGACGCCCTTGGAGGTGTAGAGCTCGCGAAGATCCTCTTCGGACTTGAAGGTTCCATCCTCGTTGACCGCCTGCGCCCACGGGACCGATGCGGCGCCGGGAATGTGGCCGCCGCGCTGGGCGCCCTCCTGCTCGTATCCGGTCATCGCGATCAGCTCACCCGAGTACTCCTGCGGACTGCGGACGTCTACCAGCCTGGTGTCCTCGTCGAGGGCATCCAGGACCTCGTCGCGCTTGGCGCGGATCGAGTTGTCACCGGGCTCTGACGTGAACCGGATCGGCGGGTGCGACGGGGGCTCGGCTGTCGTATCGCGACCCTCGGAGATCCACTTTTCACGCGGGCCGTTCATCAGCTTGACCTCGTTGTGGCCGTAATAGCGGAAGTACCAATACGTGTACGCGGCAAACCAGTTGTTGCGATCCCCGTAGAGAACGACGGTGTGCTTGTTGCCGATTCCCCTGCTGCCCATCAACTCGGCGAATGCTTCGGCGTCGAGGAAGTCGCGCTTGACCTGATCCTGGAGATCGAGCTTCCAGT
>JBBQZL010000165.1:0-5916 GCA_038207745.1 Solirubrobacterales bacterium
GCGGCAGGCGGCTACTGCGGAATCATCGCGATGGCCAACACCAATCCGCCCGTCTCGACGGTCGCCGACATCGAGTCGCTGCGGGCCCGTGCTGCGCTCGAGGCATCGGTGCCGACCGGATTCGTCGCGACCGTGACCATGAACATGGAGGGCAGGGACCTGACCGAGATGTCGGCGCTGCGCGATGCCGGTGCGATCGGCTTCTCCGATGACGGCGGTCCGGTTGAGAGCGCCAGGGTGCTTCGCCGCGCGCTTCAATACCAACGGCTCTGCGGCGGCAACATCGCGCTGCATGCCGAGGACATGGAGCTGACCGGCTCCGGGGTCATGCATGAGGGAGCGGTTTCCGCGGCCCTCGGCCTCTCGGGTGTCCCATCTATCTCGGAGTCGACGATGATTGGCCGCGATGCCGCGATCGCCGGATACGAGGATGCCCGGATACACGTCCAGCATCTCTCGGCCCGTGAGTCGATCGACGCGGTCAGGATCGCCAGGGCGGCCGGCGTCCGGATCACGACCGAGGCGTCTCCGCATCACCTCTGCCGTACAGATGAGTCGGTCCGGACGCTCGACCCCTCGCGCTACAAGATGAACCCGCCGCTGAGGACCGAGGATGACCGCCAATCTCTGATCGAGGGGCTCAAGGACGGCTCCGTCGACTGCATTGCGACCGACCACGCCCCGCACACCTATGAGGAGAAGTCAATTCCGTACGAGCAGGCGGCGATGGGCGTGACAGGGCTCGAGACGGCCTTCTCGGCTGTCTACACCGAGCTCGTCGTCCCCGGCGTTCTCAGCCTCGGCCTCGTGGTCGAAAAGCTCTCCGGCGGCGCGGCGCCATTTGATCTCGCCAGGTCGGAGATCTCGGTCGGCAGCGAGGCCAACATCGTCCTCTGCGACCTCGACGCCCGGTGGATCGTCGGCGAGGACGGATATGAGAGCCGCTCATCCAACTCCTGGTGCGCCGGTGAGGAGTTGACCGGCAGGGTCCAGATGACTATCGCGGCCGGGCAGGTCGCCTATCGATTGCGGACCTTCTCGATCGGTGTCGCATGAGCCCCACGAGCCCGGGTTACGTCCTGCTCGAGGACGGTGCCAGATTCGACGGTGAGATCTGTGGAGACCTCTCCGGGATCACCGGCGAGATCGTTTTCAACACCTCGATGACCGGCTATCAGGAGGCGGTGACCGATCCCTCCTACGCGGGGCAGGTCATCACCTTCACCTACCCGATGATCGGCAACTACGGGGTCTCCGAGGGTGCGATGGAGTCAGATCGGGTCCACGCGCGAGCCGTGATCATGCGTGACGCGCGCAACGGCGAGGATGCGGCGACGGCGGAGGGTGGGTGGCTCGACTGGCTGGCTGATTGCGGAGCCGCCGCGATCACCGGGGTCGACACCCGTGCCCTGGTCCGGCAGATCCGCAGCCGCGGCGCGATGCGCGGTGGGATCTTCACGGGTGACGTTGCCGAGCTCGAGGCCGCAGCCCGGGTCGAGGCGGAGCCCTCGATGGTCGGTGCCGACTTCGCCCGGGCGGTTTCCCACGACGAACCGATCCGCTTTGCAGGCGACGGTCCCCACGTGGTCGCGATCGACACCGGGATCAAGCTGAGCATGGTCAACGACCTGCGCGGCACCGGCGCCAGGTTGACCCTGATGCCCTGCACGGCGTCGAGTGCGGATGTCCTGGCCGAGGACCCCGATCTCGTCTTTCTCGCCAACGGTCCAGGTGATCCCGCCGCTCTCGACTATGTGGTCGAAGCCGTTCGCGGCCTGATCGGAAAGCGCCCCGTGGGAGGGGTCTGTCTCGGCCATCAGATGCTCTGTCGTGCGGTCGGGCTCGACACCTTCAAACTCACCTTCGGCCACCGCGGCTCCAACCACCCGGTCAAGGATCTGAGGACGGGCAGGATCGAGATCACCTCGCAAAATCACGGCTTCGCGGTTGCCGGGCCATCGGGGGAGCATCAGTTGCCGAGCGACGAGCCGGTTACCTGGCAGACCGATTTCGGCAGCGCCGAGCTCTCGCACATCAACCTCTACGACCGCACGGTCGAGGGCTTGATCCTTCCCGAGGCCAGGGCGATGACGGTCCAGTACCACCCGGAGGCCGGGCCGGGTCCGCATGACGCCAAATACCTCTTCGATCGCTTCCTCGCGCTGGCCCGCTGATGCCGCGTCGAAATGACATAGACAAGATCCTCCTGATCGGCAGCGGCCCGATCGTGATCGGGCAGGCGGCCGAGTTCGACTACTCGGGTGTCCAGGCCTGCAAGGTGCTCCAGGAGGACGGCTTCGAGGTCGTTCTGGTCAACTCCAACCCGGCGACGATCATGACCGACCCGGAGTTCGCCGCAGCCACCTACATCGAGCCGCTTCTTCCCGGGCCCGTGGCGAAGATCATCGAGAAGGAGCGCCCCGACGCGCTGCTGCCGACCCTTGGCGGGCAGACGGCGCTCAACCTTGCGATGGCACTCCATGACGACGGGACGCTCGAGCGCTTCGGCGTCGAGCTGATCGGGGCAAACCACGCGGCGATCAACCGCGCCGAGGACCGGGAGGAGTTCCGCCTCACGATGAACAAGGCCGGGCTGCGGATCCCGTGGTCGGTGACGGTCAGCTCGCCCGACGAGGTCGAGTCGGGATTGGCTGACGGGACGATCACCCTGCCGGCAATCGTCAGGCCCGCCTTCACGATGGGCGGACACGGTGGCGGGATCGGCCATGACGAGGCCGAGCTGCTCGCCGTTGTCGCGGAGGGCGTCGCCGCGAGCCCGATCAATCAGGTGCTGGTCGAGGAGTCGGTGATCGGCTGGGGTGAGTTCGAGATGGAGGTGATGCGTGACCACAACGACAACGTCGTGATCATCTGCGCGATCGAGAACATCGACCCGATGGGCGTGCACACCGGCGATTCGGTCACGGTCGCCCCGGCCCAGACCCTTACCGATGCGCTCTACCAAGAGCTGCGTGACCAGTCGATCGCTGTGATCAGGGCGGTCGGGGTGGAGACCGGCGGCTCCAATGTCCAGTTCGCGGTCAATCCCGAGGACGGCGAGATCGTCGTGATCGAGATGAACCCCCGCGTCTCGCGATCCTCCGCGCTGGCCTCGAAGGCGACCGGTTTCCCGATCGCCAAGATCGCCGCCAAGCTCGCGGTCGGCTACTCGCTGGAGGAGATTCCCAACGACATCACCAGCGCGACTCCTGCCTCGTTTGAGCCTTCGATCGATTACGTGGTCACCAAGATCCCGCGCTTTGCCTTTGAGAAGTTCCCGGGGGCGGACGGAGTGCTTTCGACCTACATGCAGAGCGTCGGCGAGGTGATGTCGATGGGCCGCACCTTCCGAGAGTCGTTTGCCAAGGCAATGCGGTCGAGGGAGCTCGACTCGCATCCGGACCTGAGCTGCGATGACGGAACGCTGCTTGCCCGCCTCGAGACCCCGACCGCTGATCGCTACGACCTGATTCTCGAGGCATTCCGCCGCGGCCTCTCGGTCGATCAGGTCCGGGAGCGTTGCCTTGTCGATCCCTGGTTCCTGCGGGAGTTCGAGCTCCTGGTTGATGAGGGTGAGGGCAATGAGGACCTGATCCGCACATTCAAGTCAGTCGACACCTGCGCGGCCGAGTTCGAGGCGGTGACGCCCTACTACTACTCCGCCTACGAACGCCCCGACCGGGATGGAACGGCCGAGTCGGAGGTGAGAAGGGGATCGCGTCCGTCCGTGGTGATCCTTGGTGCCGGGCCGAACCGGATCGGGCAGGGGATCGAGTTCGACTACTGCTGCGTCCACGCCGCGATGACGGTCAGGGAGCTGGATCGCGACGCGGTGATGGTCAACTGCAACCCCGAGACCGTTTCGACCGATTACGACACCTCGGATCGCCTCTACTTCGAGCCGCTGACGATCGAAGACGTGCTCGCGGTTTGCGAGCAGGAGAAGCCCGAGGGCGTGATCGTCCAGTTCGGCGGCCAGACACCTCTGAAGCTGGCGCACCACCTCGAGGAGGCCGGCGTTCCGCTGCTCGGCACCTCGGTTGACGCGATCGACCTGGCCGAGGACCGCGGGCGCTTCGGTGCGATGCTGAAGAGGCTCGGGATCAAACATCCCCCCTATGGCACCGCTTCATCGGCAGCGGAGGCGACCGCGATCTCGGCGGACGTCGGCTTCCCGTTGCTGGTGCGGCCTTCATACGTGCTCGGCGGCAGGGCTATGGAGCTCTGCTACTCCAGCGACGATCTGACCACCTACCTGGACGCGAATGTCAAGGCATCGACGGAGCACCTGCTGCTGCTCGACCGCTTCCTCGAGAACGCGATCGAGATCGATGTCGACGCGCTCTGCGACGGCACTGACGTGAAGATCGGTGGCATCATGCAGCACGTCGAGGAGGCCGGCGTCCACTCGGGTGACTCGGCCTGCGTGATCCCGCCGATGAGCCTCGGCGAGGGGATGCTCGAGGAGATCCGCGAGACCACCCGTCAGATGGCTCTCGAACTCGGCGTGATCGGCCTGATCAACATCCAGTACGCGGTCGCGGGTGGCGAGCTGCACGTGATCGAGGCAAACCCGCGCGCCTCGAGGACGGTCCCGTTCGTCTCCAAGGCGACCGGGGTTCCGCTGGCCAAGGTGGCCTGCCGGATCATGCTCGGCGAGCGGCTTGCGGACATGGAGTTTCCCGATGATCTCGGGGATCACGTCAGCGTCAAGGAGGCAGTGCTTCCGTTCGCGAGGTTCGCCGGCGCCGATTCGGTGCTCGGGCCGGAGATGAAGAGCACCGGCGAGGTGATGGGGATCGCATCGGACTTCCCTACCGCCTTTGCCAAGGCGCAGGCCGCGGCGGGCGCCTCGCTTCCGTCGGCGGGTACCGTCTTCATCACGGTCACCGATACCGACAAGGCGGCGGCGACCCAATTCGCCGCCCGGTTCCACGACCTCGGTTTCAAGATCGTCGCGACCGGAGGGACCGCCCAGACGATCGCCTCGATGGGCGTCCCGGTGACCCGGATCAACAAGATCGCCGAGGGCTCACCGCATGTGCTCGATCTGATCAACGAGTCGGAGTGCGACCTGGTGATCAACACGCCGACCGGTTCGGGTGCCCGCATCGACGGCTACGAGATCCGGACCAGTGCCGTAAAGCGGGGCATCCCATGCATCACCACGATGACCAGCGCCTCTGCCGCGGTCCGCGCGATCACCGCGCAGATGCAGGGTCCGGCCGAGGTGCGGAGCCTCCAGGAGCTGCACGGGAAGGCTCCGGCCGGCTGTGACTGACCGGGTCTCCGCGCCCCTCGGCCGACGGCTCTGCGAAGTCGGCGAGAACCGTGAGTCGGGGGGGTACCGCGTCTTTACGCTGCTCGATCCCGATGGACCCATGCCGGCCGCGGGCCAGTTCTACATGCTGGCCACGGAGTCTGGGTGGGGGGAGGGAGGCGAGCGGCCGTTTCTGCCCCGGGCTCTCTCGGTGGCGGAGGTTTCCGAAATCAACGGCGGCGGCGTGAGCCTGGGTTTTCTGATCGATGTCGTCGGTCCGGGAACCGAGCGCTTCGCCGGGCTCTCGGCCGCGGATCACGTCTGGGTGACCGGTCCGCTGGGCCAGCCGTTCTCGGGCCCGAGGGAGGTCAATCCGGAAGCTGCCGGGGCGATCCTGGTCGGGGGCGGAATCGGCGTCGCGCCGATCGCGATGCTGAGGCGGTCGCTGATCGACCGAAACGTCCCGATCCGGGTCCTGCTCGGATTCCGCGACGAGGCTCACGCAGGTGGTCTCGACGACCTCTTTGCCTGCTGCGAGATCGCAATCGCGACCGAGGACGGCCACCGCGGGCACCGCGGCTACGTCACCGATCTGCTCGGCGCGATGCTCGACGGAGACAGCGCCCAGACCGCGGTCGTCTACGCGTGTGGGCCGC
>JBBQZL010000166.1:0-5913 GCA_038207745.1 Solirubrobacterales bacterium
GGTTGAAGGCAACTCCGCGGGTGCCGAGTGTGTTTCCGAGCGGCTGGCCGAGGACAATCACTCCGATGTCGTAGCTGAAGCTGCTCTGGTCCTTCCAGCCGTTGAGCGTGAAGAGGCCCGCGGCCGGATACGAGCCAAGCCGTGCGGTCCCCGCCTCATAGCCCGGGTCGAAGACGACGTTGGCCGAGTACTGACCGGTGGTCGGGTTGAAGACGCAGTGTCCTGCCGTGATCACGATGTTCTGGAGTTTCGAAGAGACCAGCGTTCCCGAGCACGAGAAAAGTCCGGGGTTCCCCGGCTCCTCGAAGAAGATCTTGCCGTGGACGCGCTGCGGGTAGGCCGTCACGTTTCCGGGAACGAAGTCCCTGGTTGCCCGGGAGGCAGAGGACGTGTCGGGCGGTGTGAAGCTGAGCGGGCCGTTGGGGCGGTCGAGCTGTTCGACGGGAACGGCATTCGCGAGCGCTTCGCCGTCCCAGAATCTTCGGATCTCGCCCGGCGATCGGGCGACCCGATGGCCGACGGCCGATCCGGCGTTCGGCGCCGCGACGACGCCTGCGGGGCCAAGCGCTGACGTAACGAGAACCAGCGCCGCGAGGATCAACAGGACGCGCAAGCGCGGCCGACCCCCTGATGCTTTCCTGTCTCCCTGCACGCAGCGAACGATCTCAGGGAGGGGTTCGGGAGTCAAGTCACCGGCGACTCGGTAGTGTCGGGCGAAGTGGCCTGGAACGTCGTCATAGCCGGTGGGGGTTTCGGGGGCGCAATGGCGGCCCGTGAACTCGAGCGATTGCTCCCGAAGCAGTCGGCGCGATTGGTCCTGGTCAACGACGTCAACTTCATGCTCTACACGCCGTTTCTGCCCGAGGCGGCGGCGGGAACGCTGGAACCGCGGCATGTGGTGACTCCGCTGCGGGAGATCCTCAGACGCACCTATCTCCGGATCGGATCTGTGGTGGCGCACGATCCGGCAGCCCGGACGGTTGAGTTGCGAACCCAGGACGGAGAGTCGGAGCACCTCCCATACGACCAGCTCCTCCTTGCGCTCGGCTCTGTCTCCCGGGTGCTGCCGATTCCCGGCCTCGATCAACACGCGATCGGCTTCAAGAGCCTCGCTGACGCGATCTGGTTGCGCAACAACGTGATCGAGACGCTCGAGGCTGCCAATGCGACCGACGATCCCGCGAAGCGCGAGGAGCTCTTGACCTACGTCTTCATCGGCGGCGGCTACGCCGGCCTCGAAGCGCTTGCCGAGCTGCAGGATTTCGCGGCTGACGCGATGGAGAGCTACCCGCGCGCCCGCCTGCACGGGATGCGCTGGATCCTCGTCGATGCGGCGGATCGCGTCCTGCCGGAGATCGAGTCGCAGCTCGCCGAATACGCGATCAGGGAGCTGAGGAGCCGCGGGATCGAGGTTCGCCTCCAGACCCGGCTGGAGGAGGTGACGGCAAGCTCGGCTCGGTTTTCGACCGGAGAGACGATCCCGACCAGGACCGTGGTCTGGACTGCAGGGGTGACACCGCATCCGAGCCTCAGGCGCCTCTCGGTGCCGCTCGACGATCGCGGCCGGGTACCGGTCGACGAGTACCTGCGCGTCGAGGGGATGAACGGTGTCTGGGCGATCGGAGACTGCGCCGCGGCACCCGATCCGCGCGGCGGCATCTGCCCACCCACAGCCCAGCATGCGGTCAGGCAGGGCCCCGTAGCGGCGAGGAACATCGCCGCCGAGCTTGGTGTTGGTGATGGGGCGCGCTTCGAGTACCGCAGCAATGCCTCCTTCGTCAACCTCGGGCGCTACAAGGCGGTCGGGAGCATCGGGGGACATACCTTCCGGGGCTTCCCGGCCTGGTGGATGGCCCGCAGCTACCACATGAGCCAGATCCCGGGGGTGGCGCGAAAGGTTCGCGCGGTGATCGATTGGACCGCGAGCCTGCCCTTCCGCCGCGACATCTCCGAGGTCGGCTCGATCGGCCATCCGCGTCCGCTAACCACCGAGGTCCACAAGGGCGGGGGCTCCCACCGTCCACTGGCCGAGCCAGATCCAGACTCGCCCTGACCCGGACTCGCCCCCGAAAGCCGAGGCACGGGGACCATCGAGATGCAAGCATCCCGGGTAGACGTCGCATAGCGACGCCAAGGCGGGACGGTGCCCTTGTTTGAGTCCCGAGCGGTCAGCGGGTGACGGTGAGGGTCTCGCCCTCCATGCCGACGGCCGCGTTCCTCTGGACGATTGATCGCGGGAGAATGTGATCAACCCATGCAATACCTCGTGATCGCATTCTTCTTTGGCCTCGCAACCGGCATCATCGGCCGGGGGAAGGGCAGTTCCTTCTTCATCTGGTTCATCGTCGGCATGGTGCTGCCGCTTTTCGGGCTGATCGCGGTGATTCTCAGCCGCTCCGAGAAGGTGGAGCCGGAGCGACAATGTCCAACCTGCCAGAAGACCCTGAAGCTCTACGTCCAGGTCTGCCCGCGCTGCGGCACTGATCTCTACCTGCCGGACCCCTCTGACGTGCGACAGCCAGAAGTCTGACCCTGCCTTCAAGTCGTCGTTGCCTGCACATTCCGCCCCTATGGACGTTGCCTGTTGGCCTGGATCAATCTGGATGGGTTTCGCTGGGAGGTGACTGGAGAAGGGCTGATCCCTCGTTTCGACCATCAGTCCGAAGTTATCCATCTCGGATAGCTGCGGAACAACCCAGCGTGGTCGTGAAGACTCCAACAAGAAGTTTGCCGTCCTCGGACGCCTGGGGCAGAGTGTCAAGGCCGCCCTTCGCGAGATCTCTCGCGCCGAAGATCACAGTTCTTCGACGCGACCTTGATGAGTGCCTCGGCTGCTACAACACTGGCCGCCTGACCAAGGGAAGGATCCCTGTGGGTATCGCCTTCGGTGCCAGGAAGATGGGAAGGGTGAGAGGAGCGTGAGGGGTTGCCACATCTTGGGAATGGAACGCGCTAGGCTCGTCGGCATGGCGCTCAGGGGGGGTACACGGGACGTGACAGTGGCGAACGTCCCGATGCCGGGAGCGGCTTGGCCTGCGCTTTGCCTGTCCGCCCTCTGCGCGGCGATCACGCTGATCCTGCCCAGTCCCGCCGTCTCCGCCCCCGCAGCCCCGGCGCGGGTCGTCTCGAGCGGGCCGCTGGTGGCCTCGGTGACGAAGAAGCCCTGGTCTCTCAGCCTCCTCGATGCGGATCGCAGGCCCGTGCTCCGGGAGCGGCCCGGGTTGGGCGTCGGACCGAGCGGGACGCTCGGGTTCCGGATCGGGGGCGCATGGAAGCATGCGACGCGCGTAACCGGCTCCCGATGGGAGGGACACACCTGGATCGGCCGGCTTGATACCACGGATCCCGGCCGCGGCCTCGAGGTTGAACTCTCGTCCGCAGGCAACGGGGTGATCAGGCTGCGGGCAAACCTGATCGGGCCGGCCGACGGTGTCGAGGCGCTGGGCATCTCGTTCCGGGCCCGGCCGAAGGAGAGGTATCTCGGTTTCGGCGAGCGCTCTGACAAGGTTGACCAGCGAGGCCAGGATGTCGAGAACTGGGTCGGCGAAGGCCCTTACCAGGCTGGGGAGTACCCGATAATCGCCAACTTCGTCCCGGCCTGGGGTATGCGAGACCGCATGGATGCGACCTATTTCCCGATGCCCTGGCTGCTTTCGACCGCCGGCTATGGGGTCCTGGTCGACAACACCGAGCCGAGCTATTTCCGGCTCGGCACGGATCGCCCGGATTCCTGGAGCCTGGAACTGGCCCGCGACGTACCGGGCCTTGCTCAGGTTCCCTCCGACGCACCGTCGCCCACCTCGATCTCGATCCGGTTCTTTGCCGGTCCGCGACCGGCCGACGTGCTCCGCCGGATGACCGGCAGGATCGGCCGCCAGCCCGCACCGGCCCCGTGGTTCCTCGGCCCCTGGGTGCAGCTGAAGGGGGGTGACCAGAAGGCATTGGACGACCTGCGTGCAGCAGATGTGCCGACCTCGGTCGCCCAGACCTATACCCACTACCTGCCCTGCGGCGGTCAACGCGGCCATGAACAGGAACACCGCGACCGGACCGCCCTCTATCACGACAGCGGTATCGCCATCACCACCTACTTCAACCCGATGCTGTGCACCAGCTACCAACCGCTCTTCGATCAGCTTTCCGCCCTCGGTCAGATCACCGCGGATCGGGACGGAAACCCCTACGAGTACAACTACCTCGGCTACCACGTCGGGCAATTCGACTTCTCCTCGCCGGGCGCCCGGCAGTCCTATGGCGCATTGCTCAATGAGGCGCTCGACCAAGGCTACGACGGCTGGATGGAGGATTTCGGCGAGTACACCCCGCCGGACGCAATCTCCTCAGATGGAACGCCTGGAATGGTGATGCACAACCGCTACCCCCGCGACTACCACTGCGCCGCCTACCAGCAGACGAAATCTCATCAACGCCCGGTTTTGCGATTCATCCGCTCCGGATACACGGGCACCGCGGCCTGTGCCCCGGTTGTCTGGGGCGGCGATCCCTCGACCGGCTGGGGATTCGACGGATTGCGATCCTCCATACAGGAGGGCCTGAGCATGGGCCTCTCCGGAGTGGGTGTATGGGGGCCGGACATCGGCGGCTTCTTCTCGATCTTCAGCGATGCGCTTTCATCCGACCTCCTCTCCCGATGGGTGCAATTCGCGGCCTTTTCGGGCGTGATGCGAAACGAATCAGACGGTCTCCAGATCGACGGCCGCGGCAGACCGCAGATCCTCGACCCGGACCAGATCGCCAACTGGCGCCGCTACGCGAAGATCAGGACCCAGCTCTATCCATACATCCGGGCCGCCGCCGCCGATTACCGCAGGACCGGCATGCCGATCATGCGTGACCTGACGCTGCAATATCCGCAGGACGCGAAGGCCTCGGCACGCGAGGACCAGTACATGTTCGGTCCGGACCTGCTCGTCTCGCCGGTGATCAAGCCACGCTCGACCGACCGGAGCCTCTACCTTCCAAATGGCCGCTGGATAAACCTCTGGCGTTCGGTCGATTATCTCCCCGCTGACGGCTCCCTTCGGATCCGGCGGGCCTCGATCATCCGTGGCAGCCAGTGGAGGACGATTGCGGCGCCGCCCAGCGAGATCCCGGTCATGGTTCGGGCTGGTTCGCTGCTGACCACCCTTCCGGCCGGCGTCGATACCCTCACCCCATTTGGCTCGGGAGACCCCGAAATCGTCCATCCCGCCGACAACGGCGGCAGCCGGAACCTGCTCGCCTTCCCACAAGGATCCAGCCGGGATCGTTTCGAGCAGAAGGGTCATCTCACCTCCCTCGAGGGCCACGATCAGTGGGAGCTGAAGATCAACGACTGGCGAACCCGGACCTGGCATGTCCAGGCTTCGCTGCAGTCGCTCCGGCGCCCGTTTCCGGTCCGCTGCCTGCTGCTTGACGGCAGAGCGCTCCCGAGGAAGGCGTGGACCTACCGTTCCGGTGGCCGGGTCCTCGATCTGACCTTGAGGCCGCGGCACCGAAGGCTGAAGATGGTCGCGACGTCACGCAACTGCGGGTCGCGCTAGCGGCGACGCCCGGGCACGAGTGCCCCACCTGCCAGAAGACCCTGAAGCTCAACGTCCAGGTCTGTCCACGCTTCGGCGCCGTTCCCATCTTCCTGGTACCGAAGGCGACATATCCGGCTATCGGCAGTCGCCTCAGGGGCCTGGTGTCCCGACCACCTGGGGTTGGTCGGGGCTAGCGGAGCCAGGTGCGGAAGATCGCGTTCGCGAAGCCGATTCCGTATCGGACGACGGCAGGCTTCTTGGAGCTTCCATGGAGCCGTTGCTCGACGGTCACCGGAACCTCGACCGCCGGTATTCCGCGCTTGATCGCCTCGATCATGAACTCGGAGGTGTGGAATTGCTCCTGGCGCAGGACGAGCTGCGGCAGCAC
>JBBQZL010000167.1:0-5902 GCA_038207745.1 Solirubrobacterales bacterium
TTCGACCGGCTTCCCAGCCCCTTTGGCCTGGTCCGGGGCGGCGTCGCCCCTGACCATCCGAAGATCAAATCGGTGATCCGGGTCTACGAGAAGACTGCGGCCCGCGAGGGCTTCCGGTTCTTTGGCAACGTGATGATCGGGCGCGATCTCGAGGTTGAAGATCTCGAGAACCATTATCACGCGATCATCTACACGTTCGGTGCCGAGGCTGATCGCCAGCTCGGAATCCCGGGTGAGGACCTGCCCGGAAGCCACGCGGCCACCGAGTTCGTCGGCTGGTACAACGCCCACCCCGACTATGCCGACCACGATTTTGATCTCTCCGGCAGGCGTGCGGTGGTGATCGGTAATGGCAACGTCGCGATGGACGTGGCACGGATGCTGGCGCTGACCGATGTCGAGCTCCGCGAGACCGACACCGCCGACCACGCGATCGATGCGCTCGACCGCAGCTCGATCGAGGAGATCGTCGTCCTGGGCCGACGTGGTCCGGCTCAGGCGGCATTCACCAACCCGGAGATCCGCGAGATCGGTGAGATGGAGGACGCCGACGTGATCGTGAACCCCGCCGATGTCGAGCTCGACCCGGCCAGCGCCGCCTACCTCGAATCGGACGAATGCAGCAAGGCGACGGTGAAGAACATCGAGATCCTCCGCGGCTTCGCCGGCCGGCAGGGCTCGGGCAAGCGTCGAAGGATCGTGCTGCGCTTCCTCGCCTCACCGATCGAGATCACCGGTGATGGCAGGGCCGAGGAGATCGTGATCGGGCGCAACGAGCTGGTCGAGGAGGACGGCGCACTTCGTGCCCGGGACACCGGCGAGCGCGAGCGGCTCGAGTGTGGCCTGATCCTCCGCTCGGTCGGCTATCGGGGGGTGCCGCTCTCGGGAGTCCCATTTGACGAAGGCAACCACACGGTCCTCAACGACGCCGGCCGCGTGCTCGACTCCCATGCCGGCGGCCACAAGATCGGCCACTACACCGCAGGATGGATCAAGCGCGGACCATCCGGGGTGATCGGCACCAACAAGAAGGATGCGATGGAGACCGTCACCCATCTGGTCGCAGACGCCCGGCAGGGCCTCCTGCTGTCCCCCGGGAGTCCTGATCCCGATTCGATCGTCGCTCTGCTTTCCGGGCGCGGGATCCGCTTCGTGACCTTCGAGGACTGGCAGGCGATCGACGAGGCCGAGGTCACCCGGGGCGGTCCCCACGGGCGCCCCAGGGTCAAGTTCGTCCGGGTCGAAGAGATGCTCGAAGCGCTCGGCAGGTAGATTCGCCCGATGGCAGCCGACCTGAATGAGATCAAGCAGATGATTGAAGCGGCGCTCCCGGGTGCGGAGGTCGAGGTTCTCGACCAGACCGGGACGCTTGACCACCTGGAGGCGCGCGTGGTGGCTCCCCAGTTCGAGGGGCTCACGACCATCGACCAGCACCGGATGGTCAAGTCCGCGGTCAAGGAGCGCTTTGACGACGGCGCGATCCACGCATTGACCTTGAAGACATCGATACCTCGCTAACCTCTGTCTATGGCAGACACTGAACTTAAGCAGAGAGTCCAGGAGCTGATCGCCGAAAACACGGTGCTGCTCTTCATGAAGGGCACGCCCGAGGCGCCGCGTTGCGGTTTCTCGATGCGAATCGTCCAGGTCCTCGACTCGATGGATGTCGAGTACGGCGCGATAGACGTGCTACCGGCCCTCGAGCCGCTCCGCGAGGCAACGGGCGAGATCGCCGATTGGCGGACCTTCCCGCAGCTCTACGTCAACGGCGAGCTGGTCGGAGGCTGCGACATCGTCGAGGAGATGCACGAATCCGGAGACCTTGCGAGGTCTCTGGGCGTCGAGCAGCCGGCACCGCAGGCTGCCGAAGCCGCGAACGCCGCGGCCGAAGATGCCGAGGCGCCGGAGGAAGCCGCATCAGCCGTATACCAGAGCGGCCCCCTGCAGATCGGCGAGTAGCCCGGGACTTCGGGCCTGGTCGCTATACCGTTGCGTGCTCGGCTGTCTCTTCCTTGACCTGGAAGGACGAGCCGCAGCCGCAGGCTGCAACGACGTTCGGGTTGTTGACCTGGAAACCGGCGCCCTGGAGGCTCTCGACGTAGTCGACCTCGGATCCGAAGACGAACTGCATGCTGGTCTTGTCGACCGCTACGGAGACACCGTCGACATCGAAGACCTGGTCATCGTCCTTGGCCTTGTCGAAGGCAAGCGCGTATTGGAAGCCTGAACAACCACCGCCACGGACCGCAATACGGAGAACCTGCTTGTCCCCGTCGTCCTGGCCCGAAAGCAGTGTGCGGATCTTTTCCGCTGCTGCTTCGGTGATCGTGATGGCTTCCGTTGTCTCGCTCATAGCTTCAGATTATAAAGCAAGGGGCGTGCGAGAGCCCCGATTCAGCCTGTTTGGCTCCGATATCGCCATTCGACGTATTCGATGATCCGTTTCGAGTCGTGGATCACCTCCTCGCCGTCGACCAGCACCGGGACGCGATCCTGACTCGTCAGCTCACGGATCTCCGGTCTGTCGCGACGACGCCTTGCGACGCGCTCGGTCCGGTGCCCGACCTCGAAGCGCCGGAGCCTGCGTTCTGCGGCGCCGCAGGGGCAGAGGAAGTTGGTCGGCATCCGGCACCTGAAGAGCACCGGCTCGGGCGCGGCAGCCCCACTCATGGGATGAGGCGCTCACCGAGACGGAATGCGTTGCCGATCATTCGGAGCACCGGTTCGGATCTCGGTGCCCGCCCGACCCGATTGCCGAGGCGCTCGGTCTCCCAGGCGATCGCGTCCTCCAGCGTTTCCTCATGGGGGCGAGCATTGAAGCCGAGTTCGCGCTTCGCCTTGGTGCATCGAAAGGTCCACCATTGTGAGGCGGCGACCAGCTCGTCACGGGACACCGGTACCGGGAGCCCGAGTCTCTCGGCGAGTTGTGCGGTTACGAGCGTCGGGCCGAGCGGGACCTTGACCGGCGGTGATGCGACTCCCGAGACCCGGGCGATGTCGGCAAACAACCGTGTGAAGGTGAAGTTCCGGCCTCCGATCAGGTATCGCTCGCCGGAGGTTCCCTTTTCGTCGGCCAGGATGTGCGCCGCCGCCGCATCCCGGACATCAACGATATTGACGCCGCCCTCGATGTATGCCGGGATCTGCCTCAGCAGGATCCGCTTGATCAGGTTGTGGGATGCATCGCCCCGGCGCCCGGGACCGAGTACGAAGGTGGGGTTGACGATCACGACCTCCAAACCCGCAGCCGCGGCGCGGAAGACCTCGGTCTCGGCCTCGTGTTTGGAGTTGACGTAGGCGATCCCGAGGTCGCCGGCGGTGAAGACCTGCGATTCGTCCGTCGCGCCGCCTGGCTCCGCGGGGCCCACCGCCGCCGATGACGAGGTGTGGATGACCCTGGACACTCCCGCCCTGAGCGCCTCCTCCATGACGAGCCGGGTCCCTCCCACGTTGACCTCGAAGGCCTCGTCGCCGGACCCCACGGCCATCGAGGTTGTGCCGGCGAGGTGAAACACCTTCTCGACATCCTTGACCGCTCGCCGCACCGCTCGTCTGTCGGTGATGTCGCCGATCACCCGCTCAAACTCAATGCCTTCGAAGGTTCGCAGATCAGACTTCCGGCGGGCCAGGACACGAACATCGTCGCCGCGCCGCAGCAGTGCATCGACGACCTGCGCGCCGATGAAGCCCGTGCCGCCGGTTACAAGAGTGGTTGTCATACATCGGGATCCTATGAGTGATAGAACGCACGGGGGTGACTACGGGAGCGGAGACAACGGTTGTAACCGACACGACGGCATGCCTGCCGCCCGAGATGGCGGCTGAGTACGGCGTCCCGACAGTCAGCCTCTACGTCTCGATCGACGGCGATCAGATGCGCGAATCGGAGATCGACGACTACGGCGAGTTCTTCAGCAGGCTGCGCTCATCGCAGACCGGAGCCACGACCTCGCAGCCCTCGGTTGGAGACTTCATCGCCGTCTACGAGCCGATTCTCGATGCCGGCAGGGAAATCGTCTCGGTCCACCTCTCTGCGGGAATCTCCGGAACCTACGAGGCCGCGATCCAGGCGCGGGAGCGGCTGATCGCAGATGGAAAGGGTGGCGAGCGGATCCAGGTCTTTGACTCGCGCACCGCTGCCGGCACCGAGGGACTCTGCGTCCTGGCGGCCGCACGGGCCGCTACATCGGGCGAAGGCGGCGATCAGGTCGTTGAGCGCCTCAAGGAGGCGAGGGAGAGCCTCCGCATGTGGTTTGCGATCGACACCCTCGAGTACCTGCGACGTGGCGGTCGGATAGGCGGTGCCGCGGCACTGATCGGCTCCGCCTTCAAGATCAAGCCGATCCTGACCATCGATGAGCAGGTGACACCGGTTGAAAAGGTGAGGACGAGAGCACGATCGATTGACCGCCTCTGCGACTTCGCCACCCTGCAGCATTCAGTCGGCGCCGATGCCTGGGTCGTCCAGCACATCCAGGACGAGGAGGCTGCGGCCATCCTTGCCGACCGCTGCCGTGAGATCCACGGAACCGATCCGCTCTTCGTCACCGAGATCTGTCCGGTGCTGGGAGCGCACTCCGGTCCCGGAGTGCTCGGCTACGGCAGCGTCACCGCCTCCTCGCTGCGCTAACCGGCCGGCCTGGCCGTTGTCGCGCATGCGGCACCGCCAGGCTCGATGCTTCCGTGTGCGGGATCGGCTCCGACTAGCGACGGCGGCGGAGCGCCAGGGCCCCGCCGATCACGAAACCGGCAATCGCGGCGCCGGTGACGAGCTCGCGACGGTGCTTGCGGATCTGCCCGCGCCAATCGGTCAGCTCGGTGACCTTGTCACGGAGCACGTCAACCGACTGGCCCAACTCGATGCGCTGGCCCTCGATGTCGCGACGGATCTCCTCTGAAGAGCGCTTGGGCGGCAGGGGTGGCGGCATCTCAGTCGGCGTCGCCGCAGCCGGCGTGGCCGCGGGCTTGAACGGCACCGGCGGCTTCGGCTTCGGCTTCGGCTTCGCGGAATGCTTCGGCGGCTTCGGCCTCTCGGAAGGCTTCGGCGGCTTCGGCGCTACTGCGGGCTTGGCCCCCGCAGCCGGTTTCGCCGGGGTCTTGGGTGCTTCAGGCGTTGGTGTTGGCTCGGATTCGCTCACGAGTCCCCCTTCTCAAGCATGACCTTGGTCAACTTCGCTTCCTCGATTGCCTTGGCGGGTACCGGCGGAGCGCCCTTCTGGAATGCCCGATAGGCGTAGAACCCGGCGCCTGCGGCGACAAGGATGAAGAGCAGCGACTCGATCAGGAATCCAGCATAGAAATCATCGCCGAAGAAGAGGTGGTTCAGCAACCATGCGAAGCCGTGCATGGCCATGATCAGGGCCAGGAAGGCAAAGGTCCCGGCAACGATGGCGACGACGGATCCCTGGATCAGCTGGTTGACCTTCTCGCTGACCTCGGTCTTGGCGAGCTCGATCTCGTCACGGATCAGCTGGGAGGTGCGTTCGGAAACATCGAAGACGAGCTCGCCGACGGTCTTCTCTTCGGGTCCACGGGGGGGATATGAGTTCGGCATCGTCTCTACTCCGGCGGTTCTTCGTTGAAGATACGGCGGTAGGCGATCGCCGCAAGCTTGGCGGCGAGGATGCTGGCGAGTGCTCCGAATGCGGCAAGCATGCCGCTCCAAGCCAATCTTCTGACGATGTCGTTATCCATTTGCTCCACTATTCCCCTCTGGTCAGTCTGAGTAAAGCATCTCAGGCTTGATCGCCGGAGGATAGTCACTTCCCCCGGATAAACCCCTGAACGAGAACGACCGCGCCGGTTGGGAGTGGCGCAGTCGTCTCGGCAATTGAGTGGTGCTCTGAATCGAGCCCGGTCAGTTTGTCAATCCCCCCAGACGGCCATGGTGTCCAGGTTGTAG
>JBBQZL010000168.1:0-5897 GCA_038207745.1 Solirubrobacterales bacterium
TGAGGGCGTTCTCGGAACCTTCATAGCTGAGCGAGACGCCACGCATCTCGACGCTGCCCCCGCCGGGCGGCAGCGGCTCTGCGTTCTCGGGGCTGACGATTTCGGGCTGGCGATCGATGATCTCGAAGAGCCGGTTCCCCGAGGCGACTGCACGCTGCGCCATCCCCAGTGCCACGCCCAGCATCCTGGTCGGGCCGGCGAGCATGATCAGGTAGGTGTAGAAGGCCGTGAAGTTACCGAGGCTGAGGCTGCCGTTGATCACCTGGCGGCCGCCGATCAGGAGAACCACCGCGGTGCCGAGCTGGGGCAGCAGGCCGATGATCGGCGAGTAGGTCGACTGCAGCCGCGTCGTGTAGATGCTCTGATCGAAGACGCGGCCGATCGAGCGGCGAAAGCGGTGGAGCTGATGTTCCTCCCGCGCGAAGGCCTTGATGATCCGGATTCCGGAGATGTTCTCCTCGGCATCCGCGGTCAATTCGGCAAGCCTCTGCTGAACCTCCTGGAGGGCGGGACGGGAGACGCTGTTGAATCTGGCCGCGGTGAGGACCACGAACGGAGCCGGCAGCAGTGCGAGCAGCGCCAGGCCCGGCTGGATCACGAGCATCACCGCGGTCGCAAGCGTGATCGTGAGGAGGTTCTGGGTGATGAAGATCAATCCATAGCCGAGGAAGAAGCGGATCGACTGAAGATCGATCGTCGCGCGTGACATCAGTTGTCCGGTCTGCTGTCGATCAAAGAAGCCGAGTTCGAGTTCCTGAAGATGGGTGTAGAGCTTCTGACGGAGATCGAACTCGACGGCCAGGGAGACCTTGCCCGCAACCACCCGGCGGACCACGGTCAACCCGAGTCGCATCACCGCCGCGACGATGATCGCGATCGCGAGGGGGAGGAGGTCGGCCTGATTCTGGGCCTGGATCGCGTTGACCGCACGGCCGACCAGCCATGGAATCAGGACCGTGACGCCCATCGCTGCCCAGGCAAAGATAAGCGAACCCCAGAGGGCACGTCTATGGGGCCGAAGGAAGCCCATGAGTCTCCGGTAGGTCGCCATCTACCCACTCCACTATATAAAGTGAAGTGTTGCGGCATTCGAACCGGCCTGAGGAGCCATACTGAGGCCCGACCGTGTCCCGACCCACTGCCGGCCTATGCGACGTCTGCGTCCACCAGAAGGTGATCCGCAACACCCGGGGTTCGTCCTTCTCACTCTGCGAGCTCTCGAAGGTCGATGAGGCCTTTGCGCGCTACCCGCCCCTGCCGATCCTGAAGTGCCGGGGCTTCGCGCCGCGTGATCCGGAGCCACCGGGTTCGGTTGCCTGATCCCTCCTGGCCGGACCATCCCCAGGTGGTCGGGACACCGGGCCGTGGAGACGCGGGGCGGACCCGGACGTTGCAGGAGATGCGCCTTCGGCTTGGGAACGCCGGCTGATGCCTCGAGAGAGAAATCCAGTCGAGCTCGCGGCTCCGCTCTCCGGCGGCCAAGGAGGTAATCGCCGACCCGCAACCGTCGTGATCGTCGATACCGACGCCGAGGGCCGACTCAGCGTCGACAAGTCCTTGGCAAAGGCGGTGGGCGCCCCCTTGCTAGGGCTGGTTCTTGCCCGCGGCCCCGGTGCTGGAGACGCGGCCACTGCAGTCACGCGGCTCCTTGTTGCTCTTGGGGTTCGGAAGGATCTCGAAGTAGGCGACCGTGTGGAAGGGGGTCGCTGAGCCGTCGTTGCCGGCAAGCGTTATCAACAGGCGGTAGAAGCCACGGGGCAGACCGGTGTAGAAGATCTCCGGGCGGGTCGCGGGCGAGTACGCACCCACGGTGCCGATCCTCTCGGCCAGCACCCCGTTGGGCCCCGAGTACCTGGGGTAGTCATATGAGGCTCCGCTGAGCCGGCCACCGCCCCTCGGGCTCTCGATCGCCTTGGCCAGCTTCTCGGGGTCGACGCACGAGGGCACGCGCCTGAGTCCGAAACGAATGTGGCCCTCGCCGATCCGGGGTTGAGCTCCGAATCTCTCCGGTGCAAGGTGAAAGTTATCGACCTTCACCCGGACCACAACCGAGCGGTTGAGCTGTTCGGAACCGTTGCGGGGCGAGATCACTTCAACGGTCGGCAAATCGGTTCTGGTCGTCTCTGCACCGGCACTCTCATCGCCCCTGTTGGTGACGAGGATCACTGTCCCCACGCCCAGGAGCGCGAGAATGCATAGTGCAATGACTTTGGAAGACGGCATGCTGCACCTAGACTACGCGCCCGTGACGTCAGTTGGATCGGATAGGTTCAGCGTTAAGTCTCGAACCAACGGAGAAGATTGATGGACGCCATTCAACTGAAAAGAATTCCACTCTTTGAGGATGTCCCGGATGAGGACCTCAAGGTGATCACCACTTTCGCGACCTCAGACGAGGTTGCCGAGGGCACCCGGGTGGTCAAGGAAGGTGACTTCGCGAACCATTTCATGGCGATCGAAGAGGGAACCGCCGAAGTGGTCAAGGACGGCACAGTCGTCAAGGAGCTCGGACCGGGTGACATCTTCGGTGAGATGGGTCTGCTCGAAAAGGAAAAGCGCTCTGCATCGGTTGTCGCAACCTCGCGGTTGAGGCTGATCAAGATCGAGCACTGGGAGTTGCAGCGATTGAAGAAGGTTCTTCCACAGATCTATCAGCGGATCGAGGATCTCGCTGCGGAGCGTCGCTCCAGCTAGACTCCGGCCTGATTGTTGAATATTCGGCAGGGGGAGATACTTTGACGCGGGCGGCGGGGAAAACATTCGGCATTGCAATTCTGGGGACGGTCTTCGTGATCGCGTTCTCGTCGACCGCATTCGCGGCCGACCCGCCCGTCAACCCCTGGTTTCAGACGGGCTTCTTGAACCAGGCCCACCAGGGTGGCGAGGCTGAGGCGCCTTCGAACACGATGTACGCCTTCAAGACGGCCATTGCCGATCGCGGTGCCGACATGCTCGAGCTCGATGTCAACCTGACCTCGGATGGCAAGGTCGTCGTGATCCACAACGCCGATGTCGGCGGCACCACAGAAGACGGCAGCGGCCTGGTTCGCAACATGACGCTTGCCGAGGTCCAGGCGCTGGATGCCGCGTATTGGTTCCACCCGGGGACCGCCCAGTACAACCACACCCTTGACTCGGCTGACTACATCTACCGCGGTGTGCGCACGGGTGCTGTCCTGCCGCCTGCCGGGTATTCGCCGGACGACTTCCGGATTCCGCTGCTCAGCGAAGTCCTCGACCACTTTCCAGACACTCCGATCAACATCGAGATCAAGGTTCCCGGCAACATCGATGCCGAAGGGATAAAGGTCGCCGAGCATCTCGCGGATCTGCTCAAGCTGCCTGCGTACAAGGATCGAACCGACCTCATCGTCGTTTCCTTCGGGCAGCCCGAATTGGTTCGCTTTCACGAACTGGCACCCGATGTCGACCTGGCGGCTTCGGAAGCAGCCCTGCTTTCATGGGCGCTGAACCAGGAAGCTCCGCCAATCGAACCCGCGCCTGTCGCGCTTCAGGTGCCACCGGTCTACAACGGACTCGATGTGGTTGGACTGATCAGCGAGCGGGCCCGGAAGAATAACTACGCGATACACACCTGGCTCGACGGCGACGAGGAGAACGCCGACTTCTACAAGACCCTGGTTGACGAAGGTGTCGACGGCATCATGTCCGCGGAACCGGGCAAGCTTGCCGCCTTCCTCTGCGGCTACAACATCCGCCGCCCCGACGGGACCAAACGCTGCCCGGCGCAGCCGACCATCGTCGTCAGACACAGGATCTCGATCGTCGGGGAGCCGCTGGCCAAGGCGCTCAAGCATGGCCTCGGCGTCAAGAGCACGTGCTCAGGAACCTGTTCGGTCCGGCTCAAGGTCAAGGCCGTTCCCGGAACAGCCCGAAAGGCCGGATTGACCAGAAGGAAGGGCAAGTCGGTTGTCGTCGGCTCCGGCGGCTTCAAGAGCCTCCCGTCCGGAACGCAGATCGTTCGCATCAAGCTCAAGGGCAAGGCGCGGAGGAAGCTCAAGAAGCTCAAATCAGCGGGTTTCAAGGTTACCGCCGTTGCCCGGAGCATCGACGGTGCAAAGTCGCGTCCGGCGAAGTCGAGCAGGTCACTCAAGCGCTAGATAAGAATCATTCCCGTATAGGCTTGCGGGATGTTCGATCTGTTCCAGCTCCCCTTCGTTCAGCGTGGCCTGATTGAAATTCTGATCCTCTCGGTCGCAGCCGGGCTGATCGGCACATGGGTCGTGCTCCGAGGGATGGCCTTTTTTGCGCATGCGGTGGGGACTGCCGCCTTCCCAGGTCTCGTGCTGGCCGATGGGCTCGCCTTCTCGGCTCACCTCGGCGCCGCGGGCACCGCGCTGATCGTCGCCGGTGGGGTGGGGTGGCTCTCGAGGCGGCACCGGGACCGTTTTGACAGCGCGACGGCACTCGTGCTGATCGCAGCGCTCGCGGCCGGCGTGATCCTTGCCTCGGATGTCTTCCACTCGGGTTCTGGAGTCGAGACGCTCTTGTTCGGCAGCCTTCTGACCATCGGAGGCTCCGACATCCTCTGGGCTCTCGTCTCAGCCGTAGCGGTTGTGCTCGGTTCGCACTTCCTCGGTCGCCGGTGGCTGGTCACGGGCTTTGACCCTGGCGCCGCGGCCGGTCTCGGAGTTCGTTCTCAGGCCGCAGAGATGGCACTGCTCGGCCTCGTCGCCCTGGTCGCGGTCGCTTCGATCTCTGCGGTCGGCGCTCTTCTGACCACTGCGGTGATCGTGGTCCCGGCAGCAACCATCCGGCTCCTGGTCACGAGGCTCCCCGCATGGCAGGTTGCATCGGTACTGCTTGCCGCTGCCGAGGGCGCGATCGGCCTCTGGATCTCGGTTGAGCTCAACGCACCGCCGGGATCGGCGATCGCCGTGCTCTCGGGTTGCGTCTTTGCGGCTGTCGCGATCGGCAGGTGGGGGGTCGTCTCGGTCAGGCGGGCGAAGTTGGTCGAGGCATGAGCCGGCCGGCGAAGGACCCGGCTCCCGGGTCCGGTGACGAGGTCCTGGTCGGCGCGGAAGATCTCAGCGCCGGCTACGGCAACAAGGTGGTCCTTCGTGACGTCGATTTCGAGGTCGGTGCAGGCCGCCGGGTCGCGGTTCTCGGGTCCAACGGGGGCGGCAAGACCACGCTGTTCCGGGTCCTGCTCGGTGAGATAGAACCCTTCAGTGGATCCGCGACGACGGCATCGCGATGCGGCATCGTCCCGCAGTCGGATCGCTCGCGGCTCGATTTCCCGGTCAGCGCATTGGACGTCGCCCTGATGGGAACCGTCTCCCGGATGCCCTGGTGGCGTCGACCGGGTCGGGCTGAGAGGCGACAGGCCAGGGCTGCCCTTGATGAGGTCGGAATGGCGAGCCTCGCCGAGCGCACCTTCGGTGATCTTTCAGGTGGACAGCGCCAGCGCGTCCTTGTTGCCCGTGCTCTCGTCCAGGACGCCCGGATCATCCTGCTCGACGAGCCCTTCACCGGCATGGACACAATCAGCGCCGATCGCATGGAGGCCTTGCTCGAGAAGCTGGCCGATCAGGGGCGCTCGCTGCTGATTGCCACCCACGATCTCGAACAGGCCCGGAGCTGGGACCTGGTCCTATGCCTGAACGGACGCCAGATCGCCTTCGGGATACCTGCAGAGGTTCTGACGCCAACGGTGATTGCGGAAACCTACGGGGCAGCCGTCGTCGCGCTGGAAGAGGGGGGGGAGAGGGTCATCGTCCCTCCTCACCACCACGACCACCACGACGCAGGGTAGGTACTCGCGGATGCCCGACGCGACGATCACGCATCTGATCACCGAGCCCTGGAGTGAGCCACTGCTGCGCCGCGCCTTCATCGAGGTGATCTTCCTCGGGATCGCCGGCGGTGCCCTCGGC
>JBBQZL010000169.1:0-5839 GCA_038207745.1 Solirubrobacterales bacterium
AAAGGTGGAAGCGGACCAGACGCCCGCCTTCTCGATCAGCGGCGGAAGGGCGTCCTGGCCTGAGAAGAGCACCGCGTTGGCGCTCTCACCTGTGGCCTGTGCGAACGCGATCGCCAGAAGGGAGACCATGAGTCCCGCCGCGGGGATGAGGAGGAACGGACGCTTTTCGACCAGGTGCACGATCTTCTTGGCAAGCAGCAGCACAAGGAAGACACCGACCGCAACCACGACGGCCAGGAGGATTGTCCAGGCGAAGTCGCCCACCTCCGGGCGGGAGAAATCCGGAAGTGAAAGCGGGCCAAGGGCCCAGTGGCTGCTGCTCAAACCTGTCATCGACCCCATCCCGCTGGAGACCAGGGAGCCGACACCGGCGGCCAAGAGGCCCGGGAGAAGCATCAATCGCAGCCGATCACCACCGATCCCGGCGGCTTCGATGAGGATCACCGCCGCGATCAGGGGGGACCCGAAGATGAACGAGACCGCGGCAAAGCTGCCCGCCGCCGCAGCCACGGCCATCACCTGCGGCGGTGCATCCTTGGCTGTCAGGCGGATTGCCAGGACCCCAAGCCCGCTGCCGAGAGCAATCAGCGGCGCCTCGGGCCCAAGCACCAAACCGAGGCCGAGTGTCGCAACGGCAGCCAGCATGATGCCCGGCAGCTCAGCGGGCTGCTGGAGACCACCGGTGACCAGACCGTAGGCGGGTATGTGGCCGCCGTTTCCGGGAAGTTTCACGACCGCAAAAGCGACCGGCAATCCGGCAAGAGCGCAGATCGGAAGCGACCACCACAATGGTGCACCGCTGCCGTAGCCGAGCTCTTTCGGGAGGTCAATGAAGAGGCCCTGCTGCATCGCATAGACGAGCTCCAGGAAGGCCCAGGCCGCGAGCGAGGTGACGATCCCGATCACGGCAGCCATCAGCAGCAGGGCAACGAAGCGCTTGTTCAGCACCGTCTCGCTCAGACTGGGCGCGGGGCCGTCGGGGCCGGCCGCTCCGGCGCTGGCGGTTGCTTCGGCCACCAGAGAGCCCTCCCGGTCAGCCGTTCACGATGCGGCGGTACCGGGCGATCTGACGACGAAGCGCCTTGGTCTTGCGGGTCAGCGCCTTAGCCTGGCGGCATGCGATCGATGATCCGGTGGTTCCCTTCTGACGGCACTTTCTCCGGGCCTGCCGGAGCGACCTCTTGAGGACCTTGAGCCTCGCCTTGGCGTGAGCGAGATTCTTGGTCGCTGATGCCCTCTTCACATAGACCTTGGACTCGCTCTGCGTGATCCGGACCAGGTTGCCCATCGCGAGCGTCATGTCGACGACGTGCAGGTTGGTCTCGCTCGGCGAGTAGACGATCCAGTGGGGCAGGGACCTTGTCTCGTCGGGCCTGACCGAGACGTTGAGCCAGTTGGCGTTGTCGCCGCTCTTGCATTCAGCCGTGTAGAGGTCCGGCCAACGCCACCAGGGGTGTGCGTCTTCGGGTGCATCGGGATCGGCGTAGGCGCCGATATTGGCCAGCGGCTCCAGGGTTCCGCCGTCTCCGGAGAGCTCGGCGGGATTCGTGCAGACGACCTCGTCGGTCGCAGGGTCGGGAAGCGGCGGAACATCGAGCGGCACGCCGCCGATGCGTCCAAACGCATCTCCCGGATCCGGCTGGGCGGTGTAGACAGACCAGGCGATCACGCAGCCGAGTTCGGTCTTGGATTCGCACTCGGGAACATGCTTGAATTGACCCCCAACGATCTTGCCCTTCGGAACCCAGATGTTTGCGCCGGGGAGGATCGCCGAGATGAGGCGCTTTCGTATCGACGGTCTACGGTCGATCTCATGGGTGATCAGCCTTCCGAGGTGGAATGAGCCCTGGGAGTGGCCGATCAGGATCACGCCCCTGCCCTTGTTGTAGTGGGCGAGGTAGTCCTTCCAGGTGCTGAGAAGATCCGCATAGGCGATGTCCATGAGACCCCTGACACGGGTGCTGTATTCGCCGTCGGTTTCGCTTCCGTGGCGGTCCAGTCCGTTGAGCGTCACCTGCGAGTAGACCGGAGCAAAGACCCGGCAGACCCGTGAGTACTGGCGTGCCTGAAGGATCGTGGTCCGCTTGACGAACTTGTCAACCGTGTGATCGGCGATGTCGCCAGGCTCCTCGCTGACGGTTGGGTAGACGTAGAAGCAGTCGACTGGTGGGTTCGCCGGGCGCTTGTAATCGATCGTCTTGGTCTGACCTGTCGCCTCGACCGCGTCGACCCCCAGCGGACCGTCGCAGGGATTGACCGCCTGGCCCGGCCTGCAGACCCAATCGGTTGCCGCGGAGGCCCGCTCAGCCTGGGTGACCAGTCCGATCGCAAGCGCGCCGAGTATCAGCCCGAGCGCTATCAGGCATCGGTACATGCCTGTAGTCGCTCTTGGCCCCGCCAGTGAGTCCCCGCTCCCGATCCCCATGGCGGTGGATCCTACCGGAGGCGGTCTAGGATCCGTGTGATGAGCGATCAACGCGTACGAGTTGAAGTGGCCGACCACGTTGCGACGGTCAGCCTCAACAGACCGGACAAGCACAATGCGCTGGACGCGGCGATGTTCGAGGGGATTCTCGCCGCGGCAGCGGAAGTTGCCTCCACTCCGGGGGTGCGGGCGGTGGTTCTCCGTGGCGAAGGGCCAAGCTTCTGTTCCGGGCTCGACATCGCCTCGTTGATGTCCGGGCCGGTCTCGATGGATGACCTTCTGGCCAGACCAGACGGGCAGAGGGCCAACCTGGCGCAGCGCGTCTGCACCGACTGGATCGACCTTCCGGTGCCGGTGATCGCGGCCATCCACGGCAATTGTTTCGGAGGCGGGCTGCAGATCGCGCTTGGCGCAGACATCCGGATCGTCGCGCCCGACGCGAAGCTCAGCGTCATGGAGGTGCATTGGGGCCTGATTCCCGACATGGGCATCACCTCGACCCTGCCGCGACTGGTCCGTGCGGATCTCGCCCGCGAGCTGACCTATACGGCCCGAAGGATCAGTGGAACAGAGGCAGCCCGGATGGGCCTCGCGACGCGGGTGGCCGAGGACCCTCTGGTGGCCGCGACCACCCTTGCCCGCGAGATTGCGGCACGCTCGCCGGACGCGGTTCGCGCTGCAAAGAAGCTCTACAACGAGGCCTGGAGCGCACCGGCCGCGGAGGCTCTCGCGCTCGAGACGGAACTCCAGCTGACGCTGATCGGCTCCGAGAACCAGATGGCAGCGGTGATGGCCGGTGTGTCGAAGTCCGCCGGCGAGTTCACCGACCCCGTTGTCTGATCAGGGGCTGAGGGACCATCCTTCGGCCGGGTCCGCCTGGCCTTCGAGGAACTCGAGGTAGACGGTCCTGATCGCGTCGGCTCCGCGGCCGGTGCTGATCCTCAGCCAGGCACCCGTGGACTCGATGAAGGCGTCCTGATCCAGGGAGACCCGTCTGCGCAGCTCGCTGCCGCCCCAATCGGCGGTGCGCAGCGCGACCCGTGACGGGGCAAAGAACAGGGTTGGCTCCGGCCCGGCGAGCGGGGCGCTGTCAGGCTCCGGAACAAGGCTGTCCCAGGCGGTGGCGCCGATCCTGACGCTGGCGACGAGAAGTTCATCGAAGTGGTTATGGATCCGCGAGAGCAGCTCGGCATTGCCCGCGAAATCCAGGTACGCGGTGGGCGTTTCCGGGTCAACATCCCCCAGCTCCTCGTAGCTGGCCACCTCGTCATACATCCCGGTGCCGGTGACGAATTCCACGTTTCCACCAGAGGTCAGACCAACGATCTGGATCTGGTCTCCGTGGTCTCGCTTGAGAAGGAAGGCGAGACCCAGCGCCGTCTTGCTTGATGCGCTCGAGAGGATCACGCGCCGCGCCCCGAAGAAACTCTCCTCCGCGAGCCAATCCTCGAGCATGAATGAGGTCGTGAACAAGGGTGCGAACAGCGCGACGAACGGCTCGCGACTCGCCCTGTATCCGGGTTCGGCGGTGGCGATGCCGTAGCGGTTGTAGACGGCGGCAAGCTCGGAGCGGTGTGTGGCCGAGTCGACGAAACCGGTCTCGGTCACCTCGCCCGGCTCGACGACCAGATGCGAGGACATCGGCAGAAAGCCGAAGACGCGGGTTCCCACTTCCACCGCGTCGCTCTCGGAGCGGGCCACCTCGGCGTATCCCCATGCCGGTACCCGCCCCCAGTCGTCGTCCGCGGGAAAGAACTTCCAATAGCCCATCAGCTCGCCCATCGCCCCGTAGGTGATGTTGTTCGCGGTTACCGAAAATGAATCGATCCGAAGCAGAGCCTGGCCGGGCGAGAGAGTGATCTCATCTTCGGGAGGCGACGGGAGCACGGCCGTCTCACGCAGATCGTCGCGCTTGACGACAAAGTCAAATGTCTCGGGGGTGCCGGTCACGATCGCCTCTCATTTGGGTTGGCCGCCAATCGATCGAACCGATTGATCGGCCGTTCGTAAACGACTATCGCACGGTGACCAGGGTTGCGCAAAGCCCGGGTTCTCCCTCCCTGCAGGCACACACCCTGGTGTTGGACACCCGGGGTGGCCGCGCAATAGCCCCTGGGTCTCTGGTTTCCGCGCCGGCTCTCGGTTTGAGTGATCGGCAGTTGGATCAGAACCCACCATCGGAGGGATGCAGGGATGAAGCTGAGAGGAAAGATGACATTCGTACTGGTGGGAGTGCTTGCACTCGCACTGTCAGCAGGAGTCGCGATGGCGGCCACGATCAGCGGCGACGACGGGGACAACATCTTCACCGGAACGCCGACACGGGACAGGATCGATGCGATGGGCGGCGCCGAAAACGACACGATCACCGGCAACGAGAAGGCAGATCCGATCCTCGGCGAGAGTGACAACGATCTGCTCGCCGGCGGATTGGGCATGGACCTGGTGCGCGGCGGTGAAGGCGACGACCGCGAGAACGGCGGAGCCGGTCCCGACCCCAGACGACATGCCGCTCTTTGCCGGCGACGACCCCCCGAAGCCCGGCGCGCCGGTGGCGGCCGTCCTTGGCGTCGGGTCGAGTGCCTACCGGATGGAAATGAATCCGGACTACGTCCAGGTTGAGGAGTCCGCCTTCGCCGCTCCTGGGCGATTGCGTGCCGGTCGAAAGAAGCTGGTCACCGATGTTTCGCGACGCACCGGCGAGACCCATCGCGAGGTCCACGCGCGGATCAATCGGAGAACAGGCGTCCAGAAGGTAAGCTCCGCGACACGCGAGCAACTCGAAAAGGGCAACTCATGGCTTGCCCGCGAGCTGCGCTGACCTTCTGGCTCCACCCGATCCCGAGGGTCTCTGCGTTGACGCATCAGTTGACCTCGCCGGGTTTGGCGGTTCTTGATGATGCGGCCACCCCCTCCTCCCCTCCTCCAGCCAGACCCCAATCGTGACATCGACTCCGACCGCAGCCGACAACCCAGCATCGTTTGCCGACCTTCCGCTCTCGGAGGGGTTGCTGAAGATGCTTTCCGAGCTTGGCTACGAAGAGCCGACGCCGATCCAGCGGGAGGCGATCCCGCCGCTTGTCGAAGGCAGGGATCTCTTCGGGCAGGCTGCGACCGGGACCGGCAAGACGGCCGCGTTTGCGCTCCCCCTGCTCCAGCGCCTTCCCCGAGACGGTGGCGGCGTCGCACCGATGGCGCTGGTGCTCGTGCCAACGCGTGAACTGGCTATCCAGGTTTCCGAGGCGATCCACCGATATGGCCGAGACATGGGCGCCCGCGTGGTCCCGATCTACGGCGGCCAGCCGATCGGGCGCCAGCTCAAGGCTCTCAAGCGTGGGGTCGACATCGTCGTTGCGACACCCGGGAGAGCGCTGGATCACATCCGCCGCCGGACTCTCCGGATCGAGAAGCTCA
>JBBQZL010000170.1:0-5791 GCA_038207745.1 Solirubrobacterales bacterium
CCCAGAGCTCGACACCTTCGTCCCCGACGATCCCTCGAAGCCCTACGACATGCGCGAGGTGATCTCACGGATCGTCGATGACGAGGAGTTCTTCGAGGTCCAGGAGCATTTTGCGAAGAACATCGTGATCGGCTTCGCGCGGCTCGACGGCTTCTCGGTCGGGATCGTCGGCAACCAGCCCGCCTTCATGGCCGGCGTGCTCGATATCGAGTCCTCGGAGAAGGCCGCGCGCTTCGTCCGCACCTGCGACGCCTACAACATCCCGATCATCACCTTCACCGACGTCCCCGGCTTCATGCCCGGCACCGACCAGGAGTGGAACGGGATCATCCGCCACGGCTCCAAGCTGCTCTATGCATTCACCGAGGCGACGGTCCCGAAGCTCACCGTGGTCACCCGCAAGGCCTACGGCGGTGCTTACGACGTGATGAACTCGAAGCACATGCTGGCCGACTTCAACTTCGCCTGGCCGACCGCCGAGGTCGCCGTGATGGGCCCCGAGGGCGCCGTCAACATCATCTACCGGCGCGACCTGCAGACCTCGCCGACGCCGGACGATCGCCGGGCAAAGCTGATCGACGATTACAAGGCCCACTTCGCGAACCCGTATGCGGCAGCCGAGCGCGGCTACATCGACGACGTGATCGAACCGCGCCAGACCCGGCCAAAGCTGATCCGTGCGCTGCGCACGCTGCAGACCAAGCGGGTCGAGCAGCCAAAGCGCAAGCACGGCAACATCCCGCTCTAGCCGTCCATCGCCGTTCGCCGCCCCGGGGTGCAGCGACTAGAGAATCAGCCAAAGAACCGAATGGCGGCGAATCGGGAGGCGCCATAGCGGGCGAATCGGAAAGCGCTAGAGGGGCACTTCGATGGCCTCGACGCGGCCGTCCTTCCAGGCCGCGTATACGGCGCCGGCGACGCCGAGGTCCTGGATTGCGAGTCCTGTTGAGTCGAAGAGCGTGATCTCCTGATTTGTCATTCGCCCGGATGCGGTGCCGGTCAATACGGCACCCAGCTCGGTGACGTCCTCGCGGCGCACCGCAAGGGCCTCGACCGGCCGGGAGAGCTCGCCGCCATGGCTCGCCTGGTTCCACTCGTCACAGAACAGGGTGCAATGGCGGAAGGCCCGGCGCTCGACCTCACTCTTCTCACGTGAGTCGGCGCCCAGCACGGCAAAGTGCTGTCCGGGGCGCAGATCTGTCGCGAAGACGACCGGCTCGGTGCCCGGCGTGCAGGTGATGACGATGTCCTGGGCGACGGCCTGCTCACGGCTGCCGGACGTCCATCCCAGCTCCTCCGAAAGTCGATCGGAAACCTCCGCATCGGCGTCGTGGCAGATGCCCAGACCGTCAAAGCCTGCGGCGACGATGCATCTCGCAGCCCAGGCGCCGCTCACCCCGGAGCCGATCAGGCCGACGCTGGAGGCGTCGCGTGCGGCAAGGGCCTTGGCGGAGACAGCAGCAGCAGCGCCGGTGCGAAGCCAGGTGATCGGGCGGCAATCCATCACCGCCAGGTTCTCCCCGGTCTTGGCATCCGAGAGGATCACCACGCCGGTCACGACCGGCAATCCCCTGCGCGGATTGTCCGGAAACGAGGTGACCCACTTGAGCAGTGCAAAGCCATCCCCGCGGGCGGGCATTGACCGGAAGTCACCTGGCGGACTCTGGAGGTAGGCCTTCGGCGGCATCGTCCACTCGCCCCGGGCGTGGTGCTTGAAGGCTCCCTCTGTGCAGGCGATCGCGTCCGCCGCGCTGACTGCGCCTAGTACCGCATCGGCTCCGATCACGGGGATCACAGGGGCAGTCTTGCGCGATCAGCCGGCCTGGTGCGCCGCGACCCCTCTACTCTTGTGGAAATGGGCACTGACGACGGAGAAGCGAAAGGGATGACTGTCACCTCGATCAGCGTCACCTCCGGCATTGCAACCCCGGAGGAGGCCGCGGCATTGGCGGCGGCCGTGGAGCGTTTCCGGCTCGAGACGACTCCAGCCGCCGCAGCTGCCAAGACGATGAATCCATGGCTGCGCGCCGCACTTGTCGAGGGCGTGAGCGCGAAGCAGGTGGCGGTCCAACCGCACCCCGGCTCCGGACTCTTGTTTGGCCAGGAGTAGCGCGGAGACACCCGAACCGGATAGAAATGGTCTGCCGAAGTCCCAACCGAGGAGGATGTCGTGGCCGTAGTCAAGATCATCGAGCTTGTTGGTAGTTCCAAGACCTCAACTGACGACGCGGCCAAGCAGGCGCTCGCCCAGGCGCAGGGTTCGCTTCGAAACATCCGCGCCGTCGACATCGTCTCGACCGGCATCCGCGGGGAGAACCTCGACGAGTACCGCGCGCATGTTCGTGTCGCTTTTCTGGTCGAGGGGACCGAAGTCGGTTGATCCGTATGGTTCTCTGTCATGACCGAGAACGAGAACGGCATCAGCTCCGGCATCCCGGCCGAGTCGCCCCGGCGGGCGCTCGAGATGTCCACCGCCGGAGAGGCTCATCTGATTGATGTTCGCGCTGACCACGAGTGGGAGGCGGGCCGGCTTGCCGGCGCGCGTCACGTCCTGCTCAACGACCTGCCCGCTGTGGCTGCCGAACTTGGCGATGGCAGTCCTGTCCTGATCTATTGCCGCACGGGTGAGCGTTCAGCGTTTGCGACTGCGACCCTGGTCAGCGCCGGAATCGATGCGCGCAATGTCGAGGGCGGGCTGGTTGCAGCCGAGGGACAGGGCCTCGAACTCGAGCCCGAGGGCGGCTATGTGGCTGAGACAGGCGAGGCTGCGGCAATACTCCAGGCCCGTTCCAGAGCCGTAGACAGGTAAAAACCCCTAAACCCGGTCAGGTTTTGTAGTATTCATTCGTAAGCCGCTCGCCCGGCATCCAATTACAAGACTTCGAGCAGGAGGAATCACCCGCAATGGAACCGGTCTCAGCACCCAGGAGGGAGACCGTCCTAGATCAGGAGGTTGGCAGGGATCAGCGAGGCAAGGGCCATGTCGGCAGCCTCAACAATCCCGAGTCATACGTCAACGTCCCCGGTCATGTGATCCCGATTCTCGAGCATGAGTTCGAGGACTTCAGCACCGAGGCCGGCAAGTTCCTAGGTGGCGAGACCGAGGAGACCGAGTTCATCAAGTTCCGGCTCAAGCAGGGCGTTTACGGGCAACGCCAGCCCGGCGTCCAGATGGTCCGGGTGAAGCTGCCGTTCGGGGCGGTGACGCCCGATCAGATGGATGCATTCGCCGATGCGGCCGAGCGTTTCACGCCGCTGCAAAAAGGCCACATCACCACCCGGCAGAACATCCAGCTCCACCACGTGCCGCTGGATCAGATGACCGCGATGATCGCCGGCATGTCCGAGACAGGCCTCTCCTCCCGCGAGGGCTGCGGAAACACGATCCGCAACGTCACCGGAGATCCCTTCGCAGGGATCGCGTCCGATGAGATCTTCGATCCGACCGAGTACGCGGGCGCCTATGTCCGCTACTTCGTCCGTCACCCGACGACGCAGTTGATGCCCCGCAAGATCAAGACATCCTTCACGGGGTCAGAGGCGGACCGCGCGATCAGCGGCATGCACGACATCGCCTTTGTCTCGCAGGTCCGCGACGGCGTCAGGGGCTTCCAGGTGCTGGTTGGCGGCGGTACGTCGATCATGCCCCGGGTGGCCCAGGTTCTCTACGAGTTCGTCGAGGCCGAGAACGGTGACTACCTCCGGGTCTCCGAAGCCGTCTTCCGGATCTTCGATCGGCAGAACTGGCTTCGCGTCAACCGGGCCCGGGCTCGCATCAAGGTCCTGGTCGACAAGGTCGGCATCGACGAGTTCCGCGAGATGGTCGACCTCGAGCTCGAGGGCGATTGGGTCGAGGAGCGCGACTTCGATGTGGACCGGCTGCGTTTCATCCACGACGAGGCCGGGCATGTCCCGGCGCCCGTCGGCAGCGCCGGTACTCCCAACGGCGACCTCTCGGAGTTTGATCGCTTCCGGGAGTCGAGCGTCCGCCCCCAGCGACAGGAGGGCTTCTCAACCGTTGAGGTCAAGGTCACCCGCGGCGACCTGACCCCGGAGCAGTTTCGCGGGCTCGGTCAGATCATGCGCGACTTCACCGGCGGCCATGCGCGTACCACGGTTCAGCAGAACATCGTCCTTCGCTGGGCTCGCGACGAGGCGATCTACGAGATCTGGCGCAAGCTCGGTGAGATCGGACTCGGCGATGCCGGAGCCAGTGAGATCACCGACGTCGTCAGCTGCCCCGGGACCGACAGTTGCAAGCTGGGCATCACAGCATCGATGGGTCTCAATGAGGCTGTCCAGGCAAAGGTCGAGAGCATGAACATCACCGACCCGCTGACCCGGGAAATCCACATCAAGATGAGTGGTTGCCCGAACGGCTGCAGCCAGCATCACCTCGCCGCCATCGGCTTCTACGGCGCCTCCCTGAAGGTCGGTGGGCGGACGATCCCGGCATACATCCCGCATCTCGCGGGCAACTACGAGAATGGCCGGGTCGTCTTCGGCAAGCGACTCAAGTCGCGGCTTCCTGCCAAGCGGGTGCCCGAGGCCGTCGAGCGCTGGCTGCGCTTCTACGAGGCCGAGCGCCTCGAAGGGGAGCCCTTCAACGACTTTGTCGATCGTCTCGATACCGCACCCTTCGAGGAGCAGATCAAGGATCTGACAATGCCGGTCGAGTTCAGTCTTGAAACGATGGGACAGTTCATCGATTGGAATCGCGCAGATCCCTACAAGGTCGAACGTGGCGAGGGAGAGTGCGCGGTCTAGCGACGACACGATCCACTATGAAGCCACCTGCGATGACAATCCCTCCAGAAGCAGCCCCCGCGATCACCGAGCTCGAAGCCGAGGCGCTCGCCGCTGAGCTGGAAGACCTGAGCGCCCACGAGGTGGTCGCCTGGGCGATCGAGCATTTCCATCCCTCGCTCTACTTTGCCTGCTCGTTCCAGAAGACGAGCTCGGTCGTCGCACACATCGCAACCCAGGTCGACTCGACGGCGCGATTCTTCTACCTCGACACCGACCTGCTCTTTCCCGAGACATACGAGACACGCGACCGCCTTGCCGAGCATCTCGGAATCGAGTTTGAGCGCTTCCACAACATCTCGCTCGACGAGCAGGCGAGGCTCTACGGCGATGAACTTTGGAACTCCGACCCCGACTCCTGCTGCGGCCTCCGCAAGGTCGAGCCGATGCGAAGGGCCCTATCTTCCGTAGACTGCTGGGTCGCCGGCATCCGGCGTGAGGATTCAAGCAGCCGTGCCAAGACCAAGAAGTTCGCTTGGGACAAGCGGTTTGGGCTCTGGAAGTTGAACCCATTGGCTGACTGGTCCGAGCGCGATATCTGGAATTACCTTCGTGAGAATCAGATCCCGTACAACCCCCTGCACGACAAGGGCTATCCGTCGATCGGATGCACCCACTGCACGAAACCAGTCGCCCCGGGCGCCTCACCGCGCGAGGGACGCTGGGCCGGTCTTTCAAAGACCGAGTGCGGGATCAACTAGCTGTCAAGTATCCGGCTGACCGGCCGCGCGCGGCGTTTGACGCCGTGGTTGTTTACCTTTCCTGTCAATAAACACCCCTTCAACGAGTGAGACTATGACTGAGCTTTCCCTGACCCTTTCCGAGCGCCACACCGCCGACTTCGAGATGATCGCGAACGGTGGATTTGCACCCCTGAGTGGATTCCAGGGCTCCGCAGACTGGAGCCGTGTCTGTTCTGAGATGCGCACCGTGGACGGCGACTACTGGCCGATTCCGATCACCCTCGCAACCGACCTCGACTGTG
>JBBQZL010000171.1:0-5753 GCA_038207745.1 Solirubrobacterales bacterium
TCCGCCTGGCCGAGGAATCCATCCGTAAGGGAGGGGACCTCCACCGGGGCCGTGGGCTGATCGTCCACCGGGGCCGTGGGCTGGTGCTCATTGGGCTGATGCTCATCGGCCTTCGGCTCGGTGGGCTGGTGCTCGCGGTGGAAAAGCTCACGAGCCCGGGACTCCTGCTGCTCGATCGGCGGGGCGGTCATGGCGGAGTGGATGTGGCCGAGGCGACGACGGTAGTCGCGAAGTGCAAACGCGAGAGCGTCACCCTTCGCCCGCAGGACGGCGGGGTCATCGTCGCCGGTGGCTTCCGCCCAATCCGCGAGAGCGGTGTCGGCCTTTGCCCGGATCTTCTGGTACTCCGATTCTGGACTGTTCACAGGCGCCTGGTTCCTCTCATGTTCTTTGTCTGTTGTCTCGTACCCCCTTACGGGGGAGCGGCGTAGCCGCATTCCCGAGACGCGACGCTCAGCCCACGCTCAGCGCGTTTCGGCCGTGTAGAACCTACGCTTCCCAGCGGAGGCGAGTCCAGGGCCAGCCTGGTAGTGGTTCAGGAGGGAGACAACGTCCCCAGCGCGCTCAGGCTTCGTGATCCGAGTGGAGTCCCAGATCCAAGTTCCGACGCCAGCGCGGAACACGTTCGGATACTGGAGGAACCCACGCTGCATCACGAGGTCCAGGAACCGGGCACGCTTCATCTTCAGCCGACGCTCGCCCTTGAAGAATCGGTCGACCACGGGATAGATGAAGTGGATAGGTGAGTCCGAGGACAGCTCGCGCTTGATCGCTGAGAGGTAGGGCATCTTGCCGTCGCCCGGACCCCGGTACCACTTGTCGATGAAGCCGATGATGTCGCCGGAGCGCTCCGCGAGGGCCTGGCTGATGTAGATCTCGGGGAGGAGGCCGCAGCCCGCCTCGAGGAGGTTGCTCAGCACGGGGTACTCGTCGGCCGAGTCCAGGTTCTCGTACGAGACGTACCGTCCGTTGACGACGTAGAAGTAGACCTTCGTCGGCTCCTCCAGCAGAGGGATGGAGAGGGAGATCATCGGGAGAACGACACCGACCGCGCCAGCACCCTTGATCTCATCCACGACGCAAATGCGTCCCGCCTGCGTGATGGCGTTGATGCGAGCCGCGAATGCCTCGGCGGCCAGGCCATCGTTCTCGGAACCGTTGAAGTCCCAATCGGTCGAGATGCGCTGCGCCCACTTGCTCTCAGAGATGCCGACCGTGGCAGGTGAGTTCTGCGACACGGCGTAGCCGGGAGAGGCGTTGATGTAGTCGCGCATCGGCAACCAGATGGTTGGGTCGTCGACCGCCCGGACCGCGTGGAACATTCAGACGTACTCGGCCGAGAAGGCGAGGGCACCGTTGCGGAAAGCGTGGTCGATCTCCGCGAACGGCATCCAGAGGTCCGGACGGGCACCATCGTGGACTCGGACGCCGTTGAACTTGTGGGCTACGCCCTTGAGCAGCACGACCTTCGAGCGGGTCGCGTACGTGGCTCGACTGTCGCGTCCGTCCGGTCCGATCCAGTCCCATCCGTTGGCACGGGACTGGTGGTTGTAGACATCCGACCACGGGAGGCAGAGAAGCACCGGACCCACTTCAGCGAGCAGTGAGAGGACTTCCTCCAGGGAGGAGGGCAGATAGGCCACCCCGGGAACGAAAGAGGCGTACGTGCCGTTCTCGGCAGGCTCGAATGGGACGCCCAGATCCATGAGGTATGGGTCCAAGAGGTTGGCCCACGCCGAGCCCTGCTGGATCCGCTGGGAAAGCCAACGCTGGTTGAAGCGCTGGATTCGTCCGTTGGCGATGCGGTAGTGAGCCGTGAGGAACGCGCAGGCTGCCGAGGCAGCGGACTCCGCGATGGCCGACGAATCGACGTAGGGGTATGGAGTCCCGACCCGATAGATCTTCAGCTCCGGCGAGCGCCGGAGCGGAGGGGCGGAACGAATATGTGTGCTTTGGGTAGACATTGTTGTGCTCAACCTAGCTCCTGGAATGTAGGTCGAACCCGGCCGGGGGTAAGGGGGAACAAACCCCCGGCCAGGAATGGTGGGACTTAGCGGTACCGCCTCGCGCCCCGGAAGTCGCTCCGGTAGCGAAGATCCCGAATCGACATGGGGTTGGAACCGAACGACAGGACGTGCCAGCCCATCACGTGGTACCCGAGAAGCTTGGAGGCAAGCTCAGGCGTGATGACGATGGCGACGTGCGACGGGTAGTTGCCTCGGGGGTCGTAGCCGTAAAAGGCCAGGTCTCCCATCTTGACGTTGCCGCCGATGTACGTTCCACGGGGCCACATGGATCCCGTGAAGCCGAAGCCGTTGTGGCCGAAGCCATTGGGGTCCGGCCAGCCCGCGAGGTAGTAGCAAACCGACACCGTGCCGGAGCAGTCGTACGTGTGCGACTTGGCCGGGTTGTAGTTGAACGGACGGAGCCACGAGTAAACCACGTGGCCCCGAGCCGCCCACATCTCCGTGATGGCTGCCTCGATGCGAGCGTCAGCGCTGTTCAGCTTCTTCTCGATCGCGGCGACACGCTTGGCCTCCGTCCGGTTGTGGAGGAGGACCTGAGCGCGGCGTCGGGACAACCACACCTTGTCTTGCTTGCCGAGGAACGGCGTGAGCTTCGCCCACGTTTCCGACCCGACGGTCATGCCCGTCACCGGGCGGATCCCGTAAGCGTTCTCGAAGCGGTTGACATCGTCTCGAGTCAGGGATCCGAAGGCCCCATTGCGAAGGTTGTGGTGCTCGATGCCCTTCGCGTTGAGTCCTCGGTGCAGAGCGTTCTGGAGAGCCCGAACCGCAAGGTCCCGGTCCCCCATGTGGAGATCTGGCTTGAAGCCTGGATCAAGCGATGCCATGTGTGTCAGCCCTTCGGGAATCCGCCGGGACCGGCGTCGCCCTGGTCCGGCGGGGCCGGGGGGTCGACAGGGTCAGCGGGGGGATCGGGGACGACCACCGGGGGCGGGTCCGTCGGAGACGGGTCGACCGGGGGCGGGTCCGTGGGAATGTTGCCGGGGGCAGGGTACACCGGGAGGGCCTGACCGGCACCGTAGGCGTTGGCCGTGGCAGCGATGAACTGGAGGCCCTTCATGACGGTTGTGGCGGCCACCAGGTACGAAGTCGCCTTGACCCAAACAGTGGGGTCGACGTTCAGAGGTCCGGTTGCCGAGGCAAGGTCCTGAAGCACGACGGGGATACCACCGAGGATCGCCGCGCCGACAGTCAGGTAGGTAGAGAAGCCCGACTTGACCTCGGTCGTGTTCGAGAAGTAGACCGCGACAGCCGCGATGACTCCTCGGACCAGGGCACCGGCCACGAGGGCGGCGACGGTGGCGTAGACCAGGACGTACGGAGGAAGGCCCAGCGGCGATGCGTCATCGGAGATCTTTCCGATGACCAGGATGATCGCTGGAATGAGGGCGGCGATGGCCGTGAGGCGTGCGATCCAGCCGACCTTGAGGACGGAGGGATTCTCATGTGGAACGACTACAGAGGTGCTCATTGTTCCCTTTCCTGGATTAACGGATTACCAACGAGCAGTCCGGAATGATGATAGGTGCCATCCCGTCTGCCACGAGGACTTTGTTGACCGAGGTTCGAATCTCCAGCCCGCGAAGGCAGGAGTTCACCGCGTTGGCGTGAGCGCGCTCATCGATACCCTGCACGTAGGAGTACATCACCAGCACGATCGAGGACGCTCCTGCGACCATAAAGATGGAAAGGCAGATAACCGCCATCCTCCAGGCCGATACGGTGTTGTCGAGTGCGATGGGCTTCTTGACCACGGGGTGCTCGAGAACGACCTTCGAGCGCTCAGGGTCAAAGGTTTCGGCGGCCGAGGGAGGGTACTCATCCTCCGGCAAAATGTGTGTCACGGTGTTCCCCTCGTCTCTATGAGACGCTGGAGATCGGCCCGATCGTCGCACTTGGCCTTGGCGAAGGCGTACTGGCGAGCCGCGAGACGACGGGCGGTGCGGTCGACCAACTGAAGTGTCGGAGGTTGCACCAGCCCGGTGACAGGATCCCTCGGCGGGATCAACACGTCGATGGAGTGGGCGAAGGCGGCGAAGTCCGTTGCGTTGGACTGGAACACCGTGCAGAGGAGGTGGAACGATTCGTCCCGGTTCGCGTCTTGCTCAGCGTTCACCTTGTCCTTCGCGTCCCGGATGGCTTCTCTGTTGTCGGTGATCTGCCTTGCGTAGTAAGCCGAGAAGCCGACACCGATCACGATCATCGTGACGACCAGGATGGCGAGGCCGATGGCGACGTGTCGCCACTTAGATTCGAACGCGGCGAGATCCCCCTTCGTCGCCGGGACGCCCGTGAGCGCCCGCGACGACTGCCTCTTCCGGGTTGGTTTTCTGAACAGACTCACAGTACGCAAACGATCAGCAGGACGATCATGATGAACGCCATGAGCCCTAGCCATGTCCAGGCGATCTGGCGCTGACGGTGGTCAGACAGATGCTGGAGTGGCAGCTCAATGTGCATCGCTGCTACTTCCTCGTGAGGAGACGAATCATGGCCTCCGTAGCCGGTGCGCCCGTGAACAGCAACAGGCTGAAGGCCAGAACGTAAGGACGACCGTCCCCGTTCAAGGCTTCGTTTACGCCGATCACTGTGCCCATCAAGGCTTGAACGACCGACACGATCCGTGGCCAGATTCTGTCCCATTTGTTTTGCGGCCTCCGTGGTGGTTGTGTGTTGAACGGTCCATCAGGTGCCGGGACCATCTCTAGAGCTGATGGGCGGCGAGGACCTTGACCGGAACGCGCAGGTCGGTGATCATCGCAGTCACGATGTTGGTCGCGCCGTGAACGCGCGTGATTCGGGCCAGAGAGATCGCGTTGGTCGGAACCGCCGGATCCACCTGAGCGCCGGTCGTCGCGGGCGTGCCCTGGACGACCTCGTAGGTGTACGTGTTGGTGAGCCCAGCGTTGATCCGGGCCACCACGAGGTCGTTCCGTGACTGGCCGCCGACCGTGTTGAGCGCAGGAACCGTGATCGTCACATCAGTCGACCAGTAGAACGGTGACGACCCCGAGAGGGAAAGAGTGGTCAAAGGAACCCAGAGCGTGGCCGGACCCTTGACGATAGCCGTCGTGGGGGTCGGACTGACGTCCTGAATCACCGAGGCGTTGTTGGTCGCGGACCCGGCGTATCCACCGAGGTCACCGAGCATGCGTCCGAGAACACGGCGCAGCCCATCAAGCTCTTGCTGGACGCCGTTGTACTGCTCAGCGGGAAGCGGATCTTCGGGAACGAACGGAACTACGTTCACACCATACCTCCGGAATCGAAGCCGCCGACGCGAACGCCGTCGGGACGGTTCGTTGTACGGCCTCGAGGCCATAGCCCCAGGACACCAGCACGGCGCTCACGGTAGTCGAAGCGGAACGTGACCGGGTTGAAGTTCACAATCAGGTGAGCGGGAAGAATGCGTTCAACCACCTCTTCCACCAGCTTCTGAATCTCAGCAGAACCCTCGGTGTTGATCGTGACTTCGAAGCCATTGAAGTTCTCAGTGACCTTGGGATCAGCACCCAGGATGTTCTGGAGAGAGTGGAGAAACAGAGCCGCCGACGCGTCCACCCTTGCGCGAAGGTGAGCCATCACCATGGCACGACGGCGAGGATCAGGGAGTGACTCCGGTGGGCGGATGCCCAGGAAACGCTCCCAGAGCTTCAGACCGTCGTCGTACGAGCGCGAGGGCATAACCCATCGCTCGATCTGCTCTACAGCCGAGGCCAGGCGCTG
>JBBQZL010000172.1:0-5709 GCA_038207745.1 Solirubrobacterales bacterium
TCAACTAGCCGCCAGCCGCCGCGGGCGTGGACCCCAATTGCCTGGGGTTAGGATGGCTTGATGAGACCAACCTCAAGCCACATCCCGACCATGGAACTCGTCCGCGAGCTGGCGGCTCTGGAACCTGCCGAACCGGTGCTCAGCATCTACCTTCGCACCGACCCTCGCGATCCCGCCAATACTGCGCAGACGCCCGGCTGGCTGGTTGCGCTGAGAAATGGGCTGCGCGATCTGGGCGGAAGGCTCGAAGCCGATGGACCGCGCGACGAGAAGCTCGCCATGCGGGATCTGCACGAGCTTGTCGAGAAGGAGATCCTCGAGCTCAGCCCACACGACCGGGCTCGTGGCCTGACCTGGTTCATCACACCGGATGGCAACCTCGACCGGCGTCTGTCGCTGCAGATCCCGCCACGCGACAACGTGGTTCGCTGGGATGAGCGCCCGTACGTCTCGCCACTCATCGATGTCGCCGACCGCGGACGGCCGACCGGGATCATTCTGGTGGCCGGCGACGCGGTTCGCCTCCTGGACTGGGAGGCCGGCCACGTCTTCGAGCCTGACAACTCCCTGTTCGAATTGGAGCTCGGCAGTTGGCGGCCGTACTCCGGCTACGCCTCCAACCAGCCGGGGCGGGGCCAGCAGACGGTGACGCATACCGAGGCCTATGAGCGGCGCGTGGAGGATTGGCGCGATCGCTTTCTGCGTGAAGCCGCGATCGCCACAGGGGCGAGATTGCGCGACCTGGCCTGGGACCGGGTCCTGATCGCAAGCGATGGGAAGGTCGCCTCCCGTTTTGCGGCCGACCTTCCAGATCACGTGCGCGAGCGCGTGATCGCCGAGGTTGAGGCAAACCTGCTCTGGGAGGAGCCGGCGGCGGTCTCAGAACGGCTGGAGCCTGAGTTGGATGCGGTCTGGGCTCGTGAGTGCGAGGCGCTGGCCAATCGTGCTGTTGCCGCCGCCGCCGGTGGTGGTGACGGTGTGTCGGGATGGGCCGAGGTATTGGACATGCTGATGCAGGGGCGGGTCGAACACCTGGTTTTCGATGCCACCGCGACGCCTGACCCCAACCACCTGCCCGGGAATGTCCTCGAGGCACTTGGCAGCCCAACCGCCGAGATGATCGTCGAGCGCGCGGTTGAGCGCGCAATCGCATCCGGTGGCGCCGTGACTGCCGTGCCGGCTCAGAGCACGGACTTGCTCGCGGAGGTGGGCGGCGTCGCCGCCACACTGCGTTATTGAGAGCGGAGAGCGCGCCAGCCGGCCAGATGGAACTGGCCAGCCGGCCAGTTCCCACTCTCAGCGGATAGGCTTCCTGCCAGCACACTCGACGGGAGGGTTCCGCCAAGATGACCGCGATCACCGATTTCACGATTGAGGCGCAGCGTCTGCTGCGGGACGAGACCCAGTTCAAGTGGTACGTGGTCACCCTGCTGGTGCTGGTCATGTACGTCTACTCCGTCGAGGTCGAGCGGCGACGCTGGGACATCGTCCTGGCCGGGCTCGCCTTCTGGCTCGCGGATTGGATCAACGAGATCATCAACTCCCTGATCCTGCATTTCAGCGGTCGCGCTGCGCTGTGGACGACCACCGGCGACACCGCCTATCTGATCCTGATCGGGCTGACGATCGAGATCTCGCTGATGTTCGCGATCGCGGGTGTGGTCTTCGCAAAGACACTGCCCGCCGACAAACGGGCGAAATTGCTCGGAATGCCGAATCGGCTGACGATCGGCCTCGGCTTCTCTGTCGTCGCGGTGATCGTCGAGCTGCTGCTGAATGCGACCGGCTACTTCCACTGGGAGTACTGGTGGTGGAACACCCCGTTCGTGTTCCTGATCCTGATCTTCGGCTACCTCTGGTTCTTCCTGATCGCCGCCTACGTATATGACCTCCCCGATAATCGGAGGCGGCTGCGGGTGGTGGGCGCGATGGCGACGATCGTTGTCAGCTCGCTGGTGGTCTTCGGCCCGATACTCGGCTGGCTCTAGGCCTCCGGATCCGGAGGAAACTGGCCAGTCGGCCAGGACGACTGAAATCGCGCTATGGTCAGCGTGCTTGTGCGATGAGGCAAACCTTGGAGAGGGCGTAGTGAGCGAGATCATCGGCGTCGAACTGCCGGCCCGGATGCCCTTGGCGGGTGTCCGGAACCCGAGCCGTCCCCGGGGTTGCCGGATCGCAACTGAACGGGACTCCGGTCACCGGCCATTCATATATGCTCCACCGGCTGTTGGTCTCGGCTGCTGACGATGCTGGCGATGGGGAGTATGGAGCTTAACTTCGGCGAATTTCAGATTGTGGTGATGATCGTCTTCGCGGTCATCGTCATATTCTTGGGGGCGATCTTTGTGCTGGTCGCGATCCAGGCACGACGAAACGTCGAGTTCGAGATCGTCACCAACACCGGCTACCGCCTGCGTCGCTACTGGATCACCTTTCTTGTCCTGCTTCTCGGTTCCTCGGTGGTGTTCTCCCTCTTCTTCACCCCCTACCCCGGCAGTGCCCATACGACGGCGACGGTACGCGTCAGCGGCGGTCTCTTCTATTGGTCAATGAGTCCGCAGAAGGTGCCGGCCGGAAGCGATGTCCACTTCGACGTCACCTCGGTGGACGTCAACCACGGCTTCGGCATCTACGATCCGGACGGCGTACTGCTGGGCAGCGTCCAGGCGATGCCCGGCTATCACAACAACCTCGACCTGACCCTCGACAAGCCCGGCACCTACCTGATCTCCTGCCTCGAGTACTGCGGTTTCAAGCATGACAAGATGGTTCGCAAGTTCGAGGTGAGCTCGTGACGCCAACCGGTACGATCACGACGATGCCGGAAACGGAGACGGTCCACCCGCAAGGAGTGGAGATGGTGCCGCAGACCTCGGGACAGCAGCGAACGGTCGGCTGGCTGTTCGGGGTGACCGGACTGGCTCTGTTTACACTCATGGCCCTTCTGGGCGTTGCCATGCGCCTCGAGCAGGGCGATCTGATCTCGATCTCTCCTGAGTGGTTCTACCGCCTGATGACGCTGCACGCGGCCGGGATGCTCGCGGGCGCCCTGGCCTCGATGATGGGCGGGCTCTGGCTGGTCGTACGCAGCGTCGTGCCCTCGCTCAATTTCGGCCGCGCGATAGCGAGCTTCGCCGCGATCGTCACCGGCGTGGTGCTTGTGCTCGTCGCGGTATTGATCGGCGGCTTTGCCGCCGGCTGGACGTTCCTCTATCCGCTTCCATTCCACTCCTCGGGCATGTGGTCCACCTGGTCCACTGTGACCTTCCTGGTCGGGATGGCGCTCGTCGGGGTCGGATTCGTCATCTACTGCATCGACGTTCTCAAGGCGACAACCGAAACCTATGGCGGGCTCGGGGGTGCGCTCGGTGTGACCTGGCTGCGTGGCCGCGCGCCGATCCCGCCGCCGCCGCAGGTGATCGCCGCGACCGCCGTCAGCCTCCAGGGCATCATCGCGGGCGCTGTCGGGACGACGATCATCGTAGCCCTTCTGGACCATGCGATCGATGGGCAGGTCACAATCGACGCCCTCTGGGCAAAGAACCTCACATACTTCTTCGGCCACACGATCGCCAATCTGATCATCTACCTGGCAGCAGGCATGGTCTACGTGCTCCTTCCTCTCTATGCCGGGCGTCAGTGGAAGACCTCCAAACCGCTGGTGATCGGCTGGCTCGGCACGATCACCTTCGTGTTGACGGCCTACTCCCACCACCTGTATATGGACTTCGTCCAGCCAGGGGCCGCGCAGCTGGTCTCGCTTGTCGCCTCGTCAGCGGCCGCGATCCCGGTGGCAGTGGTGACCATCTACACGGGAATGATGCTTGTCTGGGGTTCGCGCTACCGCTGGACACTCACCTCTGTCCTGCTCTACCTCGGTTTTGCCGGATGGGCAATCGGCGGGATGGGAGCGGTGATCGACTCGCTGATCCCGGTCAACTTCCGTCTCCACAACACGCTCTGGGTACCGGCTCACTTCCACAACTACCTGATGATGGGCATCGGCCTCTGGATGCTGGCTTTTGTCTCGTACATGCTCGAGCGTGCATCGGGGAGGACGGCTCGCAAGCGGGTGACACTGCTCGCACCCGTCGCGCTGATCGTGGGCGGCTATGGGTTCATCTTCAGCTGGTACGTCTCCGGCGCTCTCGGCATCCCGAGGCGCTGGGCCGTGCACCCTCCCGGGACCCAGGACTACAGCATCGTTGCGAGCATCTTCGCGATCGTCTTCCTACTGGGCTTCTTCGCGGTGCTCGCGGAATTCATCTCGATGGGCAGGCAGGCGTGGCGCCGTCGCGGCCTCGCCACGACACCTTCAGCGCCCCCCCAGATCGCGGGGGCGTCACCCGAGGCAGACATCGCCTCCTCACCCTCCCCGCAACCGATGGTCAAGGCGGGCTTCGGGCTGATCACGATCGTCGCGATGGCGGTCGCGGCGATGTTTGTCTTCTTCCCCCCGATCTCCGACGCATCCGAGCTCAACGTCAAGTACCACCACCTCGTCCACGCCTTCCAGTTCTTTACCGGTGCAATGCTCGGTGTCGCGGCCGCATCGAGCCCTTCGTTTTTCAACCGATTCGCGCCCCGGTGGACGAATGCCGCGCTCGCCATCGTGATCGTGGTACCGGTCGCGATGCTGCTCTACATGATTCCGGCGATCTACTCCGGCCTGGTTGACAATGACTTCCTTCACGCCTCCTACCACCTGTTCGTGGTCTTTCTCGGTCTTCTGACCGGACTCGGTGCGGCTCTGCTTGGCCGGGTGGCGGGTTGGACGATTCTGGCCACCGCAGTCGGGATGGCTCTAATGTTCGCGCCCGGAGTGTCAGGAGGATGATTGATGAACGAATCTAAGATCAGGAAGAGCGGCAAGGATGACGAAGACTGGTCGAAGACGGCGCAGGCTTGGCTGACCGGCATCGGGATCGGCGCTCTGATCCTCGCCGCGATGGTGGTCTCGTACGAGATCGGGACCAACCACACCGGTGATCAGGCCGCCTCCACTCCCGCCGCCGAGAGCACGGTGGCGGCCCCGCCCGCCGCCACGCAGGGGCCGGGACGCGAGTTGTTCGTGACCACCTGCGGCACCTGTCACACGCTGTCGGAGGCCGGCACAAGCGGTGCTGTCGGGCCGAATCTCGACGATCTCAAGCCGGACAGGCAGATGGTCGAAAGCGCAATCAAGATCGGCGGAACCGGCTCCGGGGCAATGCCGCCCGGGCTCCTCGAGGGGACTGAGGCCACCGAGGTCTCCGACTACGTCGCCGGCTCAGCCGGCACCGGTGGCTAGAGCAGACGAGCCGACCTCAGTCTCGTCGATCCATGCGTCCACTCAGGCTGCGATCCAGTGACGACTCGCAGCCGATCCCGGCCCGGCTTTGGGGGGGCAGGTTGACGGTTGGCGCAGCTGTGTTTGCGAGCGCTCTACTGATCGCGGGTTGCGGCGGGTCAGGTGACCAACCAGCAGATTCTGCGGAGTTCGCCGGCGCCAGCGTCAACCCGGTGAAGCCGGCGCCGCCACTGCACCTGCGCAACCAAAGAGGCCAGGCCGTCGAACTTTCGCAGTTTCGTGGAAAGGCGGTTCTGGTCACCTTCCTCTACACGCGATGTCCCGATATCTGTCCCCTGATCACGGGCAACCTCCATGCGGCACAGGAGCGACTCGGCAGCGCCGCCGCGGAGCTCCAGATCCTTGCCGTCTCGGTGGAT
>JBBQZL010000173.1:0-5708 GCA_038207745.1 Solirubrobacterales bacterium
AGGACATCGCCGATCTCTTCGGTCCGATCCCGATCCAGATCCTGCTCGTCGTGATCGGCGCAGCCGTCTCGGAGGAGATCCTTTTTCGAGGTTTTCTCTTCGGGGGTCTGCGAACCAGGATGCCCGCGCTGCCGGCCGCGCTGATCTCCGGGCTGGTCTTCGGGGGGCTCCACGCGACCACCGGAATTTCCGCGGTTCCAGTCCTGATCGTCTTCGGGATGATCCTCGCGTTGCTCTATGAGAAGACCGGTTCGATCTGGCCCTCGATCATCTTGCACGGCCTCAACAACTCGCTTGCGCTGGCTCTCCTGTCGAGTTCCTGAGCATCCGCCCGCCCAATACGGCAGAATCCAGCAGATGCGTTTCCGACTCCCCCTCTCACTCGTCCTTGCCACCGCAGCCCTGATTGCTCCTGGCCAGGCCCTTGCCTCCGATGCCCCGCCGGCCGATCAGGCGGATGCAACCGCCGCAGTCGCCACGGCACCGACGGCCCAGAGGCAGGCCATTCACGGCCATCCTTCGCATGCGGACCTCCGCCTCCGGCTCTCGAATCTCAGGAATGGCCGCGTCAAGGTGATGAGCAAGGTCCAGGTTGTCGGAACGTTGATCCCGTTCGTTCCCGGACAGTGGATCACCGTCTACCTCTACCGCAACGGCCACCAGGTCGGAAAGCGCAAGCTCAAGGCCCACAGGGGTTCCGGCAACTTCGGGATTGTCAAGACCCGGGTGCGTGCCGACCGCGCCGCGAAGTTCGCAGCCTCGGCAAAGCACGTTGCAAACGGGAAGCAGCGCGAGGACCACACAGTCCGCAAGTCATGGAAGGTCACCTTCCCCTCGCTCTCAGAGGGCGAGTGCGGCCGGGTCGTCGTCGGCTTCAAGAAGGCGATGCGCAAGATGGGCTACATCACCAACGGCGGCCGCTGCCTCGGCGGCAAGACCTCCCGCGGGGTGCTCGCCTATCGCAAGGTCAACAACATGGATCGAAACTTCGACGCGACCTCCGGGATCGTAAAGAGCGTCTACGCCGGCAAGGGCGCCTACAAGGTCCGCCATCCCGGCTCCGGCACCCACGTCGAGGCGCCGCTGAGCAAGCAGGTGATCGTCTTCGCCAAGGGTGACAAGCCCATCGCCGTCTACCCGATCTCCAGCGGCAAGCCGTCGACGCCGACGATCACGGGCCACTTCAACTTCTACATGGTGCAGCCCGGCTACAACGCCGAGGGGATGTACTACTCGTTCTATTTCTACGGCGGTTATGCGGTCCACGGCTACGAGTCGGTGCCCAACTACGCCGCATCCCACGGTTGTCTGCGGACCTTCATCGCCGATCAGCCGGAGATCTATAACCGGATCAGCTACGGAGAAGACATCTTCGTCTGGTAGTTCTGGATTGACCTCACCGGACCCCCGCACGCAGAGGCATCCCAGATGAGGGTCCTGCTGATCGGAGCGGCCGGGGCGATCGGAAAGGCCCTTGTCCCTGCGCTGGTTGCGGCGGGACACGAGGTGATCGGTACCAGCCGCACTGAGGATCGCCTCGCCGGGATCGAGGCCGCCGGGGCATCCGGGGCCGTCTGCGACATCCTTGATCCCGGCTCGGTCGCCGGGCTGATCGGGGACCGGCGACCCGAGGTCGTGATCAACGAGGCAACTGACCTGCCGGCGAAGTTCGACCCCCGCAAGCGTGACGCCTACATCGCCACCAACCGGATCCGGAGTGAGGGCACGCGGAACCTGGTCGCGGCCCTGGAGGGTTCAGGTGTGCGCAGGGTGATTGCCCAGAGCATCGCCTTCACCTATGCGCCGATCGGAGGACCGATCAAATCCGAGGATGACCCGCTCGCCACCCGAGGCGAGGGCCAGCTCGTTGAGGTCGCGACGGCGGTTGCGGATCTGGAGGGTCAGATAACCGGAATCGCCGACATCGAGGGGTTGGTGCTCAGGTACGGCTTCATCTATGGGCCGGGCACCTACTACGCAGCCGATGGCTCACAGGCCGAGGATTTCCGCCGCCGCCGATTCCCGATGATCGGCCAGGGTCAGGGCATCTCGTCGTTCATCCATGTCGACGATGCGGCGTCGGCGACCGTGCTGGCGCTCGATCGGGGCGCTCCGGGCATCTACAACGTTGTCGATGACGATCCCGCGCCTGCGAATCAGTGGATGATCGGCTACGCAACCGCGCTCGGAGCCGGTCCGCCTCGGCGAATCCCGGGGTTCATCGCCAGATTGATCATCGGTGGGGGAATGGTCGCGGCGGTCGAGGGAATTCGCGGAGCCTCGAACCTGAAGGCAAAGGGTGAGCTCGGCTGGACTCCGGCCCACCCGAGCTGGCGGTCGGGCTTCTCCGAGAGCCTCGGATGAAGGTTCCGGCCAGCCGCCTTCGTCCATAGGATCACCGGGGTGGCCGACCTCGAGAAATCCAAGCGCGACCTGATCGATCAACTTCGCGAGCACTCACTTGTGCTCGGAGAGGTGACGCTTTCGAGCGGCAAGACTGCGCTGTACTACGTCGACGCCCGCCGCGCTCTGATGCGCCCCGCCGGCCTCCGCGCCGCCGGTGAGTTGATCGCTTCGGCCGCGACCGGGATGGGCGCGACGGCGGTGGGTGGCCCCGTGATGGCAGCCATCCCCCTGGCCTGCGCTGCGATCGCGGTCCCGGAGGGCAAGGACCTTGTCGGCTTCTTCGTGCGCAAGGAGCGCAAGGAGCACGGCATGCAGCGCTGGGTCGAGGGCCCGGTCGAGAAGGGCGCCAGGGTGCTCGTGGTCGAGGACACGGTGACCACCGGCGGCTCAACCGCCTCGGCGATCGAGCGGATCCGCGAGGAGGGCCTCGAGATCGTCGGCGTGCTCTCAGTTGTCGACCGTCTCGCCGGGGGCGGCGAGCGGATCGAAGCCGCAGCCGGGGTCCCCTACCGCGCCCTGGTTACGATCGACGAGCTGTATCCGGAGCGGCCGGACCGCTGACACGGCCCGGCTTTCAGTCTTGGCGATCGGCCCCGGTCCTGGTCGTGAGGCGGGAGGCTGACGAGCCGGACAGCACCCTGCGGGTCAGGCCTGGCGCGAGGATGCGGAGAGCCGCGACCAGCGCATACGGCCGCGGCACGTAACGCTCCGCCCTGCCACCCGGCCCGGCTTCGTAGATCGCCTCGGCCGCGCGCTCGGGCGTCGAGACCATCCAGCGGGTCGCGAACTTGGCGGTCAGCTCGGTGGCGGGGAACCCCTCGGTGACGATGAAGCCCGGCAGGACCAGTCCCACGTGGACGCCGGTTTGGAGCTCCTCAGCGTAGAGGGCATCACTCCAACCGGCCAGCGCGAACTTGGCGGCCGAGTAGGCCCCGGCACCGGGCCTGGCCACGCGACCGGCGGTGCTCGAGACGTTGACAATTGCGCTCGGGGCCGAGGCTCGCAGCACCGGCAGCAGCGCCTCGGTCAGCCGCAGCACCGCGTCGAAGTCGAGTTCCATCGTCTGGCGGACGTTCTCGTATCCGCCCTCTGCAAAGGTCGCCCGCCACGATGCGCCGGCATTGTTGACCAGCAGGGTCAGCCGGTCGTGGTGCTCGGTGACGTGGGCAAGGATCCGGCCGGGAGCGTCCTCATCGGTCAGGTCGGTCGCCACATAGGTCGTCTCGGCCGGAAGCCTTGCGGCCAGCTCCCGCAGCCGATCCTCTCGCCGCGCAACCAGCACGAGCCGGGCTCCCGGTTCACGGGCAATGCGCCATGCGACCGCCTCGCCGATGCCGCTCGAGGCGCCGGTGATGACTGCGGTGATCGGTGCCCGGTTCGCCCCCACACCGCGCACGCTATACGTCCGCTTCGGCCGGTCCGAGCTCGATGGCAGCGGTCCGGGCGAGGCCAAAGGCCTCCGCGATCAGCTCATACGAGTGTCGCCTTGCCACGTGGTCGTAGGTGATCGAGACCACGATCACCTCGCTGGTCCCGTACTCGGCGGCCAGGTCTTCGATCCCCTTCTTCACAGTCTCGGGGCTGCCGATGATCGAGCGGCGCCTCCGAGTCCCGTCCCCATGCAGCTCCAGATAGCGAAGCGCCTTCTCGGGCGGCGGCACCGGGATCAACTGACCCTGGCGAAGCAGCGAGAAGGTCATCCGGGCGCTCGAGGCGAGCCGCTCGGCCTCCTCGTCTGTGTCGGCACAGATAACCCAGGCTGCGATCGAGGTCCGCGGCGGCGTTTCGCGCTCGGCCTCGGCCGATTGCCCGCCGTAGGAGGAGACGATCCGCGCGCCCTTCGGGTTGATGAAGTCCGCAAACGAGTAGGGCAGCCCCATCTCGGCGGCCCAGATCGCGCTCTGGGGCGAGGAGCCGAGCAGCCATACCTCCGGTGTCTCGGGCCTGCCCGGCAGCTCCATCAGGCGGGCAAAGGGATGATCGGCCGGGAGCTCACCGCGCAGAAACGCGAGCAGCTCGATCAGCTGGTCCTCGAAGTCATCGGCAGGCGCGTGGCGACGATCCCTCTGCAGGGCGACGCTGGTCAGCGGGTCGGTCCCGGCTGCGCGGCCGATGCCGAGATCGATCCGCCCGGGGAAGAGTCCGGCCAGCAGGCTGAAGCTCTCGGCCACCTTGAAGGCGGAGTAGTGCGGCAGCATCACGCCGCCGCTTCCGATCCGCATCCGCTCGGTGATCGATGCGATCGGCCCGATCAGAACCTCGGGGCTGGTGCTTGCAAGCGACGCCCCATGGTGCTCGGCGACCCAGTAGCGGTGGTAGCCGAGGCGATCGGTCAGCCGGGCCAGGTCAAGAGAGTTATGCAGGGCATCGGAGCCACTCGAACCTTCCGGGATCGGCACCTGGTCGAGGACGCTGAGACGAAGGGATTCGGGCACCCGTGGATCGTCGCACAGCGCGAACCTGTTGGTCCGCCTTCGACGGCAACTCGAGATCGGCCACCGATTGGCCGTCAGGCGTTGCCACAGGCCCCGCATCGCGGGGTGCCGACGCGACGATCCCGACGTGCTGGAAGCTGCCGCGAAAGGAAGCGTTGCAGGGCCGCGCAGGCACCCAGCGTCAAGGCGATGCCTGCAATCGAGATGACCAGCGGGCCGACCTTGTCGAAGGCGATGTAGTTGCCCATGTAATCGCCGGCCATGACGATCGCGTGGATCGCCGTCGCGCCGATCCAGGCCAAGGCGGCCGGCTGATATCGGGAGTTGCGGGAGCGAAGGCGGCCGAGCAGGCGATACGACGCGGCAAGCATCAGGATCAGCAGCCCGATTCGCAGGAAGAAGACGAGCCGATCATGACTGCGGGACTGCTCCGTCATTTTGATCTTGAGCGTCCTGGTAGGCATTTAGGCGCTTTTCCTCAGCGGCAGCCGCGCCGGGCGCGGTGCGCTGCACCTCGGCAGATTGTGCGCGCAATCGCTGCGATACGGTGCGCCGATGCGAGCCGCGGCCGTTCAGCTCGAGGTGGTGCTCGGCGATGTCGGACACAATCTGGCCGAGGCTGAGCGGTTGGCCCGTGCGGCGGCCGCGAAGGGAGTCCGGTTGGTTGCCCTGCCCGAGTTCTTCACCACCGGGGTCGCCTTCCTGCCGGAGTTGGCTGACGCCGCCCTGCCGCCCGCCGGCAGGGCGGCGGCGATGCTGACCCGGGTCTCTCGCGAGGAGGGCATCTGGGTCGGCGGCTCCTTTCTCTGCCGTGACTCCGACGGCGAAGTGCGAAATGCCTATCTACTTGCCGGTCCTGACGGCCTG
>JBBQZL010000174.1:0-5679 GCA_038207745.1 Solirubrobacterales bacterium
GGCCTGCGGGCCTTGCATGCGCAACATCCCAACCTCCCAGATTCGCCTGAATACCGCTCATTTACAGGTAAATCATCCCATCTGAGCCGGACGGACCCGCGGCTTTCAGGTGAGACTATTTCCGGGGGAAGTAGCTAGCCGTCTGTCCGGCCGGCGCCGTCTGGCGCCTGGTAGCTGTTCCAGCCGCTGAACTCTCGACCGGCGAACCGCTGGAGGCCCGCGACATCCTCACTGAAGCGCCCGCGCAGCGTCTCGACAAGCTCGTCCGGCAGCGTCGGCTTGGGCGCGGGCGGCTTTTCCGGGTCGTGGACGACCTTTTCGACGACCCAGCGCAGGGACTCGGGGAGCCGGTCGAAGTTGCGGTCGAAGGAGCGGAAGCCAGGAAGCTTGATCAGCTTCTCCATGAACTGATACTTCCCGGATGACTTGCCGCTCGACTTCTCCCACTCACGATCGAATTGCTCAGAGGTGAATTTCTCGTCGACGCCGGCGAACTCGAAGGCCTTTCGCATCGTCGCCTCGCGCTCGGTCTGCAGCTCCTCCTGGGTGATCACCTCGATCTGCTCATTCGGGAACAACTCGAGGTACGGCTGCAACTGCATCCAATACTGCGAGCGATTTACGTAGGCGCTGTCGGGAAGTGACAGGGTCGGGACCATCTCGCGGGTCTCGTATCCGGCGCCGGTTGCATGAACCCAGTGCGAGAGAATCCGCTTGATCGGGTCGCGAACCATGTAGATCAGCCGGGCGTCGGGACAGTGCTCGTGGATCTTCTCGGGGACACCGACGAAGCGGGGGAGGTTCGTGTAGTGCGGGGATGACTCGCCGCGAACCGGGAAGCGATCGTCGAAACGGGCGCGGTACCAATCGAGCCCGAGGTCCCAGGTCTGCTCGGTGACGAAGAAGTTCAGCTCCTTCGGCTTCGACATCTGGATCTCGGGATGAAGGCCCAGATAGTGATGGATGCTCGTGGTCCCGCACTTGAGACCACCGATGATGATCAGGTTCGGCATCGTCGCGTGACGACGGCGCTTTGCCGGTATCCGCTTGCCGCGATCACCGTCGAAACGCTCACGCGCACGCGCGCACATCGCCTCGTCGGCGGGATCTCGAGGGGCGCTGATCGGCTCGTTTGAGTGGGTCTGGATCTCGGGCACAGCGGGCTAGTGTAGCTTCGCTCACGTGAGCCGGACAGAGAGGTTGCCCGAGTTGCCCTGGAGAGGACCCGGACCGGGACGCCCGGCTCTGGCCCTGCCACCGGGCCGGATGCCGCTTTTCAGTGGCGCCCATCTTCGCAAGCGCTGGCGCTACGTCGGGCTTTACGGACCCGAGGTGATGCTCTGCGCAGCGCGAGCCGAGGTCGGACCCCTGGATCACTGCTTCTGGGCCGTCTGGGATCGCCGGGGAGAGAGATCCTACGAGCACACGCGGTTCCGGCCCGGCGGAGATGAAGTCGTCCTCGACGGACCCCGCGTCGCGATCTCCCACTCCGAGGTCAAGGCCGAACTCCTGCTCGGCGAAGCCGAGCCGATCGAGGTCGTCTGCCCGAGCGGAGATAGCTGGAGCTGGACGCGCAAGCGCGCCGGCGTGCCGATCACCGGGACCATCGAGATCGGCGGTCGGCTCGTTGAAATCGATGCGATGGGGGTCGACGACGTTTCTGCGGGATATCACCGGCGGCATACGAGCTGGCGCTGGTCGGCCGGGGTCGGGGACTCTCTCGATGGTCGTCCGGTGGCGTGGAACCTGACCACCGGGATCAACGACCCGCCCGCAGGCAGCGAACGGTCGGTCTGGCTCGACGGAACACCCGGGGAGGTGGGGCCTGTGACCTTTGACGGTCCGGACTCGATTCGTTTTGGAACCGATGACCAGCTTCATTTCGAGTCTGGATCCGAGCGCTCCAGGGACGACAATTTCCTCCTGATCCGATCCCGGTACCGGCATCGCTTCGGAACCTTCACCGGGGCTGTCCCGGGAGCGCAGCTGGCTTCGGGTCTCGGCGTCATGGAGGAGCACGAGGCACTCTGGTGACCCTGGGGAGTCTGGGCAACCCGGTTGCAGACCTGGCCGGGAGCACCCGCACCTTTCTCGCCGCCGCCGGCGAGTTCTTCAACCACCTGACCAGTATCGGCTGGCCGGCATTCGTGGTGGCACTGCTGTTTCTCCTTGCCATGCAGCTCGCCCGGGCCCGCGCCTGGCAAAACGTACTGCGGGCGGCATATCCCGGTGAGCGGATCTCCTACGTGAAGCTCAGCGCCGCCTACCTCGCAGGGGCGGGGATCAACGCGATCATCCCGGCGCACGCGGGCGACGTGACCAAGGTCTATCTCGCCAAGCAGCAGATCCGCGGCTCCTCATATCCCGCAGTGACCTCTTCATTCCTGGTTCAGACGGTCTTCGATACCAGCGCCGGGATCCTCGTCTCTCTCTACGCCCTGACCCAGGGCCTGCTCCCTCTGCCGCCCGAGCTTCCACGTATCCCCGCCTTCGAGATCAGCTACTGGGCCGAGCATCCACAACTCCTGCTCTTCGCGAACACGGTGCTGATCATCGCCGGTCTGATCACCATCTCGATCCTCGCCCGGCGCGCCGAGAAGTTCTGGCAACGTGTCAAACAGGGTCTGATCATCCTCCGCACCCCAAGCCGCTACTTCCGGGAGGTGTTCAGCTGGCAGGGGCTCGGCTGGCTCTGCCGCTTCGGCGCGTTCTGGTTCCTCCTCGACGCATTCCAGATCGGCGGTTCGGTCGGCAACGTGATGCTCGTGATGAGTGTCCAGGCGATCGCCAACATCATCCCGCTCACCCCGGGCGGCGCCGGTGCCCAGCAGGCCCTGCTGATCGCGACCCTCGAAGGCCCTTCCCGTGCGGCGATCCTCTCCTACTCGGTCGGAACCCAGATCGCGATGGCGGTCTGGTCGGTGGTACTCGGCTTCGCGGCCCTCCTGCTCGTCTTCCGCACAACCGATTGGCGCGGATTGATCCACATCGCCCGCCGCGCCGGCGACGAGTCCGCCGAAGCCGAGGCGGACGCGGCGGCGAAGAACGGTGAGTCCGGGCGGCGCAGCGAGGCCCCGGAGGGCGACGGGTCAGGCGCCGAGCCCGGAGCAGCCGCCGGCTCACGATGACCATCCGTCGTGGATGCCCCGGATGCGCCACTGCCACGGCGGGACCTCGTTGGCCGGGAACGCGTAGTGGTTGCGACCGGGGAGCGTTTCAAGCGGCACAAGCGCCGGGTCATCGCTGATCAGAACCCGGGTGTGCGCGGCGGCGGCAAGCTCGGCCCCACCGGCGCTCCGCCGGATCGCCTCCCATCCGATCGTCGGCCTATAGAGCCAGTAGGTGATCTGGACCCGCCCGCCCTCGCGCCTCGAGTCAATCACCTCGGTGAAGGCGGTCCTCCGCCTGCCGGACGTGGTCAAACCCCCGCCTCTGCCGCCACCATCGGGGGTCGCGCAGCTCTCATGCCGGCATCGCCTGAAGTCGACCGGCACAACTCCGACCCCCGATGGTCCGGTGCGGGCAGCAGCGACCGGCGCCAGGGCCCTGACCACCCTGGCGATCGGCCACCCGTATGCCGGGACGAGCGGATGGTGATGGCAGGCATCAGGCAGACGGGGAGCGCAGGTGATCTTCCGGCCGATTGCGCGCGCGACGTCCCGCCCAGCATCGATCCTGCCCCGGGCCATGACCACCGAGATCCCGGCGATCGCGATCAGCGCGACCAGGACCACCAACCCCACATGCTCGACGCTTGCCGCCCCGGCCTGCCCGCGACCGGCGGAACTCGCCTTGTGCGCCGATTCTCGATGCCGGAAACCCATCCTCCGACTGTAGGTTTTCCCAGCGCATCGGATCCGCGTCAAAGCGGCCGATCCACAGACCTGATTGTGACTTTCCGGCCGTCTTCCCATGGCCGCGCGTCCCGAGCACTTATCCTGTCCGGATGGAAGAAAACCCCTTCAACCTCTTTGGTGACCCAGACGATTTCCGCAACCGCATGGAGGAGTTCGCCGAGCAGATGCAGTCGGGCCAGAAGGTCGCGTGGGCAGACAACGCGATCAAGCTTGCCGTCGACATGACCGTAGCGTCGATCAACCGGTTGGATCTCAGCGGATCAAGCGACCAACAGGCCATCCAGGTTCGCGATGCGATCCGGATCGTCTTCCCCGAGGCGGTCACGCTGGTTCGCGAAGCCCGCCAGGGTCTCGCGTAGCCGATGGCGCTGCCTGCACCTCGGGATGGCGACACCGCAATGGTCACCGGTGCCTCCTCCGGAATCGGGACCGAGATCGCCCGGGAGCTTGCCCAGCGCGGCCACGGCCTCACCCTGGTCGCCCGGCGCGAGGATCGCCTAAGGGAGCTTGCCGATGAGCTGAGCACGGAACACGGGGTCCGGGTCGAGGTTGTCGCCGCCGATCTCTCGGACCGCGGTGCTCGTGATGATCTCGCGGCAGAGGTGATCTCGCGGGGCCTCAGCGTCAGCGTTCTGGTCAACAACGCCGGATTCGGGTCTGCCGGCGAGTTCGCTGACAACGATCGCGAGCGCCAGGTCCAGATGGTGGCGCTCAATTGCGAGGCGATCATCGACCTCACGGCCCGCTACCTTCCCTCGATGATCGAGGAGGGCTCCGGGGCGGTGCTGAACATCGCCTCCGCAGCAGCCTTCCAACCACTTCCCGGTTCCGCCACCTATGCGGCCTCCAAGGCCTTCGTCCTCCACTTCACCGAGGCGATTCACGAGGAGTTGAAGGGGACCGGGGTCACCGCCACCGCAGTCTGCCCGGGGCCGGTCCACACCGAGTTCGTCGAGGCCGCCGGGATGACCCTCAAGGGCGGCGCCGGCCCGGACTTTGCCTGGACGTCGGTGACCGATGTTGCGGCCGAGAGCGTCAAGGGCGTCGAGGATGGGAATAGGACGGTCGTCCCCGGCCTCTTCAACTTCGCCGGGTCGATCGTCGGGCGCTACTCGCCCCGCAGCCTCTCGCTGCCGATCACCCGCTGGATATTCAAGCGCGCCGAGTAGAAGGCGGATATGGAGACTCTCGCCCGACGCGGGTTCGATCTCGCCTTCAGTGATTCCGGCGGACAGGATCCGCTCGTCCTGCTCCTGCACGAAACCGCGGCTTCATCCGCGATCTGGGAGCCGCTGGCGGGGATGCTCGAATCCCACCGGCGGGTGGTTGCACCTGACCGGCGCGGCTGGGGGGAGTCGACAGCACCGGACCCGTATCCGCAGACGACGATCGAGGAGCAGGCAGAGGATGCGATCAATCTCCTCGAGGAGCTCGGCGCCCGCGACAGCGTCATTGTCGGCTCAGGGCTTGGCGGCGTCGCCGCACTCGACATCGGTATGCGGCGACCAGACCTGGCGGTGGCCCTTGTCGTCATCGAGCCTCCGCTGCTCGGCTTTCTGCCCGAGGCGACGGAGGGACTCTCCCGCGACGGTTCGATGATCACCGAGGCATTCAGGGAGGGAGGGGCGACGGCCGGCGCCGATCTATACCTCTCGGGAGAGCTGACCACGCTTGCCGCCGGCGCCGAGCGGATCCCGCTCCGGATATCGGCGGTTGCCCGCGATCGTCCCGGGACCCTGTTCGCCGAGCTCGGAGCGGTGCCGTCCTGGTCGATCCCGTTTGCCGCGCTCAGGGAGAGCGATGTCCCGACCGCCATAGTCTC
>JBBQZL010000175.1:0-5677 GCA_038207745.1 Solirubrobacterales bacterium
TCCTATGCGGCAATTGCAATCGCCAAGTCTCTGTTCCAGAAGGGCGCCTCAGCGGTCACCGCGCTGACCTTTCAGTTCGCCTCGACAAACCTCGTCTGGGAACTGGGGCTCATCCTCTGGGTCCTGATCGGCTGGCAGTTCGCCCTCGCCGAGTACATCGGCGGGATCGTGATGATCGTGCTGATGGCGACGATGTTGCGCTTGTTCGTCTCGCCCAAGCTCGAGGAGAGTGCTCGAAAGCATGCGAGGGAGGCCGACGCCGGTCACCAGCACCACGCGGCGGGCGAGCAGATGAACTGGCGCCAGCGGTTGACCTCGCCGAGCGCCTGGTCGGATGTCGCACATAACTTCCGAGGCGACTGGCAGATGCTGTGGAAGGAGATCACGATCGGCTTCCTCCTTGCCGGGTTCGTCGGGCTGCTGGGAGACGACTTCTTCAACGGGCTCTTCATCAAGGATGCCCCACCCCTCGTCACCGCGATCGAGAACGTGATCGTCGGCCCCCTCATCGCCGTACTCAGTTTCGTCTGCTCGGTCGGCAACATCCCCTTGGCGGCTGTGCTCTGGTCGGGAGGCATCAGCTTCGCCGGCGTGATGGCGTTCATCTTCGCCGACCTGATCGTCGTCCCGATCATCCTCGCCTATCGCAAGTACTACGGATGGAATTTCGCGCTGAGGATCACGGCGCTGATGTTCGTGACGATGGTGATCGCGGCGCTTGTGGTCGACGGTCTTTTCAGCGCAGCGAACCTGATCCCGACGGGGCCCAGGCCCTCGCGGGCCGACATCTTCGGTTCAGTCGAACTCGACTACAAGCTGCTCCTGAACGTGCTCGGCCTGGTTGTCTTCGTCGCGCTCTTCTATCTGACCGCCAGCCGAGGCTCGACCGATCCGGTTTGCGGTATGAAGGTCGATCGCGCGAAGGCGATCAGGCGCGAGTTCGCGGGTGAAACGTTCTACTTTTGCTCGGAGCACTGTCTGCGCACTTTCGAAACGGATCCACAGCGCTATGCCGGAGATGAAAGGGCGGGGACCTCCACGCCATCGCATGCGAACTGAAGACCGAGATGCACTTCATCCCGGCCCTGCGGTTCCCGGCACTCAATCGGCTCTACGACCCGGTTGTGCGGCTGACAGCCCAAGGGCGACGCTTCAAGTCGAGGCTCGTCAGGCAAGCTGCGCCGAAGCGCGGGCAGAGAATCCTCAATCGAGTTGCCGCATACCGACGCTTCGTTTGATCTCATCGTCTCGACGCTCTTTCTTCATCACCTGAGCGGCGTCGACAAACGCCGGACTGCAGAGGAGATCACGAGGGTGCTTCGTGCAGTCGGCGAGTGAAACCGAGCGGTTGTGAACCTCAACTGGATCGCTTGCGCTCTTTGTGACAACGCCGCCGAACGATCTGAACCCAGATTTCCGCTCGCTGTGATCCCTCACCACGCTGTGCATCCGGGTCTTCCCTGCGAGCTTGGGATTCGGCTCCACAAGCTCCGCTGGGATAGACCCGGATGCCTTCTCAGACATTCACAATGAATGCGAGTGGACGTGCGCGGGCTGACTGTGTGAGGGCCCGAGGCGCGAATGAGCGCCACTGAGATGGTCGGACGACGCTCGTCCAGACACGGCGCCACAGACATCTTCGGCTGATCGCGCGTTCCAAGGCGACACCAAGGCTGACAACCGCCAGGCAGATAACCATTTCATTGCCAATGGCCGACATCCCACCGTGGTCATGGCCCATTTCCATTGGCGCGCCGTGGTGCAGGGCGATCAGGGCCGCGAAGAGCACGACCAGGCACGCCACACGGGTTCTCCGGTCGGAACGCTGCAAGAGCTTGCGCAACCGCATGCCACTAACGGGGAGGTCATCCTTGGCAGAACTGCAGGTATCCGTGGTCAACCAGATAGCCGGCGTGACCAGCGGCCAGCGCGGTGCCGATCGTGAAAAGAAGGACGGTGCCAATGCCAAATGCCAGCGCGAGCGCATATGCGGTCAGCGTGGCGATCCGGCTTGGTTTCGCTGAGGGTCGATCGAGGAGCAGCTGAAGTCGCGCCGGCACTGCGTGACTAGCGAGCCCAGACATCAGCGGAGCTGTCATCGGCAGGGGCTTTCTGCCCGCCTTGCAGATCGCAGCGGCGAGGGCCAGCGGATCGCCATCGAGGCGGACGGCGGATTCATCAGCATCGCGTTCCAGGTGGAAATGGAGCTCGGTCATGGCCTTGGCGCCACCGGGTACGACTCGCGCGATCGCAAACAGCAGGCTGCCAACAAGAGACAGAAGGGGATGGCGGCGGCCGATGTGGGCCTGCTCGTGGGCGAGACTGGCTCGCAGTTCCCCCCCATCGAGGGCTGCGAGGGCACCGGCTGAAACGATAACCCGGGCGCGGAGCAGACCGGCGGCGGCGACAACAATCTCCGGCCCGCCGACAATCACGCTCTCGGACGGGCCGGAGCCGATCGCGCTCTCGCCAAGCCAGCGGGAAAGCGCTCGCGCCGCGCGCCAGATGCCGACAACTGCGGCGATTACGGAGACGGCGAGAAGCACGGCCGGCAGCAGGGTGGCTGTCTCTCCGAGCTGATAACCGGAAAACCCGAGATGAACCGAGACGTAAGGCAACACGGCGTGGATGCACCATCCGGTCGCCACACGGAAGAATTCGGTCTGAGGGAGATAGCCGATCAGAGCGCCGGCGGCCATGAGCGCCGTCACCGCGCGCAAAGCCAATGCCGCCAGCCAGAGAGCGATGCCGCTTACAGGGGCAAGGCGCGAACGCGGCAGGAACTGCGGTGCCACAAGGACAAGAGCAAGGATGGCAAGCGCCGGGAGGGCGACAGGGGTCACGTTTCGCGCCTCCGCTCGATCTCCCGGGCGATCGCTTCGATGTCGAGTTCACCCGGATCAAGTTCTCCAAGAAGCTGCGCCAGCACAGCCCTGCGCGCTTCCTCGGAGGCCGGGGCCAGGGTTCGCCGCAACGAACCGGAGTAGTAGTCGGCCTCGCTGATTTTCGGCTCGTAGTAGAAGGCCTTTCCGACTCGCTCTCGCCTGATCAATCCGCGCTCGGCCAAACGGTTCAAGACGGTCTGAATAGTTGTGTAGGCGCCTTTTCGAAAGCGTGGCTGGAGCGATTGGCGCGCCTCCTGGACGTTTGCCCGGCCCCTGTCCCAGAGGACGCGCATCAGGGCTACCTGAAGATCGCCCTGCAGTGGAGATTTCTGATCCTTCGCCATCGCCCAAGCCTACAGACGGTAGGATTTGACTCCTCATACGAATTGTGGGACTGAACGTGTTCCTTGAGGAAGACCATTGGATACTTGATCGGCGTGCGCCGATGGCACCCAACTGGATCACCGGCGGTGACCTCGGCACCGACACGGTTCTTCCTTGAGACGGGAGGAAGCAATCGCCGGCGAACAGACATTCCTCTTTGCTGATCTCTCCGGCTTCACCGCGCTGACCGAACTTCACGGTGATGACGACGCGGCACAGCTCGCCCTCGGATTCGTTGATGCCTGCCGGCAGGTTCTGGCCGCGCATCAAGCGGTCGAGGTCAAGACGATCGGCGATGCCGTCATGCTCCGCTGCCCCGACGCCGGAGAGGCGATACGCCTTGGCCTCTCCATCGTTCACGACATCGGCGATCGCCACGCCTTCCCCACCATCCGCGTCGGCATGCACACCGGATCGGCCGTGGAACGAGACGGCGATTGGTTTGGCAGCACCGTGAACATTGCGGCGCGGGTCTCAGGTGAAGCGGGTGGAGGACAGGTGCTGCTGACCGAGGCAACGCGAGAAGCTGCCGAGGAAATGGCTGAGATACACCTCGTCGAGCGGGGGCGCCGAGTCTTGCGAAACATCAAGGAGCCCGTGTCGCTCTACGAGGCCCTGCGACATTCGGTCGGCCAGTCGGTGGCGTTACCCGTTGATCCGGTGTGCCGCATGGCCGTCGATCCTCTCCATGCGGCAGGCTCTCTGCAGCACGGCGGAACGACGTTCTACTTCTGCTCTCTCGATTGCGCAAGCGCGTTCGCAGCTGAGCCTGACCACTACGCGGCCGACCGCCGCCTGCGGTAATGCATCAGCGGGAAATCTCCTACACCTTGTAGGATCTCTCCCCGTTTGACGCATGGACTCTCGGCCGATATTCGGAACCTTGGCGCGGCTTGGCGCGCCTATCGCCTCTCGCTCCCGACTCTGCTCGGGGCCGCCGTTGTCGCGCTGCTGATTGGGATCCCTACCGATGTGGTGCCCAACCCCTGGTTTACACGGATGACCCCGATCTACGCCGACCAATACATCTGGTGGGTGGCGACCAGCCTTCTCACCGGAGCACTTCTGGCCACCTATTTCTCGACCGGCGCCAAGCAGGCGGCTCCGGTCAGTGGCATGTGCGGTGGCCTGCTCGGCTACCTGGCCATCGGCTGCCCGATCTGCAACAAGCTGATCGTCGGAGTCCTCGGCGTCTCGGGGGCTCTCAACTATTTCGCCCCAATTCAGCCGGCGCTCGGCGCGCTGGCAGTGCTGCTCGCCGCGATCGGCCTGGTTATCCGCCTGCGGATCCTGGGACGCGGATGCCCGCTGCCCCGTCGCTCGGCGCCGGCGGCTCCGCCCCCGTGAGTGCGTCCACGATCACGATCGGGTTGCCGCCGAGCTTTCACCTCGGTCCGCTGCCGGTGGCATGGCATGGTTTGATGATCGGCGTTGGCCTCCTCGCCGGCGGCTGGCTCGCTATTCGCTATGCCCGCGAGCGCGATCTCAAACAACTCCACCACCCCGGGCCTGGTCATCACCAGGGCGCTGGTCAGAATCAACATCTCGGCTGAAACCGGCAAGACGGTCGACGACCATCTGAAGGTCGCGCTGCAGAACAAGACCGGCAGGCCGCTCGACCAGGTCGGCGTCTACCACCGGACCACCGACCCCTCGATCGGCAAGTCGGAGGGCTACTTCACCAAGCTCGCCGGGTTCGTGATCGATCCGGGCGCAACCCGGTTGGTCCATATCGACAACACCGGTGCCCCTGATCACTACCCGGAAAACGTCTACAGCCTCTACCACACCGACAAGAACGCTCTGGTCGTCGACGTGAAGGCAAACGCCCCGGGCCTGAAGCCGGCGACGTTCACGGTCAAGAAGGACTCCGGCGGCGCCGAGGCCGGGGTTGAGTAGGACGTGTTCGTCGCTCCTAACCGCGATCAGATATTCGCTCCGTAGCTTCGTCGGGGCAATCGAAGAACCAAGCGAAAGGAACAGAACATGGGTACCAAAGTCAAGAAGGGCATGGTCATGATCGCGGCCCTGGCCGCACTGGCTCTCGGCGGATCGGCGCTGGCAAGCGCCGGCAACGGCGGCGGACAGCCGTCGATCAAGGCTCCGGAGGCAAGCGCGCCCGTCAAGGCCGAGACCAAGTCAGGCGAGGGCCCGGAGACAAACGCTCCGGAGAACTCGGCCACCGATCGCGACAACATCCAGGCCCAGGACCAGAACGGCAAGGATGACGCCAGCGAGCCGGGCACAGCAAACGAGAAGGGCGAGTCCGCAGACAGCGAAAGCGAGTCCGCGGGCAGCGAGGCCGCCGGCGGTGACGGTCCCGGAGGCCACGCCGACGAGCCCGGCAACCCGAGCGCCAACCATCAGTACGAGGGCAAGGAGTAGCTCCTGCCCATCGGATGAAGAGT
>JBBQZL010000176.1:0-5672 GCA_038207745.1 Solirubrobacterales bacterium
GACGTACTCCAGGCCGTCGGCGATGGTGAAGGCCAGCTCCTGGTCGGCGGTCGCGCCGGCCTCCTGCATGTGGTAGCCGGAGATCGAGATGCTGTTGAAGCGGGGCATCTCCTTCGAGGTGTAGGCGAAGATGTCCGAGACGATCCGCATCGAGGGCTTGGGAGGGTAGATGTAGGTGTTGCGAACCATGAACTCTTTGAGGATGTCGTTCTGGATCGTCCCGGTGAGCTGATCGTGCGGGACTCCCTGTTCCTCACCGGCGACGATGAAGAGCGCCAGCACGGGTAGGACCGCGCCGTTCATCGTCATCGAGACACTCATCTGGTCGAGCGGGATGCCGTCGAACAGGGTCCGCATGTCGAGGATCGAGTCGATTGCGACTCCGGCCATCCCGACATCACCGGCAACGCGGGGATGATCAGAGTCGTAGCCGCGGTGGGTCGCGAGGTCGAAGGCGATCGAGAGGCCCTTCTGTCCCGCCGCGAGGTTGCGGCGGTAGAAGGCGTTCGACTCCTCTGCCGTCGAGTAGCCGGCGTACTGCCGGATCGTCCATGGCTTGTTGACGTACATCGTCGGATAGGGGCCCCGGACGTAGGGGGCAAAGCCGGGCTTGGTGTCGAGGAAATCGAGACCCTCGAGCGCTGCGGATGAGTAGGCGGGCGCGATCTCGATTCCCTCGGGCGTCTCCCAGCCGGCGGCTGCGTCGGGTTCGGGTGCCGCCCCCGCAATCGCGGCCTCGTTCTGCGGCCCGGTCACCGGGTCGGCTTCGACCCCACCGAGTTCGATCGCAGTGAAGTCGGGGATCACGCTTTCTGGATCGGCGCTCATCACCCGACCTCCACGCCGAGCCGCCCGAGGGCCTCGCTCAAAACCTCGACCATGTCGACTCCGTCGCGGACGACCTCGTCGGCGCCGGCCACATCCGCCTGCTCCGGGCGCGGGTTTGCGAGGTAGACCCACTCGGCGCCATTCGCCCGCAGGGCCTCGACCGTCCTGGCGATTGCACCCGGCTCCTCGTCCCTGCCCGCGCAGATCGCTGCCATGCGAAGCGCATTGGTGGCAAGTGCGCGGCCCTGCTCGGTCGGGCCATCGAGAACTCCGCTCGGGATCGTCTCGATTCCACCGACCTCGAAGAAGCTCTTCGCCCAATTGGCAGCACCCACGTGGCGGGCGATCGGCCCGAGGCAGGACAGGTAGATCTTCGGCCGCCCTTCGCCCACCTGCTCATGCCGCGATGCGGCGAGCCGGAGATGCTCGAAATCCGATGAGTCCCGGGATCGCGAGAGCGGGGCCATCGTGAAGGTTTCACCGGCGAGAGCCTCCGCGATCTCATCGATCCGGGCCCCGGCGGTTGCGAGCACGCCTGCCTCTCGGAGGCGGTTTGACGGAGCCGCGCCTGCCAGGTTCTCCAGCAGGCCCGACTCCGGTCGCTCTGCAAGCCGGGCGGCATCGAGGCGGGCAAGTGCCTCGTGGTCGACCGGATCCGGCAGGACTTCCGTGTCCCCGAGCAGCGGGAACGCGTTGACGCCGGTCAACGTCCGGGCTCTTGTTGCGAGCTCCTCACGGCGGTTCTCGGCCAACTCGGCCAGTTCGGAGGCGATCAGTCCCGAGCGGAGCGCGGCCAGAGCACCGCCTTCGCGCTCGATCATCGTCAGTTTCTCCCAGGCTGTCCTTGCGAGGGAGTCGGTCAGCGACTCGATGTACCAGGAGCCCGCCGCGGGATCGGAGATCCGTCCCAGCGATGACTCCTCCTGGAGGACGATCTGCGTGTTGCGGGCGATCCGCCGGCCGAGCGTCCCCGGCTCCCCGAGCGCGCGATCAAACGCGGTCACCGTGATTCCATCAGCCCCGGCAGTCCCGGCTGCAAATGTGGCGATCGTCCCTCGCAGCATGTTGATCCAGGGGTCCACCGCACTCAGAACCCGCGCCGAGGTGCGCCCAACCGTCGTTGAGTGACGTTCGGCGGGCGGAACACCCGACTGCTCGAGAATTCTTGTCCAGATTCGTCTTGCGGCACGGAACTTGGCCATCTCCAGGAACTGGTCTGCGCCGATTGCGAGGTTGAACTCGATCTGGCGCGCGGCGCGGGAGGGAGGTAGTCCTGCGCGATCGGCGGCCCGGAGGTACTCGAGACCGCTGGATGCGGATATCGCCAGCTCCCAGATCGCAGTTGAGCCTGCCTCGACGTAGATGCCGGTATCAACAGATAGCGCGGTGACGCCCGGAAGCGTCCGGTCGACCTCCTCGGCCAGCGCTCCGGCGGCGGCGATTGCCGCCTCGGGAGAGTGAGGGAGGTGACCATCGGTTGCCAGCGTCTCAAGCGGATCGAGACAGAATGAGCCTCTCGCACCGACATCCGCGATTCCGTTCTGCTGCCAAAGCGCGCGGAGCAATGCGGCTGCGGCAACTCCCTGGGCTCCGGCGTCAAGCGCGATCGGGGCCAGATCCAGGTGGACGCCATCGAGAACCTCGGAAAGGTCAGTGAGCGTCGAGATCGCGATGCCGCCGTGCCCACGCGCATCGAGAAACTCGGGTGAACCCGGCGCGTAGGCGAGCCTCGCCGCTCGGTCGAGGCGAAGACCGATCGAGCCAACGCCGCCCATGAGGTCCTCGAGGATCTGGCGATTGGCGACCGCTCGCTCCGGGTGGACGTGCTGCTGGCGGATCTGCCAAGGCGCTCCGACCCGGGTTCCCCGTACGAACGGGCTCTCGCCAGGTGATCCGGCGGGGTCCGGGGCAAGCGCGTCATCAGACGTGTAGAGCCACTGTGTCCGAACCCCAGGCTCGACATCCTTCAGCAGCTCGGTGTCGGGGACGAGACCCTTCCGTGCAGCATCGCGCCAGGCGCCGATCGGGATCTCCGGGAATCCGGAGGCGAGTGTTTCGCTCACCTGATGGCCGCCTTCGGGGTACGGTCACCGGCATCCACGAAGCATGCCCCGCAACGCAGGGCGGGCTGCTGTGAGGTGTCAGTCAGGGAGGTCAGATCTGTGGCCTGGATCGTGCTGGGATCTTGAGGCGAAACGTTGCGGCTGACCGAGTCTGGATCACACCGAACCACCGCTCACCTTGGACCCGGGAGCATATCCCGCCCCCTGCCTCGACCGCGAGGAGGGTCAGGCGGATTTGCGGCTGCGAGACCGCACGACATCAAGAAGCGCGTTGAAGAGATCCTGCCCGCCCGGCCACTCGAGCATCAACTCCGGATGCCATTGCACGCCTACGAACCACTGCTCAGGATCAGCTGATTCCCCTGCTCGAAGCCAGATTTCGTACGAGGGACAGGAGCGAGTGGCTGAAATCGCTGGAGGTTGGAGGCGTTCCGTGCGCGCCGGTCCAGGATCTCACTGATCTGATCGCCGATCCCGCAATGCTCTCAACTGGTGTCCTCGCCGAGATCGAGCATCCGGTGGCGGGAAGATTGCGAACCCTTGGTACGGGCCTGCGGCTCTCCGCAACTCCCCCTGAGGTCGGCGGACCCCCTCCTCGATTGGGCGAACACACACGCGAGATGGTCGAAGGCCTCGGACTCTCAGCCGACGACGTCCGGGATTGCCTGCAGGCTGCGAGAACGACCTAGAGCGGCTTGCGTCCCGAGAGCAGAAGGTTGTAGAAGAGTTCAGGCGGCAGGTGGGGCTCGAGGACCGCGTTGTCGACCTTCTGAAGGGCGATGTAGCTGCGAAAGGCAAACTGGCGCCAGCGATCCGGGACCTCTGCGGGCTCGGCACTTGCCTCGACCGTTCTGACGCCCCAGCCGTAGTAGTTGGCGAGCAATTCCTCACCTCTGACACGGCACTCCTCGAATCCCGCGTCGGAGATCAGGTCGCGAAGATCCGACGGCGCGAAGGCATGAACGTCGACTTCGCTCTCGAGGTCGTGTCCATGGGGGTCCGGGATATCGGCGTCGTGCCTCGCCGAAGCACCGACGAGGCGACGCCACAACGGTGCAACCATTGAACCGGTCCGTTTCGGGAGTGTCGCAATCCGATCTCCATAGCGTGAGGGCTCGCCGCAGAATGCGATTTGGCCACCCGGCCGCAGGACGCGCATGAACTCGGACATAGCGGTGCCGAGATCGGGAATGTGATGAAGCACGGCGTGGCCGAAGACGAGGTCGAAGCTATCGTCCTCGAACGGCAGGCGCTCGGCCTCGGTGACCACGGTCTTGACGTCGACGCCCATCCTATCCGCGGTCGCAGAAAGCGCCGCGAGCATCCCGGGGGAGATGTCCGTTGCAGTCGCCCGCTCGATCCACCCCGTCAGCAGCAGGTTGATCGTGAAGTACCCGGTCCCGGAGCCGATCTCCAGCGTGTCCCCGAATGGATGGTGAGGCAGGCCGCCAAGCGACTTGCGGAGCTTGCCCGAAACCTGCTCCTGGCCACTCTCGCCAAAGCTGATCCCCCACTTGGCGTCATAGGACTCCGCCGCAACATCGTGATAGCGGGTGTTGACATCCTTGATCTGGTCCGGCGTTGCCGTTGGAGATGCAGGCATAGGGCGGAAAGGTAACCAGAAACCACCATCGCTGCGAACCACGCGCCCTTTCACCGCCCAACGTTCCCACCCGGAAAGTCCCCCTGCGCGCCTTCCGACACTCCCCGTCCACGTCTTTGTCACCAAGACGTCTGGTCCGGCGCGACCGGTCCCGCCAGGATCGCTTCCATGACCGCGCTGAGGCGACAAATCCATCGTGGCGCTGGATTTGTCGCCTCAGCGGTGCGGCTGGACCGGCGCGTCGCGGAGTTGGCCACCAACCAACATGGCGTGGTCGCGCGGAGTCAGCTGATCGACCTCGGGTTTACCGATGCTTCGGTCGACGGGGGAATCGCATGCGGCCGCCTCGTCCGCCTGCACCACGGAGTGTTTGCGGTGGGTCACTCAGCGCTTTCTATGCGAGGCCACTGGATGGCGGCGGTACTCGCCAGCGGAGAGGGTGCAGTTATCTCGCACAGGAGTGCCGCAGCGCACTGGGGTTTGATGCCCGCGATTGATCGTATCGACGTCTCCCGGGGCCAGGGTGGGATTCGACAGCGCCGCAGCTTCAATCTCCATCGGCGTCGACAATTTGGTGATCGTGATCGAAGCATGAAGGACCGGATACCGGTGACAAGCGTTCCGCGCACGCTGATGGATCTCGCTTCGGTCGCCAGCCGGCGTCAGCTCGAAAGCGCGATTTCTGAAGCCGAACGTCTCGGAATACTCCGCATCGATGATCTACATGCGCTGATGTTCGGCGCAACCGGTCATAAGGGTCTCGGAACTCTGCGGCAACTGATCGACATATTGAGCTCGGAAAGCGATGAGACTCGATCCGAGCTCGAGTATGCCTTCTTGTCCCTTTGCTCCAGCAGGAACCTGCCGCGGCCCCTCGTAAATGTCCAGGTGGCCGGATTCGAGGTCGACTGCCTTTGGGGGAAGGAGAAACTCATTGTCGAGGTCGATGGATTTCGATTCCACTCGAGCAGATTCGCCTTCAATCGAGATCGTCTGCGTGATGCAGCCCTTCAGAAATCCGGCTATCGCGTGGTTCGGCTGACGCATCAGATGATCCACGGCGATCCCGAAGGTACCGTTGCTTCGATACAAGCACTGCTGAGTTCGGTGCCCTAGCGGCGAAACCCAGTCGCTGAGGCGACAAATCCATCGTGGCGCTGGATTTGTCGCCTCAGCGG
>JBBQZL010000177.1:0-5636 GCA_038207745.1 Solirubrobacterales bacterium
CGCCTTCGACTCGCCCGGGATCAGCGTCACCGTCGCACCCGACTCGACCACCACCTTCCACGCCACCGCCACCGATCAGGCCGGCAACACCTCGGCCTGCTCTTCGAGCTCGCTGACCTTTGTTGAGGATCCACCGTTGCCGCGTCCGGTGGTTGCCGACCTGGGTCTCACGCCCAAGAACTTCGCGATCGATCAACGCCGGACACCGGTCGCCGGGGTCGCGCGGCAATCGCCGCCGAGAGGGACGAACTTCCGCTTCACGCTTTCCACAAAGGCCTCGGTGAGCTTCACGATCCTTCGCCAGCCACGCCGGCTCCAGGCGCCCGGGCCCCTCGGGAGCCCCGTCCATACCTTTCGGCGATCTCTGGCTGCCGGGAGAAATCTGGTGCCGTTTTCGGGTCGCTTGGCCAATCGGGTCTTCCCGCCGGCGAAATATCGGGTCTATGTGATCGCGACCAATGCCAACGGCAAACGCTCCAGGCGAGTGTCGGTGCCATTCCGGATCCTCGCTCGCTGATTGCCATTTGCACTCAGATCTGTCCCTTCTCAGCATCCCAGGCGATGGCCGAGTGCCGATTGGGTTGACTTGACGAGTGCACTTGCCGATCGGGGGCAATGGGGCTAGGCTCGGCTCGATACAGCCTCTCGCGCGGTAGCGGCGCAGACACGGTCGGAGCGCATGTCAGCGTCGACGTCCTGAACGATCACGGCGTCAGCGGTCCCGTTCAATGCAGCGCCACTTCGGCGGTCGAGTCCCAGACCTAGTCAAATCGAACCGATCAGGAGGAGCAAATGCACGCGAGAGTCGCAACATTCGAGGGCGGGAGCCCGGACAAGATTCGCGAGATGGTTGAGGAGATCGGGCAGGACTCCGGGTCGGGTCCACCTGAGGGATTGCCGGCCGTCGGCCTCCTCACTCTGCACCGAGCCGACGAGAACAAGGTCCTCTCGATCACATTGTTCGAGAGCGAGGCGGACCTGAAGCAGGGCGATGCAAAGCTCAATTCGATGGACCCGTCGACCCCTGGTGCGCTCGGTCAGCGAACCTCGGTCGAGATGTATGAAGTCGGCGTGAAGTTCGACGCCTGAGGCACCGCGCCGGCGCCCGCCCCAAGGTCCGACGGATCGACATCGCCGGCGGCCAATGCCACAGTCGGACCTTGGTCGCAGAGTTCTTGGTGCTCGGGTGCGCGAAGAGTAAGAAGCTCTCCCTAGGAGTGCTCGTCGCCGATCTGGACTTCGAGCTCGCTCTCGATCGCTGAACGGACCAACATGATCGCGTTGGCACGGGCGCGAAGCTTTGTGGCGGCATGCGCCTCCGGGTCCAGCGTCGTGAGCAATTCGGCGGCCTCGAGGCTCGCGGCGCGAAGCTCCTCCGGTGCGACCACGCGGTCCAGGAAGCCTGCTGCGACAGCATCCGCCGGGCCGTAGATGGTGGCGTTGACGACTGATCGATCGAAGTGGGGCGGATTGAGGCGCTGCCTGGCAAGCTCGACGACGAACAATGGAACCGTCAACCCGATCTGCACCTCATTGAGGCCGATCCGGAAAGGGCCGTCAGCGCCGATCCGGGCATCTGCGGCGAGCGGCAGGAATGTCCCGGCGGCGACCGCGTTTCCGTTGCAGGCAACCACCACGGGCGTCGGGAACGAGAGCACCCGCTCGGTCAGCGTTGCTCCAAGATGCAGCATTTCGAGCAGTTGGTCGCCGTCCCCGCCTGTGAACACCTTGAGGTCAAATCCTGCTGAAAAGTATTTCTCCCGACCGGTGATGACCGCCACAGCGTCGTCAATCTCGGCCTGGTCGAGAGCCACATGGACCGCCTTGAGCATCGGGATCGAGAAGGCGTTGACCTTCCCGTCGTCCATTGTGATCGTTGCGATCCGACCTTCGATCTCGTAAGTCACCAGCTCTGCCATTCCATCTCCCGTTGTTGCGGACCTGATCGGCACCACCTAAGCAGAATGTGGACCTTTCCACGGGCTTCGTTGCTGATCCCGCCGATCAGTCTTGCCTTCACGACCGCTGCCACCCTCCCTGCCCATCTGGGGGTCTGAGTCGTGCGCGATTCCTGGTCACCGGAGCTAGGCTTGGCCCGTGGCCTTCTCGGAGGAACTGGCAGATCGGGTTCGCGACGTCATCGGCGTACGCGAGGGGGTGACCGAGCGCAAGATGTTCGGCGGCATTGCCTGGATGATCAACGGAAACATGGCATGCGGGGTGATGGCGGAAGACCTGATGGTGCGCCTCGATCACGACGATGTCGACCAAGCCCTGGCCGAACCGGGGGTTGGCCCGATGGAGATGACTGGAAGGCGGATGCGCGGCTTTGTGGTGGTCGACGGTGCCGGAGTCGCGGAGCCACTTCCGCTCACCCAATGGGTGGACGCCGGTGCGGACTTCGCCGTCTCGTTGCCGGCCAAATAGGGGGAACCACGGATCATCGATTCCAGGCCAAACGGCCGGGCGCCTTGATCAGCGGTATTCGGCTTCGGACGGCAAGCGCGTTGACTGTGACAGCGGAAAGAAGAGCGCAGTCCACAGGTAGTCGCCGGCAACGAGTCTGAGAATCCGGGGGCCGGTCCCGCCCGCAACGTCGACACCTCACCCGCCACCGGTTCATCGCCTATTCGAGGCCGGCGAGAGGATCCGATTGATCGCCCCGAGGTTGATCAGGCGCAACGGCAGGTACCGGACGTTCAGCCATTGGCGCCACGGAGGTGCACGCAGGAAGATCATCGCCGCCGGGAGCACGGCTGATCAGGTGGCGATCTGCAGCCGCGTCCACCGTTGACGGCGGCGTGATCTGGGTCGAGGTGCCGCCGGGCTGCTACTGGCTCGAGCCCAGCAACCCGACCAAGCGCCTCGCGCCCTTCCTCGCACACTGCGAAGACGGCAGGCTCGTGAACGCAAGTCCGCCGTGGGGTTTTTACGAGCTGACCGACGGCCAGCAGCCGGACCCCGCGGTGATGGCGAGCGCGCCCGATGAAGTCGTGGAGGCGAAACTCGTCGGCAAGCCACACTCAATGCGAAAGGGCGCAAAGCGGATCGTCATCTTTCGTGTCAAGGCCGGAGAGCGTCTCAAGGCGAAGCTCAGCGTCGTCCGCGGCAAGCGGAGGCTCGGGCCGGCAAAGGCCAGGACTCTCAAGCCCGGGAAGCACACGCTGAGTGTCGTGCTGCGGCGAAAGGCGTCCGCGGGTCCCGCGAAGGCGACGATGGCCCTGACCGACGATGCCGGCAACCGCATGGTGATCACGAGGAGCGTTCGGGTGCCGAAGAAGTAAAGGCAGATCGCCACCTCCGAAACCGGTTGATCCGAACGGCAGGCATCCAAGATTCGACGTGAGCACCTCGAGGAGCGCCGGCTCATCGTTGTCGATGGACCGAATCGGGCCCGCCGGGTGCGTCTCCCGTCCCGGGTTCGTGGGTAGGCTTGTGAGCGTGGATCACCGGGTTGCATTCGCGGAGAGGCTGGCGGCGATCGCGGCGCTGGTGCTTACGCTGGCCGCGCTTGTCCTGGCCGCCTCATTTGTGGTCGACCGGTTCCCCCGCGGTCTGATCGTCTTCTTTCTGGTGGCGATCGCTCTCGCCGCCGCCTGGTACGGCCTGGTGGGCGACGGTGCCGTCCGGGTCATCGGTTTCTCGCTGGCGGGTCTGATCCTTGCCGCGACGGTTCTGCTGCTCGCAGTGGACGGCGGCGACCTGGTCAAGCTGCTCGTCGTCATGGCGGCGCTGGCCCTGGCGTCCGCTGCGGCGCGCAGGGCCTTCAAGGTCAGCGCTCCGCTTGCGGGCGCCCCCGCGCCGGATCGGCCAGTCCTGTTCTTCAATCCCAAATCCGGAGGCGGAAAGGCCGAGCGTTTCTCGCTTGAAGCCGAGGCGCGGGCCCGGGGTATCGAGGCAGTCAAGCTCGAACTCGGCACCGACCTGGAGGAGCTGGTTCGCGGAGCGGTGGCAGGCGGCGCCGACGGCCTCGCGATGGCCGGTGGCGACGGATCCCAGGCAATCGTGGCCGCGATCGCGGCGGAGCTTGATCTTCCGTATGCGTGCATACCGGCGGGTACGCGAAATCACTTTGCCCTTGACCTCGGGGTCGACCGCGATGATGTCGTGGGAGCGCTTGATGCCTTCATGGACGGTGGCGAGCGGCGGGTGGATCTGGCCGAGGTCAACGGACGCGTCTTCGTCAACAATGTCTCGCTCGGTCTCTACGCGGAGGCGGTGCAGCGCGACAGCTACCGTGATGCGAAGTTGCGGACACTGCTGGAGACGGTCCCCGAAATGGTCAGACCTGACGGCGATGGGGTGGATCTTCGCTGGACGGATCCCGGCGGGCGCGAGCATTGCTCGGGAGCGGAGATCCTTGTCTCAAACAATCTCTACCGGCTCGGGCGCGCCGTCGGCGCGGGTACCCGCCCGCGAATTGACGATGGGCTGCTCGGCGTCACCGTGGTCTCGGATCCGGCCGAGAGCGGCAGGCGGATCAGCAGGTTGCAAACTCCCTGGAGCGGCTGGTCGGCATCCGCCTTTGAGATTGGAGCCGATGAAACGATTCCAGTCGGCATAGACGGCGAGTCGGCCACGCTCGAACCGCCGCTCCGCTTTCGGATCCGACCCGGGGTGCTGCGGGTCCGGATCGCCAGGGCGCATCCGGGTGCCTCACCGTCAGCAGCGATCCCGGAAGGTGTTCTCGAAGGGGTCCGCGCGTTGGCCCGGATCTCGCTGGGGCGCCCACCGAATGCCGTGGGAAGCGCAGAAACGCACCGGATGGCGCATTAGCATGGACACGGACCACTCAGAAGCGCGAGGAGGCGATGTCCGGGGCGATTGGCGCCGTCCGTTCAGGGAGATTCACGGCCTCGATCTGGCGGTCTACAACGCGATCGCCGGGTCCCCGACACCTTCTCTCGACGGTGCCCTGCGGCGGCTCTCAGGTTCGGCAAACCACTCGCGGCTTTCCCTTGCCGCAGCCGCCGCGCTGGCGATCGGCGGCGGGCCGGACGGCCGCCGGGCCGCGGCCCGCGGGCTCGCATCGGTGGCCGTCACCTCGACGATCATGAATCTCGCGATCAAGCCGCTGGCAAGCCGTCGCCGCCCCGATCGCCCCGGTGCCGAGGTTCCGATGGCCCGCCACGTGGAGATGCCGGATTCCCACTCGTTCCCCTCCGGCCATTCGGCCGCGGCGTTTGCCTTTGCGGCCGGTGCTGGGAGGACGCTTTCCTGGACGGCGCCGCCGCTGACCGCCCTCGCCGCAGCCGTTGCCTATTCCCGGGTCCACACAGGTGTGCACTACCCGACCGACGTGATTGCCGGCTCGCTCTGCGGCGTCGCCCTGGCAGAGGTGACCAACCGCACGATTGACCGGTTCAAGAGCTGACCCCGACCGACCGCCGCCGCGGAATCGCTCCGCAAGGGGACTGCAGCCTCGCTGACAACCGCATCCGCTGGAAGAGTGGGCCGTTCAAGAAGCACCACGCGATCCACAGGCACTGCTACGCCGGCTCGCTGATCGACATCTTCGGCCAGGACGAGCGTAGGCCCGTTCCGCATGGTCTGCGAGTACAAGATGGGCCAGCAGATCTGCCCCTGGGTGTCGCGCCTGCGAAAAGCGCCGGGCAGCCCTGAGGCCGCCCGGCGTT
>JBBQZL010000178.1:0-5628 GCA_038207745.1 Solirubrobacterales bacterium
ATTCAGGTTCATCGTTGAGCTGTCGCCATGTAAATGGCAGCACCGAGTATCCGCCTGCCTGAAGCTGTACGAATCGGCGGCGATCAACCTCAAACGCATCTCGCGAGCGATGAAAGGCCCATCCATCCAGTTCGACCACCACACGATGATCGCGCCACAGCAGGTCGACCTCGCATTTCAGATCGGCGAACCAGACGTTCACCTCGGGTTTCGGCAGCCCGTGCCGCCCGAAAAGGCCAGGCGCCAGCCGCTCGAACTCCGACCTGGTCCGGTGAGAATCCGGGTCGCGGCAAGGTCAACGATCGTTCGCCCGACTGTGGTGATCGGTATCCCGTCGTGCGCGGTCACATCCTCAGGCCGCAGGACAGTCCGGCGAAGGTCGACCCCATTCACGCTGCGCGACCGATTCACCGGAACACTTACCTCAACGCGCGCCCTGGCCGACCGCTGAAGCCCCCAATGTCCCGCCGCCGAGCGGTGAGACAACACTGCTCCGGCCGGACAGGCGAGCACCGCGGCCATCCGGTGGCCCTCGGGTCGCAGGACATCGTGCCCGATGGCGAATACACCACGGTAAAGCCGCACGAATCGGTCAACCCGAACTCGATGCTCGATCTGATTGCGATTCAGGCCGAGCTCAATCAGCTGCCTCCTCGAGAACACCCCGAACTGGCCCTGCGCAAGCCGCGCGACCCGTCGATCAGGGTGCTCTACGGATTCTTTGGCTGTCTTTACGTGTACTACACGCATGAACAGCCAAAGAGTCGGCGGGACGCCGGTTCTCCCCCCGATTTGGGCCGATGCACGCGGACATTGACGCGAGCGTGAGTGGGCTGGGTGACCAGAGGTCAGCGCACCACCAGGTTGACCAGCTTGCCGGGGACGACGATCTCCTTGATGACCTCCTTGCCGGCGATCATCCGGCCGACGTTTTCGGAGGCCTTGGCGAGCTCAAGCACCTCGTCGCTGTCCGCATCGGTTGCCACCTCGACCCGGTCCCTGAGCTTGCCGTTGACCTGTATCACGAGGGTGTAGGTGTCGCCTCCCAGCATCTCGGGATCGGGCTTCGGCCACTCGGTCTCCCAGACGCGGAGGCCGGTCAGACGGTCAACGATCTCGGCCGCGATGTGCGGGGCAAATGGTGAGATAAGCGATGCGGCCGTGACCGCTGCAAACCGCAGGCAGGCCTCGCCGGTCGGATCCCCGAAGAGGTCTGCCTTGACCCGATAGGCCTCATTGATCAGCTCCATCACGGCCGCGACGGCAGTGTTGAACTGGAAGCCGCGCTCGAAGTCTCTGGTCACCTTCTCGATTGCCCAGTTTGTCTTCGCGAGCAGAACCTTCGCGTCGCCGTCGGCGCCGCCGGTGCCACCGGATCCATCCCCTTTTCTGGCACCGCCACTCTTCTCCTCGACCTCTGCGGCAAACCGCCAAAGCCGGCTGAGGAAGCGATGGACTCCCTCCACGCCCTCATCGGTCCAATCACCACCGCGCTCGGGCGGGCCCATGAAGCAGACGTAGGTGCGAGCGGTGTCGGCGCCGTAGCGATCGATGTAGTCCGACGGGCTGATCGTGTTGCCCTTCGACTTCGACATCTTGGCGCCGTCGCGGGTGATCATGCCCTGGGCAAAGAGGTTGGCAAACGGCTCCTGTACACCGACATAGCCCATGTCCGCAAGCGCCTTGGTGAAGAAGCGCGCGTACATCAGGTGGAGGATCGCGTGTTCGACTCCTCCGATGTACTGGTCGACGGGCATCCAGAAATCGACTGCCTCGCGGCTCCAGGGTGCCTCGACGTTGCCGGGGTCGAGATAGCGCAGGAAGTACCAGGAGGAGTCGACGAAAGTGTCCATCGTGTCGGTCTCCCGCTTCGCCGGACCACCGCATCCGGGGCACTCGGTCGCCACCCAATCCTCGGCCGCGGCAAGCGGGCTCTGGCCCTGCGGCGCGTAGTCCTTGATCTCGGGAAGCTCGATCGGAAGCTGATCCTCGGGGACGGGGACGATCCCGCACCCGTCGCAGTAGACCATCGGGATCGGGGCGCCCCAGTAACGCTGCCTCGAGACAAGCCAGTCACGGAGCCGGAAGTTGATCGTGCTCTTCCCGCGACCCTCACCCCTGAGCCAGGTGACGATCTCCTCATAGGCCTCGCGATTGTTGCTGCCGTCAAAGCGCCCGGATCCGGTCATCGGACCATCTCCGGGATATGGCAGGCCCTCGTCGTCCTTTGCGCTTTCCTCGTCGCTTCCCTCGATCACGCGGCGGATCGGCAGGTCAAAGGTCTTGGCGAACTCGTAATCGCGCGAGTCATGACCCGGGACAGCCATCACGGCTCCAGTCCCGTAGTCCATCAACACGTAGTCGGCGACGTACATCGGTATCTGCTCACCGTTGACCGGGTTGGTGACGGTGCGGCCGAGCGGGACGCCGGTCTTGGGACGATCCTCGGCACCTCGCATCGCGGTTGACTCCCGGGCAACCTCGTTGATGTACTCGCGGACCTCCGCCTCGGCCTCGGTTCCGGCGATCAACGCGTCCAGCTCGGGATGCTCCGGCGCCAGGACGAAGAAGGTAGCGCCGAAGAGCGTGTCGGGGCGGGTGGTGAAGACCGGGAACTCGACACCAAGCTCCTCGCTGATGAATACGACCGCGGCGCCCTCGGAGCGACCGATCCAGTTGCGCTGCATCGTGATCACGTGGTCGGGCCACGACTCGAGCAGATCGAAATCCTCGAGCAGGCGATCGGCGTAGTCGGTGATCTTGAAGAACCACTGGGCGAGATTGCGCTGCACGACCAGGGTGCCACAGCGCTCGCAGTGACCGTCCACGACCTGCTCGTTGGCGAGGACCGTCGCATCTTTCGGACACCACTGGACGGGCGCCTTGACCCGATAGGCAAGGCCGTGCTCGAAGAGCTTCAGGAAGATCCACTGCGTCCAGCGATAGTACTCGGGTGTGTGGGTCGCGATCTCGCGGCTCCAGTCGATCGAGACGCCCCAGCGGTGGAACTGGTGCTGAAAGGACTCGATCGAGCGCTCGGTTGCGACCCGCGGCGGCTCGCCTGTCTTGATCGCGTTGTTCTCTGCCGGAAGCCCGAAGGAATCGTAGCCCATCGGGTGGATGACCTCGGCGCCGTGGCGGCGCCTGTAGTGGGCGATCGCGTCCCCGACCGAATAGCACTTGAGGTGTCCAACGTGCGGCTCGCCCGAGGGATACGGAAGCATTTCAAGCACGTAGCTCTTCGGCTTTTGATCGCTGAAGCCGGGCTGGCCGGGATTCGGGACCTCCCAGGTCTTCTCGTCCTGCCAGACCTTCTGCCAGCGGGCCTCGATCTTCTCGGGTTCGTAGGCGCTCATCCAGGCGATCTTATGAGGCCGCAGGCCTGCCCGGCGTTGACACCGGAGGGAGCAGGGCTAGATGACCGGAGACAGATACTCGAGCAGCCGGGGCCAGAGCTCCACCTCGAGTGTGGCCGCGATGACCAGGACCGGGATCGCGACCATCACCGTGACCACGGTGGCGGCCAGAAGCTGGTCCCAGTGTCCGCGCCGACTTGCGATCAGCCAGGCCGCAAGCGGCAGGAAGAGCGCAGTCAACTCCGGCAGCGCATGCGGGAGCACGCTGAGGATGAGCAGCCCGTTTGAGATATGGAGCTGCGAGGCGATCGTTGACCCCTGCATACCGAGAGCCAGCGCCTGGGTGAGCAGGGAGAAGATTGTCACCAGGCCGACGAAGAGCAGCGCGAACTCGCCGGCACGAAGGTGAATCCAGCGAGAGAGTCCCGTCCGCTGGGCTGCGGCGATCGGCATCGCTCCGCCGGCGATGAAACCGGCGACGCATGCCATCGCGTGGAGCGCCAGGACGAGAGCATTTCTGCCCAGGATCGGAAGTGTGTCGACGACCCCTCCTCCATCGGTGACACCCGGAATGAATACGGGTGACAGATCGGGAGTCACCGACTTCGAGACCACCCAGGTCGCGATCAGGAGGGTGATCGCGATGCAGAGCCCCAGCGCCGTCCAGGCGGGCAGCACCGAGGACGGAGCGACGTTCCACCTGGCCAGAGTGGCACGGGTCGAATCCATGCCTTGCCGGAATACGTATTCGTTCGTGCTCACGGTGGGCATGGTAATTGGTCGAACCGCACGGCTCTTTGATTCAGATCGCCGAGCACTCGGTCATTCATTCCCGCCTAGTTCTTGTTTGCGCACTCGTCCGCACCCATCGCGGCGCCGGCCTTGTCGCTCTCGGCGCCGAGCTGATTCCCCTTCTTGGCGTCACCGGCCTTGTATGCGGCAACCTGCTCCCTCGAGATCGAGATGAAGTCACTCTGGGCGGACTTGAGGTCGTCCGGAGCGTCGAGGTCCTCGATCTTCTGGATGTACGGCTCGATCGTCGATGCAAACTCGTCCACCGTCTTCGCGTCCTTGATTGCGGCGCTGCCATCGACGCAGATCTGATTCGCCTGGTCGGCAAACTCGGCGGCACTGAGGGTGCTGTCAGAACCTCCACCGCAACCGACCGCCACCAGGGCGGCAAACGCTGCCAGGACAAAGAGTTTGATTCGCATTTTTCCTAATCTCCCATCGGGTAATCGTCGGTCCCTCTGCCCGGCTGGACGCTGATCAGTCTAAACCGAGATCCGTCTTCAGTCATCGCAATAGGTGTCCTCGAATCCGTCGAGCGGATTCTTCAGAGCGATCTCGTGACCATCCGCGGCCTTGTGCCAGTTTCCCTTGAATCCCTTGAATGGGCCGGTCTTGAACTTGATTGCCTAATCCTTGTATGGCCTGAAACTGCCAAAAGAGCGTTTTTTCTTGCCGGCCAGGTACTTGCCGGTTTTCCCGAATCGCTTGTAGGTGGTTGCGCTCTTGATCGTCATGGTGACGGCGAAATAGCCGCCGATCGTGCACGAGTACTCCCCCTTTGGGGGCGGCTTCGCAACAGCCGGCGCCACTCCGATGGCGGCAGAAGACAGAACTGCGACGCAGACGAGAACTCCCAATCGGACATGAAGTTGATCTCCCATGGCCGCGAACAAATACCACAGCGCGCCTCGGCATCGTGGCTGTTCGGTTGAGGGCAAGGCGCGGGCGGACCGGGCCGGCCGTCGCCCAGGCTGTCCATGAAGTCGGAGGGCCGGAGATCACGGAGCCGCTGCTCCGCCAGCGAAAGGGGATGTCGGACGACGAGTTCTTCGAGTTCCTTGCCGGGCTGCTCGACGCGAACGGCACGCGAGAGCTGGGGGGACGAGCATTACGAGCGGGCGATCGGCTACCCGTGGGAGCGTCCGCCAGGTTCTTGCCTCGTCACCGACGAGGGCGTCGAGGATCTCGTCGACCTCGGCGCCGGTCGCCGGAACGAGCTCGTCCGCGATTATGTGGATGAGTCCACCAACCGGGTCCCACTCCTGGCGTACGGAGCCAACGGTTCGCCGAAGTGGTCGGCCCTGAAGCTCAGTGACGATCCGCTACGTCGAGCCGGGCCGCTAGTCGGCGGATGAACTGGTCACGACGCGATAGCTGATCGCGAGAGCGGCGATCAAGACAACGACGACCACGATCAGTCCGCCCCAGCCGCCGAGGAAAACGAACGCCAATGTGATGGCCAGAAGGGCCACAACCATGC
>JBBQZL010000179.1:0-5619 GCA_038207745.1 Solirubrobacterales bacterium
CCTCGACGCGAACACTGAGACTGATGGCGGTCGGAACGCTTGCTGGTGGCTTCAGCGGTCTGTTCGGCGTCGGAGGCGGCACGGTGATCGTTCCGCTGCTGATTCTGTGGTTCGCCTACGAGCCCCGGATGGCCACCGGCACCAGCCTCGCGGCGATCATCCTGATCGCCCTTTTTGCGGCCTTCGGACAGGGCGTCTTCTACGGCAACGTCGAAGTCGGGAAGGGTCTCCTGCTTTCAATACCCGCGGCGATCGGAATGATCCTCGGTACGACCGTCCAGCAGCGGATGCCACAGCAGGCGGTTTCACTGGTCTTTGCCGGGTTGCTCGTGTTGATCGCGGCGGACATGGTGCTCAAGTGACAGAGGAGCTGCTGATTGCCGGAGTCATCTGCCTGGCCGGGGGGTTCGTCGGTGGCATCGTCGGAGTGGGAGGTGGGATTCTCTTCGTCCCGGCTCTGACAGTGGTGATCGGCCTCGACCAGGTCGATGCCGAGTCCACCTCGCTGCTGATGATCATGCTGGTCTCGATCGTCGGCACCGCCAGGCAGCGAAGCTACGGCAATGTCAATCTTCGCGACGCGGTCACGATCGGTCTGCTTTCGCCGGTCGGAGTCGTGATCGGCGTGATCGTTTCAAACGAGGTTCCCGGGCGGGCGCTGGAGCTCGGCTTTGCGGCTCTAGCCCTCTTCATGGCCTATCAATTGGTCAGGAATGCGCTCAGCACCCCGCCCGCGGATCCGGCGCTGACCGCGGCGACCGAGCCGGTCAGAAAGCCCAAGTGAGATGGCCGGCGATCTTCGTGTCAATGACCGCCTGACCATCCCGTCAGGCGAGATCGAGTTCCGCAGCTCCCGCTCCTCGGGCCCGGGAGGCCAGCACGCGAACGTCACCGCCTCGAGGATCGAGGCGATCTTCGACATTTCGGCTTCGCGGGTACTGAGCGATTCGCAGCGTGAGCGTCTGCAGAATCGCTTTGGCACCCGGGTTACCGCGATAGCCCAGGACGCCCGGAGCCAGACGCGCAATCGAGCGCTCGCACTCGAGCGACTTCGCCAGCGGCTGGCCGCCGCTCTCCGGGTGCCCAAGCATCGCCGCCCGACCCGGCCGACCAAGGGCTCGAAGGAGCGGCGCCTCGAGCAGAAGCGGCAACGCTCCCAGCACAAGCGGGCCCGGCGCCGGCCCTCGGAGGGCGAGTACTGAGCGCCGGTTCCATTCCAGGGGATGGCAAGCCGCCCGGATCGCTAGCGTCAGAGAGGGTCGGTTCCGGCCGACCTTGGAATCCCATGGCCTCGATCAAACTCCTCCACACCGCAGACTGGCACCTCGGCCGCGAGTTTCACGCGGTCGAACTGACGACTGATCATAAGAAGTTCTTCGACTTCCTCGAGCAGACCGTGGCCAGCGAGAAGATCGACGCGATCCTGATGGCCGGTGACATATTCGACCGCGCCGTCCCCCCGGTTGCCTCGATCGAGCTGTTCCGTCACCGGGTCGATCGCCTCGCGAAGCTGGCCAGGCTGATTCTGATCACCGGCAACCACGACTCGATCCACCGGATGAGCCTCGGCTCCCTCTTTCGCGACGAGATCGTGCTCCGGTCCGGGGTCCCCGCCGGCGATGACCCGGTGATGCTCGGCGCCGGCGGCTTCCCGGTCGCCGTCTATCCGATTCCATACCTGGAACCTTCGCTGAGTGCTGCCGCTCTCGAGACAGAGGACCGGACCCACCACGGCGTGATCGCGGCGGCGGTCGCGCGCGCCACCGCACATCTCGACTCGCTTCCCGAAGAGACGAGGTCGGTGGCGATCGCCCACGCCTTCGTCAGCGGCGGAGAGATCAGCGACTCGGAGCGTCAGCTCGTCGTCGGCGACGCGGGGCAGATCTCGGCGGGACTGTTCGAGCGATTCGACTACACCGCGCTCGGACATCTCCATCGGCCACAGCAGATCACCGAGAAGGTCGTCTATTCCGGATCCCCGGTCGTCTACTCATTCTCCGAAGCCGGAACACCGAAGACCGTCTCGATCGTCGAGCTGTTCGAGGACGGGACCCACGCCCGCAGGGAGATCGAGACCCCGGTCCTCTTTGAAGTTGTGCGGATAGGCGGAACGCTCGAGCACCTTCTGGAAGGCGACGAGTACGCGGTCAACGTCGACCAGCGCGTTGAGATCACGGTGACCGATGAATCCCGGCCGCACGCGCCGATGGACAGACTCCGGACCCGCTTCAATCACATTCTCTCGCTGCGCTTCAGCGCCGAGCTGGAAGGCGATGCCGACAGCAGGTCCACATACGCGCAGAAGGTCGAGGGCAAGACCCCGATCGAGCTCGCCACGAGCTTCGTCGAGGACGTGAGGAGCGGCAGGGGCCCGGACGAGGAAGAGCTGGCGCTCTTCGAAGAGGCGATAGGCCACCACGGCATTGCGGAGCAGGTCGGCTAGAAGATGCGTGTCCACAGCATTGAGATAGCCGGCTTTGGCCCCTTTGGCGACACCCAGAAGGTCGGGTTCGACGCCCTCAACGAGGCGGGGCTGTTTCTGCTCTCGGGCCCGACCGGAGCAGGCAAGACCAGCGTCCTCGATGCGATCTGCTTCGCCCTATACGGCGAGGTGCCCGGCGCCCGCGAGCTGGGAAAGGGCGGTGCTGACCTGGTCAGCGAGCAGCGGGAGGGTGATCTGGAGCCATCGGTGACGCTGGTCGCGACGATCGGGGAACGCAGGATCCGGATCCACAGAAGCATGAGACATGAGCGCCCAAGCCACAGGGGCGAGGGAACCGTGACCGAGGACTCGAAGGCCGTGCTCGAGGTCTGGGAGAAGGGCGAGTACGTCGTCCGGGCCAGCAGGCGGACCGAGGTGAACGTTGAGGTGGCCGAATGGGTCGGGATGAAGCGTGACCAGTTCTCCCAGGTCGTGATGCTGCCGCAGGGCGAGTTCGCAACATTTCTGAGGGCCAACTCAAAGGATCGCCGGGTCGTGCTCGAGAAGCTCTTCGAGAGCTACGACTTCGGTGGTGTCGAGGACTGGTTCAAGAATCGTGCCTCAGAGACAAGGGAGGAGGTTGCCCTTGCGGCCCGCAAGATCGACGATGAGCTGCTGGCCGCCGAGCAGTTTGCGAACGCCGCCACGGGGGAGGCTGAAGCGGCGACGGAGACCGATCGGGACGCGAGCGAGGCAGAGTGTCTTCAACGACCGAATGCCGATCAGCCCGGGGCGGTGTTGGGTTGGATCGGGGCCGCTGGGAAGTCTTTGGCAGATCGTCGAAAGGAGATCGAGAAGGATCGGAAGAAGACGGCTTCGGCGCTCAGGAAGGCCGAGTCGGCGCTGGCTGCGGCGACCACCGAGGCGGAGCGCGTCAAGAGGCGCCGCGAGGCCGACACGGAGCTGGCCGAGCTGGAGGCCAGGGGCGCCTGGCGGGAGCAGGTTGCCGAGGAGATCGAAGATGCAAATCGGGCGATGGCGGTCAGGCCGCATGTCGAGGCCCTGGATGAGGCCGGGAGCACCGAGGCCGCTCTCCGGACCGAGCGCCGGCTCCAGGAGCCTCGCCTGGCGGAGCTGGAGCTCATCGACGCCGATCACAAGCTGATCCGCAAGCAGCAAAAGGTCTGCTCGGACGAGGCGGCGGTCCTGGCCAGTTTCGAGAGCAAGGAGCTGGCCGAACTCACAGACCTGCGGGAGACGTTGAAGGCTGACTCCGAGAAGCTGGGGGAGAAGAAATCGCTCCGCGACGAAGCGGCAGAGGTCGCCAGGGACGGGCCAAAGCGTCTCAAGGCACTCGAGGAAGAGCTCCACATGGCGTCAAAGGCTGAGATTCAACTCACCGCCGAGATGACTTCGCGCGAGGCTTCCAGGGCGAAGCACCTCGCCGCGATTGAGCGCGATCAGCTTCAGCCCGCGCTGGCCGGGAAGGAGAGGGAGGTCACCAGCGCGCACTCGGCCGAGAATGCAGCGCATGAATTGGTTCTGAGTCTGCACGAACGCCGCCTCAACGGAATGGCGGCAGAGCTCGCCGGAGGCCTCGAGGACGGGGTCGCCTGTCCCGTCTGTGGATCCACCGAACACGCTATGCCGGCCCGGGCCTCCGAGGATGCCGTCACCACCGAGGACGAGGAAGGCGCCAGGGCGAAGCTGGACAAGGCGCGCGAACTTCACCTGATCACCACCAAGGCCCGGGACGATCTGGATCACCGCATCAAGTTGCTCGACCACCAGGCCGGGTCTCGTTCGGAACCGGATCTCGCCGCCGAGTTGAAGGAGGCTGGGGAGAAGGCGGAGAAGAGTCGCATGCTCGCCGAATCCGGCACGGGAATCGGTGAGCAGATCAAACAGCTCGAAAAGGAGATCAAACGGTCGGCCGAGACGCTCGACGGGATCGAGGCCGAACTCTCGGAGGTCCAGCGCGCAATCGATCGGGTTGGCGCGAGGATCGGCGAAATCGGTAATCGCGAGATTGAGCTGCGGAGCTCAGCGGTGAGCATCGCCGAGGCGCGAGAGCGGGTGGAGGATCTGGCCGAGTTCCTCGACCAGGCTGCCCGCACTCGCGAGTCGCTGAACGAGGCAGTCAGGAAGCTCGAGAAGACGAGGAGCAAGGCCGAGTCGGAGGCGGCCAGGCACGGGTTCGAATCGCTCGCCGACGCAACTTCTTCAACCCGAAGTGACGATGCGCTGGCAACGCTCAGGGAACAGCTCGAGGTCTACAAGGCTCGGCTTGCGGTTGTCCGAGGGCAACTCAAGGCGCCGGATCTCGCCGAGGTTGATCCAAAGGCCGAGATCGACCTGGCGCCACTCGAGACCGCAAGGGCGGAAGCTGAAGCAATCGACGTTCGAGTCCTGGAGCAACTCGGGAAGCTCCGCGATGCCGAGCAGCAATTCGGCGTCAAGACCGACGGGATTCCGACGTCTCTTGAGAAACTCGGGCCGTTGGTCCACCAGGCCCGTCTCATCCAGTCCCTGTCGGATCTGGTCAGGGGAAAGAGCGCAGCCAACACCAGGCGGATGCAGCTCTCCACCTACGTGCTTGCGGCCCGGCTCGAGCAGGTCGTGGCGGCGGCGAACCTGCATCTGGCCAAGATGTCGAGCGGCCGGTACTCACTCGCGCACTCGGACGCGACGGAGGCGGGAAATGTTGCCAGCGGTCTCGGCATCACCGTCTTTGATGCGCACACGGGAGGCGAGCGGCCAACCAGAACGCTCTCCGGTGGCGAGAGTTTCTACGCCTCCCTCTCGCTCGCCCTTGGCCTCGCCGAGATCGTCAAGGCAGGTGCCGGTGGTCGTGACATCGACACGCTGTTCGTCGACGAGGGCTTTGGCTCGCTCGACTCCGAGACGCTCGACGAGGTGATGTCGGTCCTCGACGAGCTTCGCGCCGGTGGCCGAACCGTCGGCGTGGTCAGTCACGTCGAGGAGTTGAAGAATCGGATCCCGGTCCAGCTCGAGGTCACGAAGTCGGACACCGGGTCTTCGCTTCAGGTGATCGGCGGCTAGCTACTTCCCCCGGAAATAGTCTCACCTGAAAGCCGCGGGTCCGTCCGGCTCAGATGGGATGATTTACCTGTAAATGAGCGGTATTCAGGCGAATCTGGGAGGTTGGGATGTTGCGCATGCAAGGCCCGCAGGCC
>JBBQZL010000180.1:0-5564 GCA_038207745.1 Solirubrobacterales bacterium
CGAGGAGGGTGGCTACGCGCCATCCGAGTTTCGTGACCTCGAGGTGCCTCTGCCACCGACGATCGATGAGGACATGAGTGGCAAGCCGTCGGTCCACTTGTTGATGAAGCTCGGTCAGACCGCATATATCGGTGCGCTCAAGACCGAGCAGGCCAAGCAGGACTACGTCGACTTCTACGCCCACCTTCATCGGGTCGTCGACGCGCAGGTCGGCCGCGTGATCGGTGCGCTCGGAAGCCCCGACGACACCTCCTCATTGCGTTCACGAACAGTGATCGCCCGTTTCTCCGACCACGGTGAGATGGGGCTTTCCCATGGCGGATTGCGTCAGAAGATGTTCAACGCATATGAGGAGACGATCCGCGTACCGCTGATCATCTCAAACCCGGTTCTCTTTCCGGAGGGATCGCAGACACCCGCGCTCGCGTCGCTGGTCGACCTCGTTCCGACCGTCCTCGGCCTGACCGGAATTCCGGCCGGTGAGAACGACGTTCTCGACGGGCAGGATCTGACCTCGATCCTCGCCCGCCACTCGAGCCCGGACCCGGCCGCAGTCGAGGCGACCGGTGTCTCGCTGGATGCGGTGACCAGGCACGAACAGCCGATGGCGGCTACCAGGGACCACATCCTCTTCACCTACGACGATCACCAGGCGGCGACCGACATGCAGGAGGCACCCGGACAGCCGAACCGGATCCGCTGTGTGCGGGACCAGCGCTGGAAGTACGCGCTCTACCTCGACCCGGAGGGCCAGGTCGCGCCGGAGTATGAGTTCTACGACCTCGAAACCGATCCCGACGAGGCGGAGAACCTGCTGGGCAAGGCAACCGGCAGTTCCGACGACCCCGAGATCATGAAGCAGAAGGCCCGCATGCACACGCTGCTCGAAAAGGCATGCCTGGAGTCCGGGACGACCGCGCCTGCGCTGCCGGAGATGCACGTCTCATAGAGGGCCCCGATCATCCGCTGACGCTGCGGGGCCGGCTGCTTCGCACAGGTGCCTGGATAGGCGGCGTCGCGCTCGCCATTCTGATTTTCAACCTGCTCGGGGTCCCGGTCTCCGAGTGGCTCCGTACTCTGTTCAGGAAGGTTGCGGAGGTTCCACCCTGGGCAGTGGTCGTAGGGGTGATCCTCCAATCACTTCAGACCAGCCTCGCGGCGCTTGCCTGGCTCGGAATTCTGCGGGTGGCCTTTCCCGCGGTAAGGGTCTCCTTTCGCCTCGTCCTCGCCTCATACGCGGTCGCGGTCGCGCTGAACAGTTTCCTTCCGGCGAACATCGGGACCTTCGTGATGCTGGTCATGTTCACGACCGTGATAGCCGGGGCGACCTTCACAGCCCTTCTCTCCGGACTGGTGGTCCAGAACATCCCCTTCTCGATCTTCAACGTCGCCCTCTACCTCTACCTCTTCCTCTCGGTCAGCGGCTCGTTCTCGATCAAGCTGAGCTTTCTGGCGGAGCACCCGGTTCTGGTTATCGGGATCATCGCCGGCCTGGTCTTCGGCGTGATCGCACTGACCCGACTGTTCCGGAGGCGTTGGAAGAAACTGCGGGAACAGCTGATCATCGGTGGAGCGATCCTCCGACAGCCGCAGGCCTTTCTGCTCCGCGTCGCGCTTCCCGAGCTCGGGAGCTACATCGCCAGACTCGCGATCATCGGCGTCTTTCTGGCGGCCTACGGAATTCCGGTCACCTTCCACACGGTCGCAACGGTGACCGCCTCGAACTCGATCTCGAATGCCGTTTCGGTGACCCCCGGCGGCGTTGGGGTGACCCAGGCGATGAACACCGCAGCCCTCTCCAAGGACACCGATGCGAGCAGCGCAACCGCCTACTCGATCGCACAGCAACTGATCACCTCCGCCTGGAACGTGCTCTTCGCCGTGCTGCTGGTGTCCTGGGTCTTCGGCTGGACGGGCGGGCGAAAACTGGTCGAGACCTCGTACGAGGACGCCAAGGTCAGGGGCCGCGAGATGAAGGAGGAACACGAAGCGAGGCGAGCCGCAAAACGGGCGGCGGAGGCCTGACCGGAGATCAGGCCCGGCTTCCCGGCTGTGGAGGGATTTGCCCCGGGCAAAAGGCGGGGGTATGGTGGCGCCATGGGACTCTTTGAAAGCAAACGCAAGAAGGCCGCGGACCTGATGACCAACGGCGAAAAGGGGGCCGGGACGGTGGTCCAGGTACGCGACACCGGGACCACGATCAACGACAACCCGCGGGTCAAGCTGACCTTCCGGATCGAGCCGCTCAACGGAGGTGCGGCCTTTGACGCCGAAAAGACCGCAACGGTGTCGAGGGTCGAGATTCCGCGACAGGGGGACCGCTACCCGGTCTGGTACGACACACAGGACACCTCCCGCTGGGCCTACGCGACGGTGGCCGACGACAACGGAAGGGCAACGATGCGCGAGCTGTTCGGTGAGGTGGCCGAGACCTTTGTCGGAATGGGCGCCCCCGGTGCCCCGCCTCCGCAGGGACAGGACACCGTCGAGCAGCTCAAGCAGCTGGCCGACCTTCACTCGCAGGGATTCCTCACCGACGATGAGTTTGCGACGCAGAAGGCCAGATTGCTGGGTTAGAAGCGACCGCGGTTCAGGTCGTCGAAATCGCGTTCAGCGCGAAGAGATGAAACTCGGCCATCTCAACGAGATCGGCAACCTTGAGACGCTCGTCGGCTCCATGCATGGAGTCGAGATAAATGTCGAGATCTGTGGCGAATACCGGCGCGAAGCCATATGCGACAGTCCCGTGCGCCTCGCGCATCCAGTGCGAGTCTGTAAATCCCGGCGTCACCATCGGGAACAGCACTGCTCCCGGAAGTCTGCCCTCCACGTACTCCTGGCAGACGCGATAGAGCGGCGTATCGATCGGAGACTCGAACCCGCCCTCCAGGGGTTCGAGAAGCTCGAGTTCGTATTCGATGTCGTCACCCAGCGCGAGCCCTATGTGCTCGCGGATATCAGCCTCGGACTGGCCCGGGAGCGCGCGACAGTCGCAGATCACATCCGCGAAGGGGGGCATCACGTTGCTCGGCTCAAAAGTCCGGAGTCCGGTGGGAGTGACGCTCATCCGGGTCATCGCCGGGAGCAGGCTTGCAAGCTCCGGATGCAGCGCGCCTGCCCATGCGAGGACATCGGAGTCACTGCCGGGTGGCGCGCCCAGAGCGCTGAGAGAGCGCCTGACGGAGTCTGAGATCTGAACCGGAGTCTCGAAGGCGAAGAGCCGATCGACCGCGGTCGCGACCGATCGGATCGTGTTGTTATCCCGATCCGGCACGGACGCGTGGCCGGCCCTGCCAAGTATGCGGAGCCTCAGCGAAGTGACCTTCTTCTCACCGACCGAGATGGTCACAACCTGGCGGCCGTCGGCCAGATTGAGCAGCAGTCCACCGCCCTCGTTGAGGGCGAAATCACAACGAAGGTCCGGCCGCTCGCGTGCCAGCCATGACATGCCGACGTCAGAGACGTTTCGCTCTTCGTCTGATTCGGCGACCAGGACGATGTCGCCGTTGGGTCGCGCCCCGCTTCGAGCGAACACCGCCATCGCGACCGCACGCGCGGCAAGCTCGTTCTTCATGTCCACCGCCCCACGACCGATGAGGTGATCATCGGCGAGGACCGCATCAAAGGGAGGTACGGTCCAGTTTGCGATCGGTGCGGGAACGACATCGGTGTGGCCCATCAGCATGATCGATGGGCCCCGGCCTGATCCCGCTATCCGTGCGATCAGGTTCAGGCGTTGCGGGTCCGGCCCGGCCAGCTCACACTCGACCCCTGCACGTCGCAGATATCCGGCGACGAGCTCGGCGGCCGGCGTCTCGTTTCCCGGCGGGTTCGAGGTGTCGATCCGGATCAGGGCGCTTGCGAGCGTGACAACCTCTGCCTCCAAGTCCGGTCGACCGGCCGGGTCGCTGCCACTCATAGGCCGGGAATCTCGGCCTGGCCGGCGCGGGCGCGAGCCAGGGCTCTGACCGTCTCGACCGGAAAGGCGTCCTGCACGGTTCCATCGAGGCGCTCAGCCGGCCGGGCCGCGACCAGGCAGTTGTAGACCGCCTCGTGTCCCGCCTCGTAGGCAGCGGCCAGAAACGGGTTGAGCTGCTGATAGGACATGTCCCCGGCCGGCGAAGTCGTGAAGGCGATGCCGATTTCACCAGAGCCCTCCGCCCCATACGACCCGGCGCGAACGAGGCCCAACAGGGAACGAAGCGCGAGGCGACCGAGCTGCTGGCTGGAGACCGGCACGTCGGTTGCACAGACCGCGATACAGGAGCCGTGGGATGCGACCTTCCGGGAAGCCGGAGGAAGCTTGGAGCCGAGGATGTCCAGATACTCACGATCACCGAAGTTGCAGAGCAGCAGCACCCCGACGTGAAACTCACCGACTGCTCGCGAAGCAGTCCCGATCCCCCCGGGAAAGTCGAAGCAGGACATCCCTGTTCCGGCCCCGACGCTGCCCTCGGCGACCTCACTTCCGAGAGCCGCGAGCGCCCTCTCGACGTCGCCGGACGTGATCGTCCGCGAGTCAGCCATATCGCCGTCGTCACACTCGCCGACCACCGGAAGCACGACGTTCTCCGGGCCGCGCCCGGAGGCGAGTATCGCCGCCTGCAGGACGGTCCCGATCGCGTGCGAACCACAGAGGTGGATCGGCGTCTCCATCACCCCCCGCTCGTTGATCTCCATCTTCGCCGTCAGCTCTCCGACCCCGTTGATGGTCGCCACCGCCGCCGGCGTTGGCAGGGCTGGTGGCGCAACGATCGTGACGCCCGTTCGCTGACCGCTCTCGGCCTGGGCGTGGCCGACGAGCACTCCGGGGACATCGGTGATCGCGTTCCGCGAACCGGGTGTCAGCCGGCCGACGGCTCCTCCGATCTGGCGCCAGCGCTCCTCAGCCATCGGATGCATCAGCTCCTGCGGCCGCCTGCGTCGGATCGTGAAGCAGGCACGCCGCGAGGTGCCCGGAACGCCCGACTTCGACCAGCGTTGGATCAACCCGGTCGCAGGGCTCGAATCGCCGGGGGCAGCGCGGATGGAACCGGCACCCCGGGGGAACCTCGGTCGCATCGGGCAACTCGCCCTTGAGCAGCTCACGCTCTCGTCCACCACCTGCGTTCGGAACGGGGATGGCGGTGACCAGTGCCTTCGTATACGGATGGCGGGGGCTCTCGATCACGTCGACCGCCGAGCCCTCTTCGACGATCCTGCCCAGGTACATCACCGCGATCCGGTCGCAGAGCGACCAGGCGAGGCTGAGGTCATGGGTGATGAAGATCAGGGCCAGGTTGCGGCGCTTCTGAAGCTCAACCAGGACCGTGAGGATCTGCGCACGCACCGACGTATCGAGCATTGAAACCGGCTCATCGCAGATCAGCCCCTCGGGTTCGAGAACCAGCGCCGCGGCGATCGCGACGCGCTGACGCTGGCCACCCGACATCTGATGAGGGTAGCGATCGAGATAGTGCCCTGGGTCGAGACCGACGTCCTCGAGGGCCCGCCGGACTCGAACGTCGTGCTCGGACTTTGCGATGTGCTGGACCACAAGGGGCTCGGCGACGATCTCGGAGACC
>JBBQZL010000181.1:0-5546 GCA_038207745.1 Solirubrobacterales bacterium
GGATGGTCATGCAGGATGTTCGAGAGCAGGACGACATCCCAGAACTCGCCGCCCGGGCGACCGAACCTCGGCTGGTCGAGGTCGCCGGCGGCAAAGGGAAGCTCCGGGTGGCGATCGTCGAGGACCGCCCTGGCGCCCGGGAGGTCGAGCACGGTGGCCTGGATCTCCGGATTTGCGGCGACGAGGTTGGCCGCGTGCGAGCCGGACCCGCCGCCGACATCAAGCAGCCGCGCCGGACCGGTGAGGCCGGCCAGCCCGGGAAGCTCGCCTCCGAAGAGCGAGGCGAGGTCGTCGAGCGCGCGCAGAAATGCCTCCGCGGTCTCGGGCTCCTCCTCGATCCTCTGCCGCCAGGGGCCGATGCGGGCATGGCCGTCGGCAACCGCCTCCGGGAGCTCGGCCCAGGCCTTGTAGAAGAACCACTCCTTGCGGACGATCTCGGCAACCGACTCGGGATGCGACGAGGCCAGAAAGGCACCCTTTGCCGTCAGGCTGAAGAGATCTCCCGCGCGTTCGACGATCTCGATCGCGGCGAGGCCGGCCAGGAGCGCCGATGTCCCTCGCGCATCGGTGCCGCAAAGCGTGGCCAGATCCCCGGCCTTGATCGAACCATCGGCCATGGCGTCGGCGACACCGGTTTCAACCGCGGTGGCGATCAGAGCCGAGCGCTGATAGGCGGTGATCGGATCGATCAGATCGATCGGTGTGGGACCAGGATCACTCATGCGTTTCTCCTCAGGGATCGGGCAGCGCGGGCGGCATCCAGCAGCATCGCCGCCTGGCTCCTCAACTGCCGGCTGCGACTGCGTTTCCGGATTCCGAGCTCTTCGAGGATCACCCCTGCGGCGTTGCGTCCCGGCATGCCCGTGATCCCACCTCCCGGATGGGTGCCTGCCCCGGTCAGGAAGAGGCCCTCGAGCGGTGTTCGATAGCCGGACAGACTCGGTGACGGGCGCATCGCCATCAACTGGTCGATGCTCATCTCGACGTGGTTGGGGTTGGCTCCGAGGTTGCCGTGCCTGGCGACCCACTCATCGGGTCCGGTCAGGCGGCGCTCGATCGGTTTCATCTCGTAGCCCAGGGCTCGCTCGGCGGTCTCCCAGGTGAGCGCCGCAGCCTGATCGAGAAGCTGTTGGGTCCATCCCGACCCGGATGAGGGCTGCCAGGGGACGAAGGTCGAAAGCCAGACGACTCCCCTGCCGCTCGGTGCCCAGCCCTCCTCGAGGGTGGACGGGAAGGCGATCATCACCGGCGGGCGCTCCGGCAGTTCACCGAGCGCGATGCTCGAGAAGGCGCGCTGGATATCGGTTCCGGTGTTGGGCGACAGCATGAAGGTGCGCTCCATCCCGCCGGGCCCGTTGACCGCAGGGACCTGATCGATCACCGCATCGACCTTGAGCTCGGAGACGTTGTGCTGGGTGACGTGAATGCGGCGAACCTCGTCGAGGAGCCTTGCGGGTACCTGTGCCTGATCGATCAGACCAAGGAACAGCCGTCTCGCATCGATCGCCGAGACCACCGCTCGCCGTGCGACGTAGCGCTCACCTGCCGCAATCACTGCCACGGCGCGGCTGCCCTGGAGCTCGACCCGCTCGGCCGCCGCGGCGCAGATCAACTCGCCGCCGGCATCCTCGAGACTTGTGACCAGCGCGTCAACGGTCCCCCGCGAACCTCCGGCGGGCCGGATTGCAGGCGCACCGTGGCTGGCCGCGAGGAAGAGCGCGCCTGCCCCGGTCCCCGGGATCTGTGGCGGCTGCTGGGAATGCGCCGCCCAATGATCCATCGGACCACGCAGCCGGTCATCCTCGAAGGCGGCGGCGGTCAGTGCTGTCGCCGGTGCCAGCAGCGCCTGGATCAGGCGCGCGCCCTCGGCGCCGAGGGTGGCGTCAGCCAATGCGGCAAGCGCGCGCAGGGACGGAGGTGGACCCTCTTCGGCCTGGCCGAGAACCCCCATCGCGGCCGATGACCAGTTGGCGAACTCGCGGTACCTCTCGGCATCGTCGCGACCGACCACCGCTGCGAGACCCTCGACGGTCTGCTCGAGCGAGTTCCAGAATGAGAGCGAGGTGCCGTCGTCACAGGGTGAGAAGAGGATCTCGTCGCGCTCGTGGAACCGGAGGCCGTATCTGGACTCGAGTTCGAGATCACGGGCAACACCGGAGGCGCGGATACCGCCGTGCTCGTAGGCCCCGAGCTCGAAACGGCCGCGGCCGTCAGGCAGATCCTCGGTGTGGATGCAGCCGCCGGGGGTCGCTGAGGACTCGAGCACAACGACGCTCAGCCCAGCCCGTGCCAGATATGCGGCGCAGGCCAGACCGTTGTGCCCGGCGCCGATCAGGACGACATCAGCCGACCTGCCCATCAGCCCAGATCCGTTTCGAAATCCAGCGAAGCCACGTAGGCGGACTCGCGCAGATCCGCGCGCTGGACCAGATCCCGAGCGGCTTCACGCGCCTCGCCTGCCAGCGCCCCGACGTCGGCACCCACGACCTCGGAGCCGGAGACCCGGTGGAGACCGTCGACCCAGACATCGGAGACGCTTCTGGAGGTCGCCGTGTAGACGACCTGCTGGAAGGGATCATGGATCGCCGCAAGCTCCGGTGTGTTGCCGTCAAGCAGCACGATGTCAGCGCGCTTGCCGCCCTCCAGACTGCCGATCGAGCCGCCGAGGCCAAGCGCCCTCGCGCCGCCGATGGTAGCCATCTCCATCACCTGCGGTGCGGTCATCGCGACCGCGTCGAGCGCCTCGAGCTTCTGGAGCAGCGCTGCGGTCTTGACCGCGCCGAACATGTCCTGGCTGTCATTGGAGGCTGCCCCGTCTGTTCCGATCCCGACCGTGATCCCCTCGCGAAGGAACCTGGGGACCGGGCAGACGCCGGAGGCGAGGATCATGTTGGCGATCGGGTTGTGCGCGACCGCGACGTCGCGGCTGACCATCAACCCGATGTCGCGCTCGGTGCACCAGATGCAGTGCCCGGCGATCACCTCGTGTTCGAGCAGCCCCATCCGGTCCGCATACCCGATCGTCCCGCAGGCGTGGGCGATCCTCGACTCGGTGACCTCCTCCCGAACCTCGGCGAGATGAGTGTGGACCGCCCAGCCATGCTCCGCACACGCCGAAACCGTCCGTTTGAACAGCTCATCGGTGATCCCGAGGACGGTGCCGACTCCGGCGCGGAACCCGATCAGGCCCTCGCCCGAAGCACGGTCGGCGAGTGCCTCGTGCTCGGCCATGAAGATGTCGGCCGGCGGCGCGCCCTCGTAGGCGTCCTCGGCACCGAACGAGACGACCCCGCGCATGCCCATCGCCGACAGTCCGTCCACCCCGCCCAGCGAGGCCTCGGAGCCGAGATTGCGGTGGCAAGACATGTCGTTGACGGTTGTGATCCCGCTCTGGAGCATCTCGACCGCCTTCAGCCGGGTGCCGATCGCGACATCCTCCCGGGTGATCACCATGCCGACGGGGTTGACGATCCGCTCGAACCACTCCCAGAGCATCGCGGTCTCGCCCATGCCGGCGATCAGGCACTCGGTCAGGTGGGTGTGGGCATTGACAAAGCCCGGCATCACGATTCCAAACCCGTCCCCGACCAGCCTGGCATCAGGATTGGCCGCGATCAGCGCTTCCGCGCCGCCGACCTCGCGGATCTCGCCGTCGGAGCCGAAGTGGACTGCGGCGTCGCGGAGCGCACCGGCCGGACCCATGGTCAGGACCCACGCGCCACGCACGATCGTCTCCCGGAAGCTTGCGCCCGGAGCGTCACCAACACTCATCTACACACCTTCCGGTTCGAGTTCGAGACCCTCGGTCTCAAAGCGACGGCTCTCGTAATACCAGGGCAACATGAGTCTCTCGACCAGGGTGACGAGCAGGAAGAGACCGATGCCGATCGACGCGAGCACGACGATCACGGCGAACATGTCTGTGGTCGCAGTCTGGTTGTTGAGCACAAGAATCAGATAGCCGAGGCCGTCGGATGCTCCCACCCACTCGGCGAAGACCGCGCCGATCACCGAGAAGGCCGCGGCAACCTTGAGGCCCGAGAACATGAACGGGAGCGCAGCCGGGAGCTGGGCCTTGGTGAAACGCTGCCAGGTTGAGGCCTTCAGCGTCTTCATCAGGTTGAGCAGCTCCGGCTCGGCCGCCCGCAGACCGTCGATCGTGTTTACCGCGATCGGGAAGAAGCTGACCAGCGCGATCACGATCACCTTCGGGCGCATGTCGAACCCTGTCCAGATCACGATGATCGGCGCGATCGCGGGGATCGGGACCATCTGCGAGACGACCAGCCACGGGTAGATCGCACGTTCGATGATCCGGGAACTCCTGATCAACGTGGCGAGACCGACCCCGATGATGATCGCAGCCAGGAAGCCAAGCAGTATCTCCTTGATCGTCACCCAGGCGTTCTCGGCCAGCAGCGCGCGATTGTCCCAAAGTGAAACGACCACCTCGGTCGGCTTCGGCAGGGTCGACTCGCGGACGTCGCCGAGGACGACGTAGAGCTGCCAGGCGCCGAGGATGAAGATCGCAAAAAGGAGTGGGGGAAGCACCTGGGCGGCGATCCGGCGGCCCCTTGATTTCCGATCGCCCATCAAATGGCTCCCATCGGGCCCCGCGGAGCCTCCCGGCCTTGCGGGTCCTGCGGAGCAGCCGCATCGGGGGCCGCAACAACGCCTTCAAGCGGCCTCAGCAGCTTCTGCTTCAGCTCGATGAACTCCGAAGTGGTCACGATGTCCTGCTCCCGGGGGCGCCGAAGGTCGATGTCGACGCAGAGGGTCACCCTGCCCGGCCGGCCTGACATCACGTAGACACGATCAGAGAGGAAGACCGCCTCCTCCACGTCATGGGTGACGAAGAGGATCATCTTGCGATCGTTCTGCCAGATCCGCAGCAGCCACTGCTGCATCTGCTGTCGGGTCAGCGCATCGAGGGCGCCGAACGGCTCGTCCAGCAGCATCACCTCGCGACCGGCAAGAAAGGTCCTCAGCAGCGCTGCCCGCTGCCTCATCCCGCCGGAGAGCTTTGCCGGCCAGTGCTTCTCAAAGCCGGCAAGGCCAAAGCGCTCGAACTCGGCCAGCGCCTGTTTGCGGGCCTGGCGCTTCGAGACTCCGTTCAGCTCGAGCCCGAGGGTCGTGTTGTCGAGCACCGTTCGCCACGGCATCAGCAGATCGCGCTGGAGCATGTAGCCGATCTCTCCCAGCAACTCGTCGGGCTGGCGGCCGTCGAGCAGGACACGCCCGCTCGACGGCCGGATCAACCCGGCGACGATGTTGAAGAGAGTGGACTTGCCGCAACCAGACGGCCCGACGATCGAGACGAACTCGCCGGGGCCGATCTCGATCCCGACGTTTTCGAGCGCGGGGACGTTGCTGTCACCGCTGCTGCCCTTATACGTCTTCGAGAGACTCTCGATCTTGAGTTTCGAGCTGGTTGCCTGCATCTCTTCCTTCTCCGTCCTCCGGCGTTCCTACTTTCCGGAGGCGAACTCGTTGGTGGCGTACCTTGTCGGTGCGATCGGCGCCTTGATCAGATCCTGACCGACAAG
>JBBQZL010000182.1:0-5414 GCA_038207745.1 Solirubrobacterales bacterium
CCCGATGGTCAAGAACCGCTTCGTGGTCGAGGTCGGCGATACCCAGCAGCTCAAGCAATGCATCTCCAAGCTCCGCAACGTCGAGTCGGTCTTCGACGCCTACCGGGTCACGCCGGGCAGCTGACGCATCTCCGTCCGGCCCTTCTCCCGGCCCGCCGCATCCACCCCAAGTGGAGCGCACTGTCCTGCCTGGAGTCCGGCATGCGGACGTCAGGCAGGAGTGGCGTATTCCGGCGCCTCCGGTATCCCGGCTACTCGGGAACGGGACGGTCCAACCTAGGCGACGATGGTCAATGCGCCCGGTGCAACCGCCAGCCGCACCTGTTCGCGCTGGCCGATGTAGTCACCGTCGACCTGGACCGGGAAGGCACGCCGTGTGCCGTCCTCGCCCTCGGAGATCGAGCTGACCACCGCTTCGGAGATCTGCGGGAGGAGCTCGATCTGCCGATGTGAGGTTGCCTTCAGGCGGCCTGAGAGCAGTCGCGGAATCAAGCTGGCGATGTCGCGCTGAGCGGCGCGTTTGAGTACCGCGATCGAGATCGAGCCGTCTTCGTTTGTGACCTCCTCGCAGACGCGGATCGGCGTCTTGGCGAAGTAGGTGTAGGGGTCGGAGTTCTGCGCCAGGACTGTGACTCCCTCTGCGCTCTGTCCGTCGGCCTCGAGCCTCAACCTGGTCGGGTTGGCCAGATAGCCGCGGTAATAACCGGCGACGGCTGCCCACGTGTAGTAGTAGGGGCCGAGCTTCGCCTTCATCTTCGGGTGGGCATCGACCCGTTCCACGACGGAGGCATCGATGCCCATTCCGCACGAGAAGACAAAGCAACGGTCGTCGATCACCCCAAGATCGATCTTGCGTGGCTTGAAGTCGTCGGCAAGTGAAAGCAGGTGCTCTGTTGCATCAACCACGTCGTTTGGAATTCCCAGCGTTCGGGCGACCACATTGGTCGAGCCGCCCGGCAGCACCGAGACCGGCACGTTGGTTCCGGCCATTCCGTTTGCGACCTCGTTGAGCGTTCCGTCGCCTCCGAAGGCGACCACGATGTCGTAGTCGCCGTTGACGGCGTCGCGCCCGATCTCCGTTGCGTGATTCTGCGCCTGGGTCGATATCGCCTCGACCTCGTAGCGACCCTGGAGCGCGTAGACGACTAGATTGCGGAGGCGGTCCGAGACGGTGGTTGCATAGGGGTTGACGATGATCAGCATCCGCTTCTTGGCCATCTGATTCCCTACTTCCCGGGCGGCGGATCGAGTGCTTCGAAGATCACTTGCTCGCCTTCGGGTACTTCGCGGATCAGGCCATCGTTGATCAAAATGTCGACGTGGCCGAGGACCTCGGAGATGCAGAGGTAGGCCTGTGTGACCGCCACGTTGCCCCAGAGTTCCCGGGCGAGGTCGTATCCGGTCTGCGGCCGATCGCTGATCAACCTGTGGATCTTGCGCTTTCGGCGCTCGGTGGAGGCAAAGCGCTGGTCGATCAGGGTGACGTGATCAGTGATCGGGTCACCGTGTCCGGAGAAGACGACCTCGGCCGGCATCTCCCGGGTCTTCTTCAGCGAGTCGATGTAGGTGACGAGCGCCTGGGTGCGTTTGGTTGATCCGTCGAGCGGACGGCTGATCAGCGGGTTGGAGGAGATGTGCTTGATCAGGTGATCGGCTGCAAGCAGGATTCGCTGGTCCTCCTGCCAGAAGATCGTGTCGGAGGGACTGTGGCCCGGACGGTGGAAGACCTCGAGCTTGCGGTCGCGGAGCTCGAGCGTCTGGCCATCGCGGAGCGGACGCGTCACCTTCGCCGATGAGCCCCAGCCGCGATAGCTGGCGGAGACCGAGCGCAGCGCCTGGACCAGGTTCTGGGGCAGTCCGTGCCTGATCATCAAATCGGCAGCGAACCGATCCTCGAGCTCGGACTCCTCGGCGAATGCACCGAGGCGATGGACGGCAACATCAATCGCCGCGACCTCTGCGCCGGAGTGCTCGACGATGATCTCGACCAGTCCCAGGTGGTCGATATGTTGGTGGCTGACGACGATCAGCTCGAGGTCGTCGATCGAGTAGCCGTGGTCACCGAGCTGATGCTGGAGTTCGTCGAGCGCCTTGCCGGAATTGGGACCCGTGTCGATCAGGGTCAGCGGATCGTCCTCGATCAGATAGCAGTTGACCCTTCCAACAGCGAACGGAGTCGGGATCCGGAGGCAGTGGATGCCGGCATCGAGCGCGCACCTGAGCGCGTCCTCCGGTCTCACGGGCGGATTACAGCCAGCAACTCGTCGCGACGGCGCTCCATGTCCTCGTGCGAGACAATGGACTCGAGGTTGAGGCGAAGCAGAGGCTCGGTATTCGACTTGCGTACGTTGAAGTGCCACTCGGGGTAGTTGATCGAGATGCCGTCGAGCTTCGTGACCTCTCCGTCGGAGTGCATCTCGAGGATCTCCTCCATCGTCGCGTCGGGGTCGTCGACCTCGGTGTTGATCTCGCCGGAGATGAAGTAGGTCGAGCGGAACTCGTTCATCATCTCGCCCAGAGAGCGTCCGTCCTTCGAGAGCAGTTCGAGGACCAGCAGCGCCGGGATCACCCCGGAATCCGCGCACCAGAAGTCCCTGAAGTAGTAGTGGCCGGAGACCTCGCCACCGAACACCGCGCCCTCCTCACGCATTCGCTTCTTGAAGAAGGCGTGGCCGACGCGTGAGAGTGCCGAGCGCCCGCCGCCGGCCGAGATCACATCCGGAACTGCGCGGCTTGAACGTGGGTCGTAGAGCACCACAGCGCCGGGGTTCTTCTCGAGCAGCGAGCGGGCAAGCAGGGCGCAGATGAAATCCCCATCGCAAAAGGTCCCGGTCTCATCGATGAAGAAGCAGCGATCGCCGTCGCCGTCCCAGGCGATTCCAAGGTCAGCGGACTCGGACCGGACCCGGTCGATGATCATCCGTCGGTTCTTCTCGAGCAGGGGGTTGGGCTCGTGATCGGGAAACTCGCCATCCGGCACGAAGTACATCTCGACCGGGTCGAGACCGAGGTCCTCGGTGAGGATCGGCCCGATCGTCGGGCCGGCCATCCCGTTGCCGCTGTCGGCGATGATCTTGAGCGGCGAGATGGCGGTCCGGTCGATGAAGGAGAGGGCGCGGGCCCGAAAGTCCGGTCCGATGTCCACGGACTCGGTCGAGCCACCGCCGGGAGCGTCGCCCAGCCCGGCAGCGATCGTTCGCTCGACATCGCCGATACCGGCGTCGCCGGAAAGCGCAAGCGCGCCCTCCCTGACCAGCTTGACCCCGGTGTAGGCTCTCGGATTGTGTGATGCGGTAACCATCGCGCCCCCGTCGAGCTCGCGTGATCCGACCAGGTGATAGAGCAGCTCGGTCGGGACCATCCCCGCGTTGAGGACGGTGACGCCCTCGTCGACCAGGCCCTTCTCGAGGCTGGCGGCCATCGAAGGCGCGGTGAGTCGCATGTCGCGGCCAAGGCCGACGCGCAGGTCACCGGGCTTCCTGTCGCGGAGGTTGGCGAGCACCCTGGCGAACCCACGGCCGACCTCGTAGGCGGTCGTCTCATTCATCTCGGAGCCATAGAGCCCCCGGATGTCATAGGCCTTGAAGATCGACATCAGCGAATGTCCCTCACCCGAAGGCTCCGGAAAGCGCTTCGTAGCTCTGTTCGAGGGTCTGCGGCATCACGCGGGTGTCGGCGATCACGGGCATGAAGTTGGTGTCGCCGCCCCAGCGGGGGACGACGTGCATGTGGATGTGATGCTCGACCCCGGCGCCGGCCACCTTGCCCTGGTTGAAGCCGACGTTGAAGCCATGCGGAGAGTAGATGTCCTCGAGCCTCCTCATCGACTGCTGTGCCAGCGCCATCATTTCGGCGAGGGTCTCGGCGGCCATGTCCTGCAGCCTCGCGGTGTGCTCATATGGAGCCACCATCAGGTGCCCGTTCGTGTACGGAAAGAGGTTGAGGATCACAAACGAGTACTGACCCCGGTGGACGATCAGGCTCGCCTCGTCGTCATCGGCGCGGGGCTTTGCGCAGAAGATGCATTCCTCCTCGACATCCTTCGATGCGTCCTTCACGTAGGCGAGCCTCCAGGGTGCCCAGATTCGAAAGTTGGCCACGCCATTGATCCTACGTGCCGCGAGTCGCCGACGCCCCGCTCGGCTCACGCTTCCCCGTCCGGGCATCGGTGTGCCGCTCCAAGATTGTCCACTTCGACACCGGGTTCCGGTAACGAGTGAGGGCGGATCGGAGCTACAGCCAGCGGCGCTTGCGGAAGTAGACGACCATCCCGATCAGCAGCGCGGCCATGACCCCGGCGACGATCAGGAAGCTGGTCAGTGATTCCGTTGCCGGGTCGCCTCCGCCGGGCAGTCCGACGTTCATCCCGAAGATGCTGGCGATGAGGGTGAGGGGGAGGACGATGACGCTGATCGAGGTGAGGACGCGGAGGACGTCGTTGACCCGGTGCGAGATCACCGATTCATTGGTTGATTCGAGCGCCTCGACCACCTCCTTGTAGTTCTCGAGCATGTCCCAGATCCGCTCGTGGGCATCGACGATGTCATCGAAATAGATCTCGAGATCGAGGTCGGAGGTGAGATAGCGATGCTTGACCTTCTCGAGGTCGCGCAGGACCGGGCGCTGTGGACGGATCACCTTGCGGAAGTTGATGATCTCCTGCTTGACGTTGGAGATGTCGCGCACGATGTCCTCGGAGCGGCCCTCGAAGATCTTGTCCTCGAGCGTGTCGAGCTTGTTGCCGATCTTATGCAGCATCGGGAAGCAGTAATCGAATATGTCATCGACGATCCGGTAGAGCAGGTAGCCGGATCCCCGCGCGAAGAGCTTCTCGCGGAAGTCCTCCTTGGAGCGACATTGCTCGAACAGATAGTCGACCGGCTTCAGCGGCTGATTGGGCATCGTGACCAGGTAGCCCGGCCCGACGAAGAGGTCGAGCTCGCCCGTGCCCAGCCGGCCGGCGGCATGGTCAAAGACGGGGACGTGAAGGACGATGAAGAGGTACTCGTCGTACTCGTCGATCTTGGGGCGCTGGTTTCGCGAGAAGACGTCCTCGATGTCGAGGGCGTGAAACTCGAAGTTCTCGTCCAGCCAATCTCGATCGAGAGCTCCGGGCCTCTCGATGTTCACCCAGCGCAGACCCTCGGCATCGATCTGCTCGATGTGCTGGGCGTCTCGCTCAGGTGCAGGGACCAGCGACCCGTGTCGCGCCGTTCGGCGCAGTCTCGGCTTCGGAAGGTTCGGCATCAGCCGGTCCAGTCTGTTCGTCCGTGCGAGTCATGGTCACATCGACAAGACTAGCCCCTGGCGCCCGCAGACCACGGTCGGTAGCTTGCGAACATGCTGGAAACGTCCCGCAACGGCTGTTATAGTCGCCGGAACATAAGTACGCCACATCTAGAGGGGTGGAGGGA
>JBBQZL010000183.1:0-5347 GCA_038207745.1 Solirubrobacterales bacterium
GACGGCCATGCAGGCGATCCCCTCGCCACGGCCGATCCATCCCATGCCCTCGTTGGTCGTCCCCTTCACGTTGACCCGCGCCGAAGTGATCCCACCGAGACGCAGCTCTATCTCAGACCGATACGGACCGATCCTGGGCGCCTCGCAGACGACGGTAACGTCGATGTTGATGATCCGGCCCGAGACGACCCCGACCGCCGTCCGGAGGAGGTCCAGCGAGTCGGCGCCCTCCCATTCATCCTCGCTGTCGGGGAACAGGGTCCCGATATCTCCCCTACCGCCGGCGCCGAGGATCGCATCGATGACCGCATGGGTGAGGACATCGGCATCCGAGTGACCGGCGAGGCCCTTCTCATGGGGAATCTCAACCCCACCGAGAATCAACCGACGACCTTCGGCAAAGCGATGACTGTCGTAGCCGATGCCGACGCTCATCAGCGGACTCCACTCGACAGCGCGGTCCGGGCGCTCATGACGGGGCACCCTGGGCGACGGGAGTGCCAAGAGACCGCAGGGTCCTCACGCGCCGATCAAATACCGCGATCTGATCGACGCCGATCCGGCCGAGCATCTCCGCGGCGAGGTCGTATCGGTATCCGAGCTGCTCCGGCACATGCGCATCCGACGAGAGCGCGAACGGGACGCCGGCCTCGGCGCACATCTCGGCGAATGCCGGGGAGGGATAGATCTCGCCCGTCGGCTTGCGAAGTCCCGCGGTCGAGATCTCAACGGCCGTACCCGACTCGGCAAGGGCCTCGACCGCCGGCTCGTAGTAGAAGCGGGGATCCCGTTCTGGACCCGGCCGTGCTCTGCCCCACACCTTGACCAGGTCCGCATGGGCGAGGATGTCGAACAGGCCCGATCGGACCGCCTCGGCGACGGTCTCGAAGTAGCGCCGCCAGATCTTGTCGGGATCACCTCCCCGCGTCTCCCAGACCGCGAACTCGTCGAGGTCGACCGCCTCGTCGCCGACGAAATGGACCGATCCGAGCACAAAGTCAAATTCCCGCGCCTCCAGCAGTGTCCTGGTCTTGTCCTCGGCTCCGGGGACGAAATCGCACTCGACCCCGAGCTTCAGCGGAGTTGTGCGGACGAACTCGCAGTAGGCGTCGAGGTCATCGGTACCGTAGCGCTCCCAGAATGGGTGGCTCCAGAGATCCAGGCCGGCCGAGAAGCGATAGATGTGCTCGGCACAGCCGAGTTCCGCGATTCCGGCGGCGCCGGCGGATTCCAGGTAGCGATCGACGTTTTCCGAGGTGAACCAGTACCCGGCGGGGTCGGTTTCATCCTCGTCAGGGCGCAGATGGACGTGATAGTCGGTCAGCATGGCGGGACTCGACATACTAGGACAGCGCCAATGGTGATCCGAAACCAACTCATCCTTCTGCTCGGAACCTTCGCCGGGGCAACCGCCGTGGCAGAGCTTCTCGGAGCGACCAATCTCGGCACCGCGATCGGCGTCGGACAGGTCGCCTTTGCCGCCTGCCTCGTATGGGTCCTGCTCCGCTACTGACAACACGGCGGCCGGGCTGAAGCGACATTTCCGTCCGATGGCGGAAATAGCGCCCGAGCTCACGAAGATCGAGGTGGACCAGCGCGACAAACCCTCCATGCGATGGATTTATCGTCCGAGTTCAAGAAGGTTCGTCGCGAAGTAGCAGTTCTGCGACCCGTAGATCGTGAGGGGTGGTGATCTTGAAATTGGACGCCGGGGTCTCGAACAACTCGACGCGGTGGCCCATGCTCTCGACCAGCATTGCGTCGTCTGTTGCCGCCGCGACCGAGTCGGGGTCGGCATGAGCCTCGCGGAGAATCAAAGCGCGAAATGCCTGTGGGGTCTGGACGGCCCAGAGGTGTGACCTGTCAAGGGTCTGGACCACCGTCGTGCCCTCGCCGGCCCGCTTGATCGTGTCGGTGACCCGGGCCGCCGCGACGACTGCGGCGCAATCGGCGTCAGCGGCCAGCTTCCCGACGATGCCGTCGATCAACAGGGGGGTCACGAAAGGCCGAGCGGCGTCATGCACGACAACGAGCTCGGTCTCGACCGTTGCCATGGCGTTGGCAACCGATTGAGAGCGCTCTTTACCACCGCCGACCACGGAGATGGTCACTTTCGGCTCTGTGCGGCTCCGCTGCGCCTCCGTTCGGCCCCGCCACTCCGCCCCGCCGCCCTGCCGCTCCGTCATGCCGGCAAGATGCGCAGCGGCAATCGCCTCTGTCTCGCCGATGGCCCCGGGCGGGGCCGCGATCACGATCGATCCGATCGAGTCTGCCCCGCAGAATGCAGAGAGCGACCGGGAGAGCAGGCTCTCGCCGCCGACGACCACGAAAGCCTTCGGGCCGCCGGTTCCGAGCCTCTGCCCGGAGCCGGCGGCCGCAATCACGGCTGTTGCCCTCTTGGTCCCCGGCATGGGACCGATGTCTGCTCCGGGAGCTACGCGTTCGCCGTTGCGGCGAAGCGCTCCTCGAGCAGCCCGTCGAGGAATTCCTCGGCGCCTTCCTCGTCCTTGTCAAGCGCGTACATGAACTCGGAGGCGAGAATCTTCTTGGCCCGGGTGTACATCTGCTTCTCGCCGGTGGAAAGTCCCTTCTCCATCTCGCGAAGCGCCAGGTTCCGGACAACCTCGGCGAGCTCGAAGACATCACCGGTCTTGATCTTCTCGCGGTTGTACTTGAAGCGGCGATTCCAGTTCTTCGGCATATCCGAGACCTCATCGGTCAGCACGTCGATGACCTTCTTGATCTGGTCCTCGTCGATGACCCGGCGCAGGCCGGCGATCCCGGCGTTCTCACACGGGACCATCACGGTCAGATCGTTGTGGAGAATCATGATCGTGAGGTAATCACGCTCGATTCCCATCAACTCGCGTGACTCCTTTTTCAGGACCAATCCAGCGCCGTGATGCGGGTAGACGACCTTGTCGCCCTCCTCGAAATCACAGACGTACACAACTTCCAGATCAACCTCAATCGTTTCCTCTAGATCGGGAATCGCATTCTCCTTTTCCTCATGACGGCCCACTGCCATCAAGTCTGCAAGTAACGGTCGACAAGGTCGACCTCCTGGAGCCTCCTCAGCCCCTCACGAATGTCCTTGGCCCTCGTCGGGCCGACGCCATCGACGGCGTCAAGCTCTGCGTCTGAGCCCGCCATCACCTCGTCGAGACCACCGAATTCATGGATGATCTTCTGGACAACGAGTTTCGGCAATCGCGGGATTCGCCCGAGGGCGCGGTAACCGCGCGGCGATGCCGGGAAATCGAGTGTGTTCATCTTGCGGTCGTAGCCGAGGAGCTCGGCGAGGCGGCCGAAGTCGAGAACGTCCTGATGGCTCAGCTGGGCAAGCGAGTGGATCACTTCCTGAAGTCCGGATTCCGAGTCCTCGACCGAGTAGTCGCGGATCAGCGACGCCTTCTCGGCCGCGACGCCCACCATGGTCTCCTCGAGCTGCATCTCGATCAAGCGCCCCTCGGTGCCGAGCTCGACGATGTAGCGCTCCACCTCGACCGCCATCCTGGTGACCAGCTCAGCCCGCTGGAGCACGGCCAGCGCGTCATAGAGGACTCCGCCGCCCTCGAACTCGAGCATGGTCAGGCGGGCAGAGATCCGGTCGAGGCGCGCGCGGTACTTGTCCAGCGTGGCAAGCCCCTGATTTGCCTTGGCCAGCACCGCCGGAATGTCCTGAAGGATGTACTTGGTGCCCTCGACGTAGAGCGAGACGACATCGCGCCTCTGCGAGATCGCGATGACCAAGGCTGTCGACTGTTTCGAGACTCGTTCCGCGGTGCGGTGCCGGGTGCCGGTCTCCGAGGAGAAGATGGTCGGGTCCGGCATCAGCTGCACATTTGCCCAAGCGATCTTGGTCGCCTCGCGATTGAGCATGATCGCGCCGTCCATCTTTGCGATCTGGTAGAGCATCGCCGGGGTGTAATCGACCTCGAGCTTGATTCCGCCCGAGAGCATGTGGGAGATGTTCTCGGTCTCGCCGACGACGATCAGGCCCCCGGTGCGGGAGTGGACGATATTGTCGATCCCCTCGCGCAGCGAAGTACCCGGCGCAACCATGTCAAGTGACCGAAGAAGCCTTGGATCCTGTCGATAGGACAGATCCTGTAATTCCTCTCCTGATCGTGACAACACGCTCTAAATGATGCCAAAAACCGCATTCTCATGCGGTCTGCCCATTTACTAGTGGATAGGTAGGAAAGGCGTTTGTCAAGCCGATCCCGGGAATTCGCTTTCCAATGCGGATTAGAGCTGAAATCGATCGTGATGCGGGCGGTGCTTCTCGTCGCCTTCCGGCGGAATCACCGGAAGATCGAGATCAGGCTTCGAAGGCAACGCCCGCTTCGAAGGCGTCGACTTCGGCTTCGGCGTGGACGGTGTCGCCGGAGTCCGGCGACATCTTCATCACCGTCCGAAGTGCCGAGCGCAGGCTCGCCTCGGGTGCCAGCCCCGCGATCGGCTCGGATGCGGGCGGCCCGACCACCGGCCCGACGCCGAACTTGAGCGCCTCGGCGACTCGCTGCTCGGGATGGCCGACGAATCGCAGCTCCCCTGTCAGGCCGAGCTCTCCGAAGCAGGCGAGTGGACCGCCGTCGGGGTTGAGAAGAGCCTTGCCACGGTGCGCCGAGGCAACGGCAAGCGCGACGGCAAGGTCCGCGCCCGGCTCGTCGACCCGGACGCCGCCGGCGACGTTGACGTAGATGTCTGATCCGCCGAGGCCGAGCCGTGCGTGCCTGGTCAGCACGGCGAGGACCAGGCTGAGGCGGTTGCGGTCGAGTCCGTTGGCCACGCGGCGTGGGGTTTCCAGATCGCTGGGCGCCACAAGAGCCTGAACCTCGACCAGGACCGGGCGCGAACCCTCCATGGCGGGCAGGACGACGGACCCCGCCGCACGGGTCGCCTCCTGGACGAATCTGGCCGAGGGATCCTGAACCTCGGTCAGGCCACCCGACCTCATCTCGAAGACCCCGACCTCACTGGTTGCACCGAAGCGGTTCTTGAGCGCCCGGATCGTCCGGTAGGTCCTCTCGCGCTCGCCCTCGAACTGGAGGACGCAGTCGACCACGTGCTCGAGCACCCGCGGGCCGGCGAGGCTGCCGTCCTTGGTCACGTGCCCGACCAGGACCATCGTGATCCCGCGGTTCTTCGCAACCTCCGCGAGGGCACCGGCTGCCTCGCGAACCTGGCCCACCGAACCCGGCGCCCCGCTGATCTCCTCGCAATGGAGGGTCTGGATCGAATCGATCACGCAGACCTCGGGTCGTTCAGCCTCGAGCGCGGCGATGATCGGGGCAAGGGCGGTCTCGGCCAGGGCGGGGACCGAGAGTGCGCCAGAGCCAAG
>JBBQZL010000184.1:0-5284 GCA_038207745.1 Solirubrobacterales bacterium
TGCTCAACTACGCCGAGCAGGTCAAATAGCGATGGGGAGGCCGCGGGCGACACCGGAGAACCGCGCGCTCTCGAACTCGGATCGGGCCCGGGCCTGGCTGGTGACGGGACCGCTTGCGCGCCTGGTCGCCTTCGTGATCGACTTCACCGCCGCGGTGATCCAAGGGCTCTGGTCGCGACGTAGGAGAAGTGGATAGTTCAGTGAAGACAGCTTCTTCCACGGCAAGTCGATACGGAATCCGTTAGAAGAGGAACAATGGCTTCGATCTTGAGCGTCGCGTCCGGTCGCAAGGGCAAATTCACCGTGCTGTCCATCGGCCTGATCGTGGCGATGGGCATCAGCTCATTTGCCGGAAAGTTCGAGAAGGCGCAGAAGAACGATCCGGTCAGCTTTCTGCCCGGCGGTACCGAGTCGCTCAAGGAGCTCGATGCCACGCGGACGCTGCCATCCGGCAACACCGCCCCGGCGGTGACCGTGATCCAGGTCGATGGACCGCTCACGGCATCCCAGCGCGCCTACGTCGCCGGCCGGATCAAGAACCTCAACGACGACCGCCCGCTGAAGGCGGAGAAGACCGGACCCCCGGTGATCTCGAAGGATCGGACCACGGCGCTGATCATCACCCCGGTCGTGGTCGATTACGGCACCAACGAGATCCTCGACTCGACCAACGAGATCCGCGATCGGTTTGATCAGCCGCCGGCGGGCCTCGACGCAAAGGTCACCGGACCGGCCGGCTACTCGGCCGACGCGATCAAGGTGTTCGAGGGCATCAACGGCACCCTCCTATATGCGGCTGCCGGGATCGTGCTGATCCTGTTGATCCTCATCTACCGAAGCCCGATCTTCTGGATCATCCCCTTCTTCACCGTGATCCTGGCCGAGGGCACCTCGCGAGGGCTCGGCTATCTGCTTGCCGAGTCAGGGGTGACGATCAACGGGCAGGCGGGTGGAATCCTCCCGGTCCTTGTCTTCGGAGCAGGCACCGACTATGCGCTGCTTCTGGTTGCCCGATATCGCGAGGAGCTGAGAAACCACGCGGACAAGCACGAGGCGATGAAGATCGCCCTTCGTCAGGCCGGTCCGGCGATCGTGGCATCGGCAGCCACGGTGATCGCAGCGCTGCTGACCCTCAGCCTCGCCGAGGTCAACGGCACCGCCGGCCTGGGACCGGTGGGTGCGATGGGTATCGCCGTCGCAATGCTCGCGATGCTGACCATCCTCCCGGCGCTGCTGACGATCTGTGGTCGCCGCGCCTTCTGGCCATACATACCGAGGGTCGGCAGCTCCGGCACCGACGAGACGCATGGTCTCTTCCGGCGCATTGGCGACCGGATTGCGGTCAGGCCCCGCCGCGTCTGGGTTGGCGCAACCCTGCTTCTCGTCGTCCTCTCGCTCGGGCTCACCCAGCTCAACACCGGATTGACCAGCGGCAATCAATTCAGAGGCAGTGTTGACTCGGTCCAGGGTCAGGAGATGATCGCCAGGGCATTCCCGGCCGGGTCCGACGCCCCCTCGTCAATAATCGTCACCGACCCGGCAGAAGCCCCGGAGGTGATTGCAGCAGTTTCCGCTGTGCCTGGAGTCGCCAGCGTCGAGCTGGTCGAACGCGGGGACGTCGGAGTGCGACTCGAGGTCGTTCTCTCCGGTGATCCGTACAGCACGAGTTCGTTCGATCAGGTCCCGGGGTTGCGCGAGATCGCGCACAACGCCTCGGGTTCTGACGTTCTGGTCGGCGGTCCGACGGCCCAGGAATATGACCTGCGAAAGGCGGCCGTCCACGACAACAGGCTGATCATGCCGATCGCCCTGCTGGTCATCTTCCTGATCCTGATCCTGCTGCTGAGGGCGCTCGTCGTGCCGATGGTCCTGATCGCGAGCGTCGTCCTTTCATTCGCAGCGGCACTTGGGATCGGCACATTCTTCTTCGAGAATGTCTTCGATTTCCCCGGCGTCGATCCCTCGTTCCCGCTCTTTGTCTTCATCTTCCTGGTCTCGCTCGGAGTCGATTACAACATCTTCCTGATGGCCCGGGTCAGAGAGGAAACGGTGTCGCGAGGGCCCCGGGACGGGATGCTGCGCGGACTGGCCGTCACCGGCGCGGTGATCACCTCAGCCGGAATCGTGCTCGCCGGGACATTTTCTGCCCTGGCGGTGCTGCCGCTCGTTTTCCTGACCGAGCTTGGATTCACCGTCGCGGTCGGCGTTCTTCTTGACACGATCATCGTCCGGTCGATCCTCGTTCCGGCCGTCGTGCTGGATCTCGACAAGAGGGCTTGGTGGCCGTCGCGCCTCTCCCGATAGGGTGACCCGCGATGAAGACGACCGTTACCGACCTCCCCGGCTCGCGTGCCCGAGTCGAGGTTGAGGTCACCGCAGATGATGTGAACCGCAGCGTCCAGCGCGCTGCCCGTGGCCTCGCCAGGGAGATGCGCCTGCCCGGATTCCGAAAGGGCAAGGCACCGCCCTCGCTGGTCATCCAGCGGGTCGGCTTCGACGCCGTGATCGACGAGGCCGTCCGCGAGGCGCTCCCCGGCTGGTACGAGAAGGCGATCTTCGCCTCCGGCGTCAGTCCGATCGGCGACCCCGAGGTCGAGGTGACCGAGGTCCCGAAGGCAGCCGGTGAGCCGCTTGCCTTCAAGTTCGAGGTCGGAGTCCGCCCCGAGGCGCAGCTCGGTGAGTACCTGGGCCTCGAGGTCGGCCGCGCCGACGCCGAGGTTCCCGATGACGTCATCGAGCAGGAGAGCATCCGGATGCAGGAGGGCTTCGCCAAGCTCGAGGCCGTCGAGCGCGCCGCCGGGGTTGGCGACGTGTTGATGGTCGACTTCGTCGGCTCGCTTGACGACGTTCCGTTCGAGGGCGGCGAGGCAAAGGACTACATGCTCGAGATCGGCACCAACCAGCTGATCGACGACTTCGAGGACCAATTGATCGGCGCCTCCGCAGGCGAGCAGCAGATGGTCGAAGTGACATTTCCCGAGGAGTACGGCGCAGAGCATCTCGCCGGCCAGGATGCGGTCTTCGCCGTTTCGGTCAAGGAGGTCCGAGAGAAGATCCTTCCCGAGCTCGACGACGAGTTCGCCTCCGACGCCTCGGACTTTGAGACGATCGAAGAGCTCCGCGCCGACATCCGCAGCAAGCTTGCCGAGTCCGCCGAGGAGCGGATCGAGGCTGACTTCAAGGCCTCGGTGATCGACGCCGCGGTTGAGAATGCGACGGTTGTCGTGCCTGGCGATCTCGCGACCGCCCGCGCCGCCGAGCGCTGGGACCGGGTTGCACGCCAACTCCAGAGCAGGGGTATGGACCCGGCGCAGTACCTGCAGATGCAGGGCAAGACCCAGGAGGAGATCATCGAGGAGTCGCTTCCGGACGCCGAGAAGGAGCTTCGCCGCGAGGCGGTGCTCACCGCGATTGCCGAGAAGGAGCAGATCGAGATCACCGAAGAGGAGATGGTCGAGGCGCTCGAGCACACCGCCGAGCACGAGCGCACAACCGGTGCGAAGTTGCTCACCAGGATGCGCGAGGACGGCCGCGACGCCCTGATCCGCGAGGACATCCAGGTGAAGAAGGCGATCGATCTCCTGTCCGAGTCGGCGAAGCCGATCCCGATGGATCGGGCAGAGGCTCGCGAGAAGCTCTGGACGCCCGGGGACTGAGCGTCCCGACGCCCGGGGACCGGGCATCCCTGCGCACGGCCCGGCATGACGCTTCTATAAACTCGCGGCAATGACTCCTCTTGTCCCCATGGTGGTTGAACAGACCTCGCGCGGCGAGCGTGCCTTCGACATTTTCTCGCGGCTTCTCAACGAGAGAATCGTCTTTCTTGGCACGCCTGTCACCGATGATGTCGCCAACCTGATCGTTGCCCAGCTCCTTCACCTCGACTCCGAGGATCCGGAGAAGGACGTAAGCCTCTACATCAACTCCCCGGGTGGCTCGGTCTATGCCGGCCTCGCGATCTACGACACGATGCAGTTCATCAAGCCGGACGTGCAGACGATCTGCGTCGGCGTCGCGATGAGCATGGGCGCGCTGCTGCTGGCCGCCGGTGCCGAGGGCAAGCGGATGGCGCTCCCGAACTCGAAGATCCTGATCCACCAGGTTTCCGGTGGTTTCTCGGGCCAGGCAACGGACATCGAGATCCACGCGCGCGAGATCCTCGACATTCGCAGCAGGCTCGACCAGATCATCTCCAAGCACACCGGTCAGCCGATCGAGCGGGTGGCCAAGGACACCGAGCGTGACTACTTCATGAGCGCCGAAGAGGCCAAGGAGTACAAGATCGTCGATCGCGTCATCGACCATCACTAGGGCTCTTCGCCTTCCTGCCGCCTCGGCGGCGCTGCCCGTCGTTCTTGCCGCTTCGGCGGCATTGTCCGCAATAGGCACATCCAGTCCGGCCGGAGCAGACGCTTCTCCGGCCTCGACTCCGCATCTTCATCTCAAGGCCGTGAGCGTCTCGCCGGTGCGCGCGTTTTTTGACTCGGGCCATCCGGTCCGGATCAAGTACCGCTTCGGCGCGCCACGAAAGCTCGCAATCCGGGTCGAGGTGATCAAGCGCGGAAGCGGGCGGGTCGTCCGGAGCTTTACCGGCATCAGGCGGCCCGGGCGGGCGATCACCCAGCGCTGGGCCGGCCGCACGGGATCGGGCGCGATCGCGCCCGAGGGGAGATACCGGGTCACGGTCGGCCCGCTCGATGGCCACCGGCACGCCGCGGGCCGATTCACGCTCCGCGGTCACATCTTTCCGGTCCGCGGCGACCACGGGACCCGTGGCCCGATCGGCGAGTTCGGGGCGCCGCGATCCGGAGGGCGCATCCATGAGGGCTTCGACATCACCGCGAGCTGCGGATCCCCGCTTGTTGCCGCCCGCGGTGGCAGGGTGCTCGAGGTCGGCTACGACCCCGTCCTCTACGGCAACTACGTCCTGATCCACGGTCGCGGCGAGGACCGCAGCTACTTCTACGCCCATCTGCGCCGCCTCCCCCTTGTCGGCGCCGGTCAACGTGTCCGAACCGGCACCCGGGTCGGAGCGGTGGGGCAGACCGGCAACGCCGCCACGACGCCGTGCCACCTCCATTTCGAGGTCCACCGCCACGATGTGCCGATCGACCCGGCTCCGTCGCTGACCGCCTGGGCGAAGTACAGCTGATATGTCCCTCCGTTTGTCAAGTCCCAACCACTGATGGCCCGCCTCTCGGCGGACCATGATCGGCTTGGCGGCGGCGGTTCCGGCTGATGCGCGACGCGCGGTCAGGCTGATATGCGCGGATCCGGGTGGCCG
>JBBQZL010000185.1:0-5276 GCA_038207745.1 Solirubrobacterales bacterium
ATCTGACTCGGAGGTCTTTTCCACTCATGTTGATCGGTGCTCACGTTTCGACGGCCGGGGGACTCGACAAGGCTGTCGGCCGCGGCGTTGACATTGGCTGCGAGGCTATCCAGATCTTCAACCAAAGCCCCCGCATGTGGCGGCCGACGAACTACGGCGAGGAAGATTTCGCGGCCTTCCGCGAGGCGATGGATGACTCGCCGATCGAGGCGGTCGTAATTCACGCCGTCTACCTGATCAACTGCGCGACCAATGACCCGGAGCTGCGGCAGAAATCCCTGGCTGCACTCACCCATGCGCTGAGGATCGGCGATGGCATCGGTGCCTCCGGCGTGGTCCTTCATCCGGGATCGCAGAAGGATCAACCGCTCCAGGCATCGCTCGAGCGCGCCGGTGGGGTTATCGCCGAGGCGCTCGAAGAGTCGGATCGATGCTCATTGCTGATCGAGCAGACCGCCGGACACAAGGGTCTGCTCGGACGCGACTTCGATGAGGTGGCGAGATTGATCGATCTGGCCGGCGGCGGGGATCGCCTCGGGCTCTGCCTCGACTCATGTCACATGTTCGTCCAGGGGATGGACATCATCGACCAGGGCCGACTCTCCGAGATCGTCGACGAGGCCGACGAGAAGGTCGGTCTCGATCGGCTTCGCTGCATCCACGTCAACGATTCGGCCGTGCCATTGGGTGCGCACCTCGACCGGCACGCCAACGTCGGCCAGGGCGAGATGGGCAAGAACGGGCTTGCCGCCTTCCTCTCGGAGCCGCGTTTCGAGGGCCTGCCGGCAACGCTCGAAACCCCTGGGCCCGACAAGAGGGGCTCGGATGAATCCGAGATCAAGGCTGCGAGGAGGCAGCGCGGCGTCGGACTCAGACGACGCGCTGCAGCCTCGGAGGGCGGTCCTACTTGATGTGCATGCCCGTGATCGCCCTGGAGATCACGAGGCGCTGGATCTCTGAGGTTCCCTCGAAGATGTCGTAGATCTTCGCATCGCGGTGCATCCGCTCAACCGGGAACTCGCGTGTGTAGCCGTTGCCACCCATGATCTGCATGGCCCGCTCGGTCACCCAGACGGCGACTTCGCCGGCCTTGAGCTTCGACATCGACCCCTCGGCATTGTTGAACGGAACCTGGTTTCGGCCCATCCAGGCCGCACGCCAGACCAGGAGGCGTGCGGCATCGATCTCGAGCTTCATGTTCGCCAGTGTGAAGGCGATCGCCTGGTTCTCGACGATCTTGCGGCCGAACTGCTCTCGCTCCTTGGAGTAGTCGAGCGCGACCTCGTAGGCGGCACGGGCGACGCCGAGTGCCTGCGCACCAACGACCGGTCGGCTGGCCTCGAAGGTTGCCATCGCGGCCTGACCGCGGGACTTCTTGCCCTCACGAACGCGGGCCAGACGCTGGTCGAGCTTCTCCTTGCCGCCCAGCAGGCATGAACCGGGGACGCGGCAATCATCGAGATGGACATCCGCCGTGTGTGAGGCGCGAAGACCGTGCTTCTTGACCTTCGAGCCCTGCTCGCAGCCCTTGGTCCCGGGAGGAATGATGAACGCGGCATGGGCGCGCGAGCCAAGCTCGCGGTCGACCGTGGCGATCACGACGTGGACATCGGCGATGCCGCCATTGGTGGCCCATGCCTTCTGGCCATTGATGACCCACTCGTCCTTCGCCTCGTCGTACTTTGCCGAGGTGCGGACGGCCGAGACATCAGACCCCGCGTCCGGTTCAGATGAGCAGAAGGCGGCAACCTTGACGTCATCCGGGGTGCCAAAGCACTGCGGCACCCATTCGCCCATCTGCTCGGGTGTTCCCTGTCCGAAGATCGCAGCCACGGCGAGCGTCGTACCCATGATCGCCATTCCGATTCCGGCGTCACCCCAGAACAACTCCTCGTTGACGACGGGAAGCATCAGACCGGTCTCATCGCCGAAGAACTGCGCAAGTCCTTCAAAGCCATAGAGGCCGATCTTGGCTGCCTCCTGGATGATCGGCCAGGGTGTTTCCTCGCGCTCGTCCCACTCGGATGCGGCCGGGCGAACCACGTTCTCCGCGAAGCCATGGACCCACTCCCGAACGTCCTTCTGGTCCTGCGTCAACTCGAGGCTGAAAGGCTTCTCAGCGATCTCGGGAGCGTTGCCATTCCCGTTCGTCGTCTCCTCGACAATCTTCTCAGCTGTAAGAATCTCTGTTTCAGTCATGGTCCTATGTTACACCAGATCATGTAAGGGTTGTGCCAACTCGCCCGGTCGGTGCTGCCGCGCCCTGGCGGCCCTTCCAACTCGCCCGACCACCGCCCCTCGCACGTCGCCTGACCACGTCCCCTCGAAGGTGCCCTTCTAGCGCCCTTCGAAGGTGGCGTTTCCGGGACCCTGGTCGAGGAAGGTTTCGACTGCCTTCTTCAGGTCCTTTGTGTCGAAGAGATTGCCGGCGGTTTCCGGGACCACGGCATCCGCACCGGGCACCCCATCTTCGATCTGGGCGCGGACGATGCGCTTGGTGGCGGCATGGGCCAGAGTCGGCCCCGTCGCGAGCCGGTTTGCGAATTTCCGGGCCCGGGCGTCAAAGCCTTCGTCCTCCCAGACACGGTTGACGACATTCCAGCGCTCGAGCGTGCCGGCCGGGAAGAGGGCGCCGGTCATGACCAGCTCACGGGCCCTGCCGGGGCCGGCCCTGTCTGCGATCCGCTGCGTCCCTCCCATCGCCGGCGTCAAACCGACCACGGTTTCGACCAGTCCGAACTGCGCCGATTCCGCGGCGACGATCAGGTCACAGCCGAGAGCCAGCTCAAACGCGGCCGTCAGTGTCAGAGCATGAGCGGCAAAGACGGTCGGGTACGGCAGCCGCTCGATCCGGTGGATCACCTCAAGCAGATCGGTCCAGAGCGTTGCCGCATCAGCCGAGCTGAGCCCGTGAAAGACATCGACATCGACTCCGGCAGAGACGACGGCGCCTTCGGCCCGCACGAGCAGACCGCGGACACCCGGCTCCTCCAGCGCGTCGACGTGGCCCCTCAAGGCCTCGATCATCGAGCTGTCGAAGAGATTGAGCGGCGGATGATCGATGGTCATCACAGCAAGCGCCCCCTGCCGCTCCAGTCGAAGTGGCCCGGCCGCCGTCGCTCCGCTCTCAGTCGTCATGCACCGATTATGCCTACCCGAGCCCGCTTTCCAACGCCTCCACGCGCAACGAGGCGCTATTCCCACGGCACCGGTAGGCCGCCCAGCAGGCGACAAAGGGACCGCCTGACGGAGACTGGGGCGACATACCAACCGCAGCGGTAGTTTTGTCGCCCCGGTCTTCGCCGCTTGTTGCCTCCCCGGCGGGAGCCCGGGCCCGCCGGGACGGCCGGGCCTTCGGCGGCTACTCCTGTTCCAGAACCTTGCGGAGGTCGAAGGCGCGCAGACCCTCCGGTCCATCGTCGTTGCAGTCGAAGAAGCGGGGGTTGACGCAGTCATACGAGGGACCGGTGCCCTCGTAGGCCCGCTCGACGGTGAACTGGCATTGGGGAAGGGTCTGGCCGGAGACCTTGATGCCCCCGAAGCCACCCGGCTCGAGCACCGCACCAAGCTCCACTTCGGTGTTGAAGACCCGGCGCATGCAGCCGATGAACTGCTCGCCGGAGAACATGTCGATGTGGCTGTAGAGGTATCGGCACCCGACCTCGATGCAGCCCTTCGGCTCAACCATCTTGTCGCAGAATGAGCGACAGCGGCGGCACTCGCCGGATCGAGACTTACGCTCCTCGCGCTGATCAGCAGGCATCTGCGGAGTTTAGAACTCCACGGCCATCGGCGGGTGGAAAACCGGCGAAGAGCCGCGAGGCTCAGGCAGCGTTGGCGGTGGTGCTGAGAAGGTCTTCGATCTGGGCCCTCAGGCCACCGGAGGGCTCGACGCGGAACTCGGGGCCGAGGCAGAGCCGGCGCTCGCCATCGCGCGTGCGCATCACGAGGTGGACATCCGACTCGCCGCGGTGGTTCTCGAACAGCGACTTGAGGTCCTCGAGGAGATCCGATCGAAAGCGGGCGGCATCGAGCTGAACCATGACCGGCCCCTCGTCCTTTGCGATCTTCTTCGAGGCAATCGCGGTCGCCTTGTCGATCTCCTCCTGGTTGGGATCGAAGACCTCGGCCTCCTGGACCACAAGCTTGGTCTCCCCCGCCTCCTTCTGATCGACCCGGCCCCGGACAAGCACGATCGCATCCGGCTGGATGATCGAGGCGCTCTCGGCGGTGTCGGCCTTGAAGACCAGCATCTCGACCTGGCCCTCGATGTCGTCGAGGGTCGCGAACATCATCTGGTTGCCGCTCTTGGTGCGGATCTTCTTGTGCTCGGTGATGATCCCGCCGACGATCACCCATGAGTTGTCGGGCCTGGTCGAGAGCTCGGTGATCGAACAATCAACCCTTGCGCGCAGCGCGTCACGCACCTCGGAGAGGGGGTGCGACGACAGGTAGGTGCCGAGCGTCTCCTTTTCGAGCGCCAGCAACTCGCGCTGGTCGAACTCGACGGCAGAGATCAGCGGCCTGTGAACCGAGGCCCCGGTGTCACTGGTGGATCCCCCATCCGCCTCACCCATGTCGAAGATCGAGCCCTGTCCGAGCTGGGCGTCCTCCTGGGACTTCTGGCCGGCGGACTGAGCGGCGGGCAGGATGTCGAGCATGCCCTTGCGCGTCGCGCCGGTCGAGTCGAGGGCACCGCATTTGATCAGGCACTCGATTGCCCGCTTGTTGACGGCACGCGTGTCGACTCGCTCACAGAAGTCCCAAAGCGACTCGATCGGCTTGTTCTCCCGCGCCCGCAGGATCGCATCGACCGCCGCGTGACCGACGTTCTTGACCGCGTCGAGGCCGAAACGGATCGCATTGCCGCTGACCACGAAGTCATGGCCGGACTCGTTGACATCCGGCGGCAGGACCTCGATGCCCATCTCATCGCAGCGGTTGACGAAGAACGGGACCCTGTCCTTGGTGTTCATCACCGAGGAGATCACCGCCGCCATGTACTCGGCAGGGTAGTTGGCCTTCAGGTATGCGGTGCGATACGAGATCAGCGCGTAGCAGGCTGCGTGTGACTTGTTGAAGGAGTAGTCGGCGGCAGCCTCCATAAGGCCCCAGAGCTTTTCCGCGACGTTGAGCCTGGTCCCGGAAGCGGCCATTCCATCGATGAAGTTCGACTTCATCGTCGCCATCAGCTTGCGGTCCTTCTTGCCGATTGCCTTGCGCAGGTCGTCGGCCTGCGCGGGCTCGAAGCCGGCCATCTGCTTGGCGATCTCCAT
>JBBQZL010000186.1:0-5247 GCA_038207745.1 Solirubrobacterales bacterium
CCCTTCGCGAACGTTCGGCAAACTTCGCCGACACGTTGGAGACCGACCTCTCCTCGCTTTGGCCTTCGTTCGACGAGGCACGCGAACGCATCTCGTCCGAGCTTGCCATCAAGCCGGGCAAGAAGGATGACCGCTTATACCGCCAGGCAGCCGCCGAGGCCGGACAGCCCCCGGACCTCCTCATCGACGTTCTTGATGCCGTCCGCGGGATGGCCGAGTAATGGATGGCGTCCCGGTCAACTCTTCCGAGTCGCCTCCGTTGGCTATATGAGTGCGCTTCGAAAATTGAGGTCCACCGCTACCTCCGCGTCCCATTCTCAACCTATTGCCCTCAGCGGCGCAGGCGGTCCGCCCCGATTCCGCCCTTCCGAGAAGGGCGAAAAGGGGTCGAGAATGGGGCCGAGCGGGGTGCCATGGCCGACACAAAAGTCGGTCATTAGCAGTGCTATCTTGCCGGAAATCGCTTTTTAGAGCGAAATGTCGTGCCTAGCCGAAGCGGTCTTTCAAGCCGAAGGTCGCGGGTTCGACTCCCGTCGGGCGCATCGTTAATCCCCTGAAGCTGAGGGGGTTTTCGGAGGCCAGGACCTCCTGCGTGAAACCGCGCCTTTCGCGCAACTGAGGAATCGCGGCACCAACGGCCGGCTTCGATCGTCCGAAGCGTAGAGTGCCATAGGCTATGAACTCAGTCGCGGCCGATTATTCAGACGAGCTCCTGAGCCCGCGGGAGGCGCCCTGTCTCTCGCTTTATCAGCCGACATCTCGGCGTCCTCCGGAGAACCTGCAGGACCCGATCCGGTTTCGCAATCTCGTCAGGACGATGGAAACCTCACTGCAGGAGAGCTATTCGGCCAAGGATGTGCGGGGACTCCTGAAGCCCTTCCGGGTCTTGGCCGACGATCACGACTTCTGGAGCACGACTCACGAGGGGCTCGCCGTGCTTGGGGCGCCGGGTTTCTTCCGCGTCTACCGACTGGAGCGGCCAGTAGAGGAGTTGGCGAACGTGGCCGACAGCTTCCACACCAAGCCGTTGATGCGCATCGTGCAGTCGGCCGATCGGTACCAGGTCCTGGGTCTGGATCTGCAGAAGATCAAGCTCTTCGAGGGCAACCGCGATTCTCTCGCCGAGGTCGATCTGGCCACCGGTGTCCCGCGCACGATGATCGCGGCGCTGGGCGATGAGGTGAGCGAGCCACATCAGACCGTCGGGTCGTACGGGACGGGCGCCGGAGGGACGGCGATGCACCACGGCCACGGCGGCAGGAAGGACGAGGTGGACATCGACGCGGAGCGCTTCTTCCGCGTCGTCGACCGGGCCGTGTTGAAGCACCACTCGCGGCCGACGGGCCTCCCCTTGCTGTTGGCGGCGCTCGCCGAGCATCAGGCGCGCTTTCGCGGGGTCAGCCGCAACCCGTTTCTTCTCGATCGGGGGCTGGAGATCGATCCTGACGCGCTGGGGATCGAGGAGCTCCGTGAGCGAGCCTGGGAGGCCGTCGAGCCCCAGTATCTGGCCCGACTGACGGCGCTGATCGAGCAGTTCGGGACCGCGACGGCCAACGGCCTCGGCGGGGACAGTCTCGCTCGGGTCGCCGAGGCGGCCGTGGCCGGGAAGATCGCGACGTTGCTGATCGAGGCCGACCGCCAGCTTCCCGGCCGGATCGATGCTGCGAGTGGTACGGTCGAGCCCGACGAGCTTTCTAAGGTCGGCGTCGATGACATCCTCGACGATCTGGGCGAGATCGTTTTGAGGGCGGGTGGCCAAGTCGTCGTCGTACCGGCCGAGAGAATGCCCACGACGACGGGAGTAGCGGCGATCTACCGCTACTGAGCCCGGAACACGTCAGCGAGCTGCGCGGTCCCCGATATGAAGATCCAGATCAACACAGACAACACGGTCGAAGGTCACGAGGAGCTCTCTCGCGAAACCGAGGAGATCGTGGAACATGGGCTGGCGCGATTCGGCGACCGGGTCACCCGGGTGGAGGTCCACCTGAGCGACGTGAACGGCGCCAAGCACGGGGTCGATGACAAGCGTTGCCTGCTCGAGGCTCACCTCACCGGGCTCCAGCCGCAGGTGGTCAGCGACCAGGCGGAATCTCTGCACAGCGCCACCACCGGTGCGACCAGGAAGCTGGTCAGAACCATCGACAGCACGATCGGTCGGCTAAGCGACCACTGAGGATCGCGATCTGCCGCGAGCAGGACGGCAGATGCTGGGGGAGGCGCCCGTCCGTCCGGCTCGTCGTAGCCGGCCTCCGGGGTTGTGCGAAGGGGGCTAGGCGGTTGCCGAGGCGAGCAGCACCACGTTCGAGAAGCTCAGCGGCCTCGAGCCACCCCCCGCATCCGCTGCCGCCTGCGTGATCGCATCCCAGGCCTCCTCTTGGGCCTCGCCTGCGTACTGCTCGATCATCGCCCGGATTGGGGCGGCGATCGCCCTGGTGTAGGCGGTGAAGTGCTCCGGGGAGTCGAATTCGAAGGTGACCTCGCCCTGCTCAACGGCGACCTTCGAGAACCCACCACCTTCGAGCAACCCGCCGATGGCAGCGGGGGTGGGGCGGGAGAGGGGCCCGGGCGTTCCGGCCGGGGGCGGGGACAGATTCAGCAGCTCCATCGTCGTCCGCATCGGAATCGAGAGGAAGGGAACCTGATCGGGCTCCCCCCACGAGCTGATCGCGATCCGCGCGCCCGGCTCGAGGAAGCCTCGGATGCGCCCCGCGGCGGCCTCCGCGTCAGGCTCGAAGATGATTCCCCAGCGCGAGACGGCGGCGTCGAAGCTGGCCTGCGGAAAATCGAGGCTGGAGGCGTCGCACTCGATGAACTCGACTTTGCCCAAGCCGGCCGCCGCCGCGCGTTCCCGTCCGAAGGCGAGCATCTCGGCGGAGAAGTCGGTGGCCACAACGCGGCCGTCTGGGCCTGCCTTTCGCGCGGCGGTGAGCGCCGGCTCGCCATAGCCGGCGGCGACGTCCAGGACCCGGCTTCCCGACTGCACGTCAGCGAGCTCCACCAGCCGCTCGCTGATGTGCCCGGTTGCGCTGTCACTGAACTCGCTCCACTCCTTCCATCCCACCGCAGCAGAGTCCCAATTCTTGTGCTGCGCCTCGCGGAAGTCGACCGGGTCGATCGCCTTGGATTCCATGCTCGCTCCTCCTGACCACTCCATTGGCAGTGCACGGGAACGCTAACCGACTCCGTGCCGCTTAGCAGTGCTTTATCCCAGTCGCATATGACTCGGGCGAGGCGGATTTGGCCCTGGAACGACGAAGGTTCAGCCGGATTCCGCGAATATCGGAAAGGACACAATAGAAATGATCGCTGCACTCACGAGAATGCGCGGCAATGTGCCGGCGGTTCTCGCCAATCGCCGTCTGCTGGCGCTCAGCGTCGTCGCGGCGTCCATCGCTGCACTCGGGGGTACCGCGGGTCAGGCAGTGGCAAAGCCCGGCCCGAAGACGCTCTGGGTCTCCCCTGACGGCGGCAAGGCTGCGACTTGCACCAAGAACGACCCGTGCAAGACGATTACGGCCGCGATCAATCGCGCCCGGCCAAACTCCAAGGTGATGGTCGAGAAGGGGACCTACCGCGAACAGGTCACGATCGACAAGAGGGTCGCCCTCGTCGGAATCGGAGAGCCCCGGATCAATGCGCAAGGCCAGGAAAACGGCGTCATGCTCGTGGGCGCCGCTGCCGCGGGATCGCGGGTGAAGGGCTTCGAAATCACAGGGGCCACCTTCGAGGGCATATTGGCGCTGCAGACCAAGCACGTGCAGATCGTCGGCAACGTGGTCTCGCGTAACGACCGAGGCATGTTTGCCAAAGAACCGGCCGGAGAGTGCGCGCCCCAGGGCCAGGTCCCGGGGGACTGCGGCGAGGGGATTCATCTGATGAGCGTGATCGGTTCACGAGTCGCGCAGAACGATGTCTTCGGGAATGCGGGAGGCATCCTCCTGACCGACGAGGAAGGGCCGACCGCCTACAACCGCATCGACCACAACACCGTGCGACGAAATCCATACGATTGCGGCATCACCCTTGCCGGCCACAGTCCGCTGGCCGTCTCCGAATCCGGAATGGTCCGACCGGGGAAGGCGGGCGTCCACGACAACCGCATTCTCGACAACGTCTCCAATGAAAACGGCCTCGAAGGCGAGGGCGCCGGCATCCTGATCGCTGCCGCAGCCCCAGGCTCCGGTGCCTACAACAACATGGTGGTGGGCAACACGGCCAAGGGGAACAACCTTGCAGGAGTCACCCTTCACAGCCATGCCCCCAACCAGGATCTGAACGGGAACAAGATCATCGGCAACAAGCTCTCCCGCGATGGTCTCGGCGGCGACCCGGATGCCGGCGTTACCCATACCACCGGAATCCTCGTCTTCAGCGCGGTCAGCCCGCTGACGGGCACGGCGATCAAGGGGAACCGGATCAAGAGCGTCCACTTCGGCATCTGGACGCACAACGTGCCGACCCTCAATCCAAAGGCGAACAAGTTCGTCGACGTGGCAGTGCCGCTGACTCAGAACTAGCGGCAAACCGAAATGGCAGAGCCGCCGCGAGCGTGGCGTCCCTTCGATCACGCTCGCGGTGGCCTCAGCTTGCCGAAATCGGCCCATCTCGCCTGCAAGGCCCGCCCTCGGCCGGCTTCGACGCGTCCACCCGGTGAGCTCGGCGATTGCGCCGCGTCGGCCGGCGGGCTACGTTAGGTCTGGGTTCAACGCCAATTCGAGGAGAGGTCTGATGACTGAAACGCTTAAGGGCAGTTGCCTGTGCGGCGGCGTCGAGTACGAGGTTCGGGATCCGGAAGCGCTCGGCTACTGCCATTGCACCCGCTGTCAGCGCTGGACGGGGTCGAGCCTGGCGGGGGTGGTCGTGGCCAAGGAGAACTTCAGCTTCACCAAGGGTGAGGAGCTGGTGAATACCTACGAGAGCGAGTTCGCTCCGAGGAACTTCTGCAGCAACTGCGGATCCAGCATCTACGACGACCTCGGCGAGAAATACTTCGTGGCCGCCGGGCTGATGCGGGACCTTGATCTAGAGCCGAGCTTTCACCTCCAGGTCGCATACAAAGCGAGCTGGCACGAGATCGGCGGCGACGCCCCCCAGTTCGCCGAGAACCCGCCCGCCTGAAGGCGGTCAACGCGGGCTGGAATTCCGCGACCGGACGGAAGCGGGAAGGCTTCCGGCCAGGGGCTCGGCGGCGCTCGTCCGTTGCTGCCGTCGCGGGGCGCCCGACGCGCTGAACGGAACGAAGAC
>JBBQZL010000187.1:0-5139 GCA_038207745.1 Solirubrobacterales bacterium
CCCAGAAGAACCTGGTCGACTGGTCCACATAGGCCTTGATCTCGTAGCCGGTCCGAGGGCTGCCGTCGACGATTCCGAGAATCACGTATGCGGTCGGGCTGAGATCCACAGTCCGGAATATATATCTTCCCGATATATCAAGAAGTGTGACAGTGATCACATAACAGTCGCCGTTGGATCGCAATAACCTCACCGGTTCCAAATGCATCGAAATTCCGCAGACATAGTGGTGATGAAGTTCGGCGGCACCTCGGTGGCGGGTGCCGACGAGATCAAGCGCGCGGCGGGCCGGATGGTGGATGCGAGAGCGGCCGGGAACAAGGTTGTCGCGGTGCTTTCGGCCCGCGGCAGGACGACCGACGGCCTGGTCGCCCAGGCATATGAGATCTCCGACCGACCGGTCGCGCGTGAGATGGACATGCTGCTCTCGACCGGAGAGAGGATCTCCTGCGCGCTTTGCGCGATGGCGATCCACGACATGGGCCAGCAGGCGATCTCGCTGACCGGATCTCAGGCAGGGATCGTCACCGACAGCTCGCACACGAAGGCGCGGATTCTCGATGTTCGTGCCGATCGGATCCGCGAGGCACTGGACGAGGACATGATCGTCCTGGTCGCCGGTTTCCAGGGCGTCTCGACAAAGAGCCGCGACGTGACCACTCTTGGACGGGGTGGATCCGACACCACCGCAGTGGCACTTGCCGCCGCACTCGGGGCAGAGGTCTGCGAGATATACACCGACGTACTCGGCGTCTACAGCGCCGATCCGCGCATCGTCACCGAGGCCCGCATGCTCGAGACGGTCTCCTATGAGGAGATGCTCGAGATGTCCGCTTCAGGCGCGGGAGTCCTGCAGCTTCGATCAGTCGAGTACGCCCGAAACCACGGGGTCCGGATCCACTGCCGCAGCAGCTTCAGTGATGCCACCGGTACCCTCGTCATTCCCGAGAGCGAGATCATGGAACAACCTTTCGTAACAGCCGTCACCCACTCGATCGCCGAGGCCCGCGTCACCCTCCAGGGTGTGCTCGATGAGCCTGGGGTCGCGGGGCGGATCTTCGGCGCCCTTGCCGAGGCGAACGTCAACGTCGACATGATCATCCAGAACGAGCCTGTCTCCGAGGAGCAGCTTGCCGATCTCTCATTCACGGTTGAGGCAGCCGAGCTTCCGCTGGCAGCCGAGGTGATCAGCGGCCTCGGGCCGGATATCTGCAGCAGCGTCGCGACCAACGAGGAGATCGGGAAGGTCTCGATCATCGGGGCCGGCATGCGCAGCCACCCCGGCGTTGCCGCAAAGGTCTTCGAGGTGCTGGGCGCCGAGGGGATCAACATCGAGATGATCTCGACCTCGCCGATCAAGATCTCCGTGGTGATCACTGCCGAATTGGTCCCGATGGCGGTGCGCGTCCTGCACTCGGCCTTCGAGCTGAGCGAGACGACCAGCGGTGACGAGGACCCGACCGGTGAGGGCCACCTGCCTGCGTCGGGATCCTGAGCATGGCTGATCGCGGTTATCGGGTCGGGGTTCTCGGCGCCACCGGTGCCGTCGGCTCGACGATCCTCGAGGTGCTTGTCGACCGGGCCTTCCCGGCCTCCGAGGTTGTGCCGTTTGCATCCGAGCGCTCCGCGGGCAGGGAGATCGAGTGGAACGGTGGATTTATTCGATGCCGCGCGTTGAGCGCAGAGACGATCAAGGGTCTTGACATCGTGATCTCCTCTGCCGGAGGCAGCGTCAGCGCCGAGTGGGCGCCGCAGCTCGTCGAGGCCGGCGCGGTCGTGATCGACAACACCAGCTTCTGGCGCATGAACGAGGACGTGCCGCTGGTCGTCCCGGAGGTCAATCCGGATGCGATCAGCACGCATCGCGGAATCATTGCCAACCCGAATTGCTCAACGATGCAGATGGTCGTCGCCCTGGCGCCGCTGCACCGCGAGGCCGGGATCAGGCGCCTCGTGATCTCGACCTATCAATCTGTCTCGGGTACCGGACAGCGCGCGATCGAGGAGCTGCGGGCCCAATCGGCCGCGGTGCTCGCGGGCGAGACGATCCCTGCCCCGGCCGTATATCCGCATCAGGTCGCCTTCAATGCGCTTCCACAGGTCGAGTACTTCAAGGACGGCGACGACTACACGACCGAGGAGCGCAAGATGGTCGCCGAGACACGGAAGATCTTCGGCTTCGGTGACGAGGTTGCGATCTCACCCACCTGCGTGCGGGTGCCGGTCTTCAACTCGCACTCGGAGTCGGTCAACCTCGAGACGAACGAGGATCTCTCACCCGGGCGTTGCCGTGAGTTGCTCTCCGGGGCACCGGGTGTGGTCGTGGTCGATGATCCGGCTGCCGGCGTCTATCCGATGGCCGTCGACGCCGCGGGGCGCGACGAGGTGCTGGTCGGGCGCATCCGGCGCGATCCCAGCCGACCTAACTGCCTCAACCTCTGGATCGTCGGTGACAACCTCCGCAAGGGGGCTGCCACCAACGCTGTTCAGGTTGCCGAGCTGTTGATCGAACAGTCGTAGACCGGCCGGTCAGACAGCCGTGGGTTCTGCCAACCGCTCATTGACCCATTTGGTGGAGGCAATGTGGCGGTTCATGCCGAGCTCCTTCGGAGTGGCGCCGAGCGCCAGGCCGACGAGCTGTGGCAGATGCAGGACCGCGAGGTCGAGGTCGCGGTTGACGACCTTTGCCGCCTCGGGCTGCTGCATATCGAGGTTTAGATGGCAGAGCGGGCACGGTGTGACCAGGCAGTCGGCCCCTGCGTCGATTGCGTCTCCGACGTGGGTTCCCGACTGGCGCAGGGAAGTCTCCTTGTTCATCGTGATCACGGGGAAGCCACAGCACTTGCGGGCTCCGTCGTAGTCGACGACCTCGCCTCCGAGGGCGATGATGACCTTCTCCAGATAGACATCGCGGTCGGGGAACTCGTCGTAGCCGAGGCGGTGCTTGGGGCGGACGACGTAGCAGCCGTAGAAGGGGCCGACCTTGAGCCCGCTGAGCGGCCGCACGACGTGCTCCTTGAGGCGGTCCAGACCGTAGTCCTCGACCAGCAGCCAGAGGAAGTTCTTGTTCGAGAAGCCGTCCTTGTTCTTCTCATAGGCCAGGTTCTGACCTGCGAGCGTCTCGTTGATGTGGGCCCGATACGCGGAGTCCGCGTCGAGGCGCTGCTGACACTCCGACTGGGCGCCCTGGCAGGTCGAGCAGATGTTCATCATCGCCAGGCCGGTCTCCTGGGCAAGCGCGAAGGTGCGCGCATTGAGGGTGTCGGCAAGCTCCGGGTTGTGTTCTGCGATCACACCTGCGCCGGTGCAGCTTGCGCGGTCGAGGGTGACCAGCTCGATGTCCAGCTTGTCGGCAACAAGCGCCATCGAGCCATGCAGCTCGGTGGTGAAGCCGCGGGAGACGCAGCCCGGCCAATAGGCGACCTTGATTCTTTCGTTGCTGCTCACTGGGACTTCTCCTCCTCGGTCTGGCCCGTGGCCCCTGCGGCGACGAACTCTTCTCCATCGCCCTCTTCGCCCCTGATGTAGAGGTTCAGCTCAATGCTGTGTTCCTTGGTGTGCCTGTAGATCGCCTTGACGTCATCCTGCGCGCCATCCGGGAGCTTGTGGTGGACACCCGGGAGCAGCTTGGGGATCGAGCGCATTTTGCCGCTCCTGATTCCGCGGATCGCGGTTGGGATCGATCCGAGCATCCCCTTGATCGCTCCGTAGGTCGGCATCAGCTTGCCCTTGACGCCCGGTGCGAAGGACTCCTGGAGCAGCAGCGCCTCGTCGAGGGTGCCGTTTCGCTCGATGTTCTTGACGAAGGCGATCTCGTGGTTGTGACCATTGTTTGGGTCACTGATCCCATGCTCGCCGGCCTTGCGGCGAAGTCGCATGATCTGATCCATCGGCGCGACGTCCTTCGGGCATGCGTCAACGCAGCTGAAGCAGTGCGTGCAGTCGTAGTTGCCCTGTGGGTCATTGGCGAGATCGTGAAGGCGCTCTTCGGTGTCACCGTCGCGCGGGTCTCCGACAAAGCGGTAGGCCTTGGCGAGGGCTGCCGGACCGATGAAGCCCGGGTCGGCCTCCATCGAGAGGCAGGCCGAGACGCAGGATCCGCATTGGATGCATGCCATCGACTGGGTGATGTCGAGCATCGACTCGGGCTCGACTATGTACTCGCGCTCCGGTGGCGTGCCGGCGGGGAGCAGCCATGGGGTGACCCGGCGGATCTTCTCCCAGTGCGTCGACTCCATGTCGGTGACCAGGTCCTTGATCACGGGCATGTTGCCCATCGGCTCGACGATGATCGGGACCGTGGAGGCGTCCCTGCCCAGGGCCGCCGCCTGCTTCTGGGCAAGCTCGTGGGCCTCACCGATCTGGGTCTTGCATCCGAGTCCGGACTGGCCGTTGATCTTGAGGCCGCAGGAGCCGCAGATCGCGGCGCGGCATGAGCACCGCACCGAGAGCGAGCCATCCTCGCGGTCCTTGACCTGGAGCAGGCCGTCGAGGACCGAGAGCGAGTCTTCGAGTTCGACATCGAACTGCTCCCAATAGGCAGACTCGCCCGACTCGGGCTTGTAGCGGCGGACCTTCAGCGTGTACTGAGGCATCTAGTAAGTCCTCTCCTGGGGCTGCCACTTCGTGATCGTGACTTCCGAGTAGCTGATTTCAGGGCCATCATCGCCCTGCTCGAGGTCGATGTGCTTGAGCCATTCCTCGTCGTTTCGCTCCGGGAAGTCGGTGCGGAACTGGGCTCCGCGGCTCTCCTTGCGCTCGAGTGCGGCAAGCGCGGTGCACTCGGCGCAATCAAGCATGTAGCCGAGCTCGAGTGCCCCGAGGATGTCCTGATTGAAGACCTTTCCACGGTCATCGATGTAGGCGGTCCGGGCTTCCTCCTTGAGCTGACCGATCTTCTCGATCGCTGCCCGGATGCCGGCGTCGTCGCGGAATACGGCGACATTGGAGTCCATGATCGTGCCGAGGTCGAGCTTGACCTCGGAGACCCGGCGGCCGGATCCCTTCTCGCGGGAGCTGATCGATGAGATCAGGTCCTCCTCCTGCTCGAGGATCGAGGTCGAGGGCTTGGCGAGGTCGATTCGCTTGGCCCGGCCCGCTGCATCGACACCGGAGTGCTTGCCGAAGATCAATGTGTCG
>JBBQZL010000188.1:0-5047 GCA_038207745.1 Solirubrobacterales bacterium
GATCGAACCCAGGACCTGCGCGCCTCTGCCGACCTCGCAACCCGCGTGCAGAACGGAGTCGCGGATCACCGCGCCGGCGCTGACGTGGCAGGCGGGTCCGACGACCGCACGGGGGCCGATCTCGGCACTCGCATCGACCTCGGCGGTGGCGTCGATCAGCACTGCGCCGTCTCTGGGATTGACCTGGGTCGACACGCGTCCCTCGAGGATGTCCCAGCCTGCCTGGAGGTAGCGCTCCGGGGTGCCGATATCCATCCAATAGCCCTCGAGCCTCATGCCATGAAGGCCGCGGCCGACGAGCAGGGGGAAGATGTCCCGTTCAATCGAGACCGTGCGATCTGCGGGGATCAGGTCGAGCACCGAGTGCTCGAGGACGTAGATGCCGGCATTGATCTCGTCCGAGTCGACCAACTCGGGGTGCTCGGGCTTCTCGAGGAACTCGAGGATACGCCCGTCCTCGTCCGTGGTCACCAATCCGTATGCGGATGGATCGTCGACGGGAAAGAGGCCGAGGGTTGCCTTCGAACTCTTCGCCTCGTGCATCCGGATCAGCGCGGACAGATCGAGGTCGGTCAGCACGTCACCGTTCAGCGCCAGAAATCTCTGATCCAGATACTGCTCAGCGAACTTGATCGCGCCTGCGGTTCCCAGCGGCTCCGGCTCGGTCAGGTAGCGAAGCCGCGGGCCATTCGGCTCGCCATCTCCGAGGACCTCGCGAAGCCTGTCCGGCATGAAGCCGCAGGCCAGGATCACCTCATCGACACCATGGCCGGAGAGCCACTCGATCATGTACGAGAGAAAGGGGCGATCGACGAGAGTCACCGCCGGCTTGGGGATGGTCTTCGTCAACGGGCGCAGGCGTGTGCCCTCGCCGCCAACCAGCACAAGTGCCTGCATCATCCGGGGCTGACGGCCGTGGTGTCGGCGCCCAGCGGCACGCCGGTCGCGCGCCCTATGCCCTCGTAGATGAAGCCTGCCGCCTCGAGCTTCTCTGGATCGAGAAAGTTGCGCCCGTCGATGATCAGCGGCGTTGTCATCCGCCGTGCCGCCTCGGGCCAATCCAGCTCGGCAAACTCGGGCCACTCGGTGACAAGGATTGCGGCGTCGGCACCGTCAAGGGCGCTGAGCACGTCGGTAACCATCTCGACCGACGGCATCTGCTCGCCGGCAGCGACCTCGGCAACCGGGTCATATGCCGAGACCGTGGCCCCCTCTCCCTCGAGGCGGGCGGCAAGCACGAGACTCGATGCCTGGCGCATGTCATCGGTGTTCGGCTTGAACGCGAGACCCAGCAGGGCGACCTTCTTTCCCGCAAGAGAGCCGATGTGCCGCTGCAGCTTGCCGATCACGCGGCGCTTCTGCAGCTCGTTGACCTCGATCACGGCGGTGAGGAGCTGGAAGTGGTAGCCGGAGTTGCCCGCCAGCTGCTTGAGCGCCGAAACGTCCTTCGGGAAGCAGGAGCCTCCGTAGCCGATCCCGGCTCTCAGGAACGAGGATCCGATCCGCTCGTCGAGACCCATACCACGGGCCACCTCTTCGACATCCGCTCCAACCTCCTCACAGACGTTGGCAATCTCATTCACAAACGAGATCTTCGTCGCGAGGAAGGCATTCGATGCAAGCTTGATCATCTCGGCGCTGGCGACATCGGTGTGGACGATCTCGCCGCCAAGCGGCCGGTAGAGATCCGCGACGGCCTTCGCCGCCTCGAGGTCTTCGGTTTCGGCACCGATCACGACGCGATCAGGGTCCATGAAGTCTGCGATGGCCGAGCCCTCCTTGAGGAACTCGGGACAGGAGATGTAGGGAAGGCCGGTCATCTCGCGCCTGATCACCGCACCCGTCCCGGCCGGAACGGTGCTCTTCATGACCAGGACGTGACCAGCGTCCGGGCTGATCTCGGCAATCACAGATCGGACGCTGGAAAGGTCGGCGTCGCCGGAGTCGGTCGGTGGTGTATCGACGCAGACAAAGAGGATCTGGGCGCCTTCAAGGAGCTGATCGATATCGGCGGTGAAGGTGAGCCGCTCCCGGTTTCGGGCCACCATCTCGCCGAGCCCGGGCTCAAACATCGTGATCTCGCCCCTCGAGAGAGCCTCCACCTTCCCGGCGATGATGTCCCTCGCGATCACCCTGTGGCCCAGCTCGGCGAAGCATGCGGCAGTGACCAGACCGACCCAGCCCGTGCCGATCACCCCGATCGTCGCTTTCTCGTTGTTCTTCACTTGTTCTTCTTCCTTTTCGGAATCTTGATGCCCGCCGTCTGGGCCATGCTGATTATCTGGTCGTTGGTGAGCGTCAGCAGAAGGCTGTTGGCGATCCAATACGTGTTCCTGCCCCGATGCCAGGCGACCATACGGATTCGGTCACCGTCGTAGTAGACCGAGTAGTCACGTCCATTCTTGCGCAGCGTCTCGTGAGGGCCGCTGAGGATCGGGGGATCCTCCCAGTTGCGAATTCCCTGGACGTTGAAGTAGTCGCCCATCGCGGCAAGCTGGAGCACCATCACGTAGGCGCCGTGAGTCTTCTTGTCGTTGTCGCGCAGGTAGTAGACACGCGGCTCCTGCGCGTAGATCGTGCCCTCGGGAAGGCGGGTGGGGTAGTAGACAGGGAACCTCGGGCCGAGTTGCCCAGCGGCCTGAAGGGCCACCTCCCGGCTTCCACCGGATGCGTCCACAAGCCCGTCCGACACCGATTTCGTCGGCGAAGGCTGCGGCTTGGGCTTTGGCTTTGGCTTTTGCTTCGAGCCGCCCTTGTCGGCGCCCTTGGAGCTCTTGACGCTCTTCTGGCCGCTATCGGGAAGTTCAAGCGTGCCCCTGGGCCCGTTGCTGTTCTGTATCCCGAGGAACTGCGTGGTTGCCTTCTTGATCTCGGCCTTGGTCGCGGTCACGTAGCTGGCTCCGAGGGTGGCTGGGAAGTGGACCTCCTTGATCTTGGCCGAGCGCGCATCGATGAGGAGGTTGAGAAGGTCGACTACCTCGGACACCTTGTGGATGTCCGAGGTCGTGTAGGTGGTGAAGATCTTGAGCAGGTTGTCCCGGTCGCTGAACAGCGTGCTGAACGGAACGCCGGCGCGGGCCTGCTGCAGGAATGCCTGCTGCCGGGCCGATCGGACCAGGTCCGTATCGGTGTGCCTGTATCTCACATAGCTCAGCGCATCCTCGCCGAACAGCTTCTGATACCCGGGCTGGATATCGATCTCGTCGTATTGCTCGGCCGCGGGCAACCCCTCATTCGAGTGGTAATAGCGCCGATCGACGTTGATGAACACGCCGCCGAGCTCATCGACGGCCTTGACGAATCCCAGGAAATCGATGTTGACGACGTGGTTGACCTCGAGGCCGCCGGTGATGTTGCGAATCACCTTCAGGGTCAGCTTCGGGCCACCATACGAGTAGGCGGCGTTGAACTTGTTGACGCCGTATCCAGGGATGTTCACCTTCAGATCCCGCGGGATCGAGAACATCGCGATCGCGTCACGTCGTGGATCCAGCCGCAGCAGGATCACGGTGTCGGAGAGCCCTCTATCCCCCTTCGCGGAGATGCTGGCCCGCTTGTCGGAACCGAGGATCAGAATCGTCTGCGCGGCGCCGCTCCTCGGGGGGACGATCTCCTTGCCGAGCGCGAGGCTGCCCTTGCTCAGCTCGGCCGCGATGTCATCGAGGTAGAGGATGATGCTCGCCGAGGTGGCCGCGGCGACGCTGCAGATGACCAACAGGGCGGCCAGAAGAAACCGCAGGAAGAGATGCGGCCGTCGTGGCGCCTTTTCGGGATCTCCCGCCGCGGGTGGCAGCGATGGTGACCACGGAACTCCGGTCTCGGACGCGAGCGCCAGGGCCTGATGCACTTCGGTTCTGGCGGCGTCGATGATCACCGTGTGCTCCCCCGTCACATCGGGATGGACCTCGTCGTATTCGAGTGAGGCACCGGCCTCAACGCCGGCTGACTCCTCTGCTCCTCCCGCGCGGTGCTCTTCTATCGCCGGGTGCTCCCCGGTCTCCGGGTGTCCCGGGGTGACCGGATGTTCTTCGGTTGCCGGATGTTCCTCGGTTTCCGGATGCTCCCGGGGGGGTTCCCCTAAAGGCTCGGCATCGCCCTCGCCCGAGGCTGCTCCGCCCGGCCCCCCGACGTCCCCCAGCGCCTCGCGCAGGGAGGGGTCGAGCTCGGGAACCTCACCCCCCTCGTCTGCACCGGCAAGCAGATCTGCCTCGGTGAACTGATCCGGGATACGGGCACCCAGGGCAAACTGCTCCTCAGTTGGAGGATCGAAAGAACTCCCGTTCTTGTCGGATTCCGATTCTTCGCTGTCAGATGGGTGATCGGCCATATGCGCTCAGCATCGCGGCCCGAGATCCAACCGGGACGGGTGAATGACGGCCGAAATGCCTGCTTCGGTGCCCTTGGCACGGTACCGATTTCGCTACTTGGACTTTTTCTGCTTCTTGGGGTTCGGGACCTTTATCTCAAGGGACCGTGCCATCCCGAGCATCTGATCCCCGGTGAGCGTGTTGACCAGGGTGTTGTTGATCCAGTAGCTGTTCCCGTCGGCCGTCCATGAAACCATCGAGACCCGATCGCCGTCGGGATAGACCGAGAAGGTTGTCGAACCGATCTTCACATCGCTGTGTTCGGCAGCCAGAATCGGCGGATCCTCCCAGCCGCGCACCCCCTGGAAGTTGACGTAGTCCTCAACCGGATATCCGCCCACCCCGAGCTGCAGGACCATCACATAGGCCGCATGGGTCTTCTTGTCCTGGTCACGCAGATGGTAGGCACGCTGGGTCGCAAATGCCGCGATCTCCGGGATCCGGGTCGGGTAGTAGATCGGCAGCGAGGGTCCGGTGTGTTTGGCAATCCGCTTCGCGGCGGTTGCGCCGGCATCCGGATTATCGATCAGCCCATCGTCCCTGGGCGCCGCGGCCCGGGGAGCCTTCCTTCCTGTCCTGGACTGCTTCGTCTGATCAGACCCGGTGGCTGCGGCACCGGTGCCTGTCCCCGAAGACTTGTCTGCCGAGTCCGGCGGACCCGAGACGCCGAGCAGTTCCCG
>JBBQZL010000189.1:0-5040 GCA_038207745.1 Solirubrobacterales bacterium
AGGGGCAGGAGGGGCAGGAGGGGCAGGAGGGGCAGGAGGGGCAGGAGGGGCAGGAGGGGCAGGAGGGGCAGGAGGGGGATCAACCCCAAATCAATGTTCAGTACGATCTATCCGGGCAGAACACGAACCCGTCTCGGCAGAGCCCGTTACGGAACCGGGGATGCGGTGAACTACTGATGTCGCTCCCGGTTGAGGGGATCTAGCCTGCAAGACACGGTTGGTGGCCTATCGGTGCGCACCGTCGGGCAGCTCGCTGTGTTGCGGTGGTAACGGGCACTTCTTGAAGCTGACCTCCCCTGTTCGGCTAGTAGGAGTCCGCGACCGCTTGTGGGGTAGGGCCGTCGCTCGCCTTCCGGACCCCCCGGAAGAGAGAGACGGCCCGAACCCTCTCCGGTTCACGCTTCCTTCTTGAAGGAGCCCCTCGCTGCCACCACTCCGGGCAGAACACCAGCAGCTCGCCCGTCCCGTCTGAGGCGGCCCGCCAGTCGTCGTCGGCGTTCTCGCCGGGGCGAGGGGCGCGACCGCAGTTGGTACAGACGAGATTCTCGCTGTCAGGCTGCATGTTCACGGCTTCGACCAACGCCCACATCAGCGGCGCCTACCAGGTCACAGCTGGCACCTGCGCGGCATCCGGACCGTTTACGGCCACCCGCCGTTCATAGCTCCCCGTCTCGATCAACGGGTCCGCGCCTAGCCCGCCATCCGCAACCACTTCTGAGCGGCGAGCACGGCGACGCTGACTTGGCCCACTGTGCGGGAATGTTCCCTGAACGGCAGACACCAGGAGAACCCGGGCCGGTCGCGCGTGAGCGGCAGGACCTCTCCAGGCTGAGGCCCTGCAGCATCGCGCGGCCGTGTCTACGGCCGGAGGTTTCGTGCACTGGGAACATGTTGACGAGCAGCGGCTGGGTTCTCGTCAGTTTCTGGCCCGGGCGTTTACGCGGCAGACGTCGCCGGCGCCACGGTTTGCGCACCCCGCCAGGCTTGGTGGGTCATGTAGCCGGTGAGGCCGAAAATGGCAAGCGCGTTGATGCCGTGGAGAACGCCAATCGCGTGAGTACTCTCGCTCGCCCACGCGAGGACGATCTGGACGACGACTGCGATCGGGACAGCGAGTGCAAACAGGATGCGCCGCTTCCCAAGCCGAGCCGCGAGGGCGAGGAGCAGGAGAACGATGGAGGCGAGGAAGATCAGGTAGCCGAACCCCGTGTGGAAGCCGAAACCGTGGTCGAACACCTTCGCGCTGATCAGCTTGTGCTCGTCTGTGCCCTTCTGGTCTCCGAGCTTCTGGGCCGCGTAGAACGCTCCGTACGCCGCCCCCGCAATCTGAGCCACCACGGCCAGAAACAGAAGCGTGATCCAGTACCGGTAGATCGTTCCAAGAGCCCTCACCGCCGCACCTCGCGAACTAGGGAACGGAAGACCCTAAACCGGCCCGACGAGGAAATCAATGGGCGGCCGCCCGCACACTGCTTAGCGGTTCACAGACGGGATGACGGCTGCGTGCGCCGGTGTTTGGCAATGTTCCCTGACGGGTCGGGGGGCGTCGGGCTACGTGGGCCGCCGAGGTGGTCGGGTTTCCCGGGTTCAGCGGAGTTGGTCGAGGACTTGGGCGAGGCGTGTTCGTTCGGGCCCGAGGGCGAGGAAGGCGCCGCGTAGTCGCTGGCGTGCGGTTGGTGTGAGGTGTAGGTGCGAGCTGCGCCGGTCGGTTGGGTTCGGGGTGCGTGTGAGGAGGCCTGCGCGGGCGGCGCTTTCAATGAGTTGGGTGATGCTCGCTTGAGAGGTCTGGAGCGGCTGGCGGAGTGAGGTGACGGTCGCGGGTGTGCCGGAGTTCGGTGGCAGCCTGGTAGTCGGGGCGCGGTGTGGTCACGGGTGTGCGGTGCAGGATTCCCGAGTCAGTCGCTGGCTCCTCCGTGGAACCCAGTCGAGCGGTCACTTGCAGTTCTTGTTGTTCTTGAATGACTGGTCCGAGATTCCGGGCCCCATTGCGCTCCAGGTGCGTCCACTTTCGGTAGCGGTGAGGCAGTAGGCGGTGGCGGTCGTCTTGCCGGATACGACGGCAAGTGTGTTTGCGAGGCCGGCGTCATAGTTCGTGCGGAGCAGGCCGGCGGTCATGCCCTTGTAGCCGACGGTGTTCTTCTTGTTGTCGGCGTCGCCCTTGGCGCCGATGTTGTCGGCTGCGAACATCTCGGCTGCGGGAGCCGCTGCCCGGATGTTGGCTTTGGCCGCGGTGTCCGCGGCACGGGTGCGGAAACCGAGGTAGGAGGGGACTGCTACCGCCAGCAGAATCGCGACGATCACCAGCACGATGAGCAGCTCGATCAGAGTGAATCCTCGTTGTCCGTTGACGGCAACGAGCCGGAGACGGACGCGATCAGTAAGGGTCCTGTCAAAGTGAATCATGGTCCGCTCTATCGGCAGGCCGCCTAGTTGACTTGAGCCGAAGGCAACCACGCGGCAAGAGAGCGCCCACCTGCCCCAGTTCGGGAATGTCGCATGAGGGAGGTTGGGCGCCGAGAGGGCATGGCGTTCGCCCCGCGCGGATCGCGGTCGGTCAGGCAGCCTTCTTGCGGCGGCTGGCGTTCTTGAATTCAAGGATGAGCGCGTCGCGTGTGGCGGTCGCGGCGGCGGCCTCGTCGGGTGTGCCTTCGCGAAGAGCCGTCTTGTGTGCCTTGTGCGCTGTCTTGATCTCGTCCCGGAGTTGTGATGCCCAGGCTTTCGCGAGGCGCTGGTGCGCGGCTTGTTTGGAGACGCCGAGCGCCGCGCCTATCTCTACCCATGAGTGATGCTGGAGTTGCCCCGTTTCCGTTGACACCTGAGGGTTAGGCCGCGATGGCCTCCTGTTGGTGTCGTTGTTCGTAGTCGGTGGGGCTGAGGTAGTCGAGGCTGGAGTGTCGCCTGCGGGTGTTGTAGAAGCATTCGATGTACCAGAAGATCCTGATGCGGGCCTGCTCGCGGGTCGCGAATCGTTCGCGGCGGAGGAGCTCTTTCTCGAGGCTCGCGAAGAACGTCTCGGCGAGGGCGTTGTCCCAGGGGTCACCGATCGAGCCCATCGAGAGGTCGATCCCTGAGTGCTGAGCGTAGGTGCCATAGACAAGGCTCGTGTACTGCGAGCCGTGATCGGAATGAGCCACGACGCCGGCGGCCGCGTCGCCGCGTGAGCTGACCGCCATCCCCAGTGCGTCCAAGACGAGTTCGGCCTGCAGGTTGTCGCGCATCGACCAGCCGATGATCCGCCGGCTGAAGACGTCCTGGACGGCGGCGAGGAAGAGGAAGCCTTGCCCGGTCTGCACGTACTTGAGGTCGCAGACCCAGAGCCGGTTCGGCTCCGCCCTCGCGAAGTCGCGGTCGACGAGATCAGGAGCCGACGGCCGGACCGGGTCTCTTGTGGTTGTGCGCGGCCTGCCACGGCGGCCATCCGCGCCCCGCAACCCGTGCTGGCGCATCAGCCTGGCGACGCGTTTGCGGCCGACCAGGATGCCCTCGGCGAGCCGCAGCTCGGCGTGGATCCGCGGAGCGCCGTAAATCCCCTCGCTCTCGGCGTGCACCCGACGGACCCGCTCGCTGAGCTTGGCGTCGGCGACCGCCCGCGCACACGGGGGCCGCCGCATCCACGCGTAGTAGCCCGCGCGGCTGACACCGAGCACGCGGGCGAGCAGGGAGACGTCGTAGCGTGCTCTCTCCTCGTCGATCAAACGGAAACAACTCACCGCTGATCGGTCTCCCTGGCAAAGAAAACCGCTGCCTTCCTGAGAATCTCCTTCTCCTGCTGCAAGACCCGGTTCTCGCGACGGAGCCGCACCAGCTCCGCCCGCTCCTCCGTCGTCAGGCCGTCCTCACGCACACCACGATCGAGCTCGTCCTGGCGCAACCAGTTCCGTAGCGTCTGCTCCGAACAACCGAGCTCGACCGCCAGCTGCCGCGGCGTCCGCGCCTTCGCACGCAACAGCCGCACCGCCTCCATCTTGAACTCCGCCGGATACGGAGGTCTCGTCCTGGGCATCACACACGCTCCTCTCCCGAGCCACTTGACTCGAAAGCATCACGGTGTCAACGAGACCGGGTCAACTCCATGCTGAATCGCTGCTCGCACTGCGGTACGCTCGGATTCTTCGAGACCCTGTTGGATTTGACCGATCGCCGTCAACGCTGCCAGCGGGTCTGTGGCGATCGTGTTCTCGAGCGCGCGGTCGAGTGCCGTTCTTATCTGTGTGATGTTCTCCATGTCGTCGTCGCGCGGGGATACGCCATCAAACTCGCGGGGTCAGGTGCCGCGCCGGAGCGTCCACAGGACGGCGTGCGGCGACTTGGTCGCATGTTGACACCGGGGATGGGGCTCTGTCAGAGTTCCTCGATGGCGGTTCCCGAGGCGGTCAGGGACGCCGCGCTGTTCCCGGCGGATGACCTGCCTGACCCGCCGCCGCAGCATCCGTATCAGTTGGTGCGCCGTGAGGGGTTCGTGGTCGGGTGGTTCGCGGGGTTGTCATCCGGCGCAGTCGATGTGCGGTCGGTCGCGGACGACGACCTCGAGCGGGTAGTTGCCGAGGCGCGAGAGATCCTGTCGACGCACGGTTTGCGCAAGGGCGCGTGGAGCGTTCCTGAGGCCGCTTCGCCACCTCGGCTCGTCGACCGGCTCGCCCAGTTTGGGATGGTGCCCTACGACGAACCCCCGTTGGAGCCGCGGCGGGCGTCGCTCGTGCTCGTCGAGCCGCCCGAACCGGGCCCGCCCCACATCACGGCGCGCCCGGCCGAGACGTTCGACGAGTACTCGGCAGCTAGCCGCGTTTCGGTTGACGCGTTCCGAATGAGCGAGGACGATAGACGCGCGTTTGAGACGCAGGAGGAGCTGTTGTGGGGGTTCGAGACACGCTGGCCCCACTACCAGACGTTCGTCGCGATCCTCGATGGGCAGATCGTGGCCTCTGCGGCGTCGATCTACGGAGCGAACGGGGTGTTCCTTGTAGGCGGGTCGACCCGAGAGGACATGCGCGGCCGTGGCGCATACCGGGCGCTTGTGCGGGCGCGCTGGGATGCGGCCGT
>JBBQZL010000190.1:0-5003 GCA_038207745.1 Solirubrobacterales bacterium
GCAGCTCAGCCGAAAGAACAGCAGCTCTTTCCGGTTGGCTTGACTTCTATAATTGGAAGCGACCTCACGGATCTCTGGCAAAGAGACCGCCCGGGGCTCGATTAGCCGAGCTCAACCGGAACAACGTGGTTGGTTCTTACAACTAGGCGTCCTTGGCCTTGTTCTTGCCAAGTGTCCTACAGCCTGCTGGATCAAGCTTGCCGTTCACCTTGTATACGTAGTCCGGCTGCGGGGTGATGTCGGGTTCGGCGACAACTTCCTCGAGGGCCGGGTCGCTCATGATCCAGGCTCTGATCGGGTAGTTGAAGTCGGCCTGCGGCGAGTCCTGTGTGAAGCGGCTGACGACCACGTAGTCGTAGTTGCCCGCGTTGATGCGGTTGCGGAACTGCTCGCAGGTCGTTGCAAGCCGGTAGGCGCCGATCTTTCCCGGTACACCGATGAAGTCGACGCGGTTGGAGCGGTCCGCCCCGTAGAAGCCGTATTGCGAGAAGAAGATCTCGCCCGAGCCCGCGATCCCGACGTGCTGGTCGTGCTTGTCCCGCATGTAGTCGAAGGCGGCGACCGGCCCCCCGTCCTGGAGGAAGAGCGTGTTCCGGGTGTAGGCGTGCTCGGAGAAATCCACCTGTTGCTGTCTCCCGACCAGGACGAGCAGGAGCACCATCACGCCAGCCCCCGCCAGCACCTTTCGGCGGCTGATCCGCCTCAGCCCGTGGAGGTACCCAAGCGAGACCGGCACCCAGATCAGCGCTGCAACGAGCAGCAGCACGCCGCCGATGTAGGCCGGGTACCAATGCGGTGTGGTCAGGACACTGATCCAGTAGACGACAGTGAGGAAGATCAGGGTTTTCCAAGCGCGTCCCTCGGGCATCCGCAGGGGCCTCGTGATCGGAAGCAGAACCATCCCGAGCACAACGCCCGGCATCAGGTACCTGGTGTTGGTGAAGAAGCCTCGTGGCTGGCCCTCGGGACCCGCCGCGGTTAGCGGCGTGAACAGGTAGACGACCGCAGCGAGCAGCGCCCCCGCGGCAAGCACCCGGACGATCTTGTTGCTCGACTTGAAGATGATGTACACCGTTGCCGCGATCGCGCTGATCAGGATCAGCGGCCAGAAGGGACCGATCGCGTTGTGCAACTCAGGGAAGAACCACTTGCGGTAGATCGGCGGTTCGAGAAGGTAGTGGGTGACGCTGAACCTGGGACGAGGGTCCAGCGGCATCTGGTCCGGCGTGGGCAGATTGAGCGGGCCGAACTTGAGCTGCGGTGCTGGGTTTCCACCGGAGGCGATCGCCGAGCGCACGTACCAGTAGCCGCCGGTGACAGCCATCGAGATCGCCAGGACCCAGGTGCTGGTCCAGCGGCGCCCGCGACCGCTGAAGAGGATCACACCAAGCGCGATCGCGCCAACCGGCGCAAGCATCGTCAGCTTGACCGAGATCGCGATGCCGCCGGCCAGACCGGCGAGTGCGAGGGGTCCCTTGTCGAGCAGAGGGGCATTTGGATCCGGCGCATCCGAGACCGCACCGCTGGTTGGGGCATGGCGCTGGTGCCCGTTGATCAGAAAGGCCGCAAAGGCGAGCAGGAACGCGAGCGCCATTATGTCGTTTCGGGCCTCACCGGCCTGCGTCTCGATCATGATCCCACCATCGAGGACGATTGCCGCGGCGACAAGCGTCGCCGGGCTGACCCGGTAGGGGCGCCCGATGCACCACGCGGCGAGCATCGCGAAGGCGAGCCAGCCCATGTTGATGACCGGCGAGAGCCAGTCGCTCTGCATCACGGCCATCACTGCACCGTTGATCAACTCGGAGGTCTGCGGGTAAAACCAGACGACCAGTCGCAGCGGGTCGGTGAAGTGAAGGCTTGTGATCGACGCGTCCTGGACAAAACGCGCCGAGAAGGGCATGTGGTACCAGGTTGTGTCCCCTCCAAACATCCCCTGATCCATGCTGAGCAGCGACGGGAACGACCACTCGGCGACGGTGAACGAGGCAACCGCGATTGCAATGATCAGCGCCCAAAGCCCCACCCGTGGCGCCGCCACCCCCTCGACACCGCGCGGCGCCCTCTTCCAGCCGACGAGAGCCGCAAGCAGACCGACGGCTATGCAGCCGACGATGACCCAGCCGAGCCGGAAGATCCCGACCGTGCCGAGGAACTCGAGCGCCACGATCATCAGGGAAACGGCAATCGTTATCTCTGAAAGGCGGGCGAGTGCTCCGGTGAACTCAGGGACGATCCACTGGCGGAGCCAGAAGCCGCCGAGGCCGAGGGCCGCGGCGATACCGATCAGCCCGAATGCACCACCGATGTATGCGCCCAGCGACGGGGTCACCGCCGGGCTCCCGGAGGTTCAGGGGTATGCGTGTGCGCTGAATAGAAGCCTGCCGCCGGCGCCTGTGATCCGGGGATCCAGGCTGGGCATGCGGCTCCTAACGCAAGGAAGTCGCCAAACACCGGCGCAATGGTATTGAAACCCGGCCTGCCTACGGTCCCGGGGCAGGGGCGCCGCGGGCGGGACAACCGGTCAGGCGATCATCCGGCAGGTATCCGGCAGGCGACTCCGGTGCCGGCCATCGAGCAGTAACCGTTCGGGACCTTGTGGAGGTACTGCTGGTGATACCCCTCGGCGTAGAAGAACTCGCCCGCGGGCTCCAGGTCGGATGTGACCTCACCGCGCCTGGCCTCGGAGAGTGACTGCGAATAGGAGGCGGCCACCATTTCCGCGGTCGCCCGCTGCTCGTCATCCACGAAGTAGATGCCGGATCGGTACTGGGTTCCGATGTCGTTTCCCTGCCGCATCCCCTGTGTAGGGTCATGGGCCTCGAAGAAGGCCTTGAGCAGATCGGCGTATGAGATGAGCTTGGGATCAAAGGCGACCATGACGGCCTCGGTGTGACCGGTCCTGCCGGTGCATACCTCTTCATAGGTCGGGTTGGGAGTGATCCCGTTCATGTAGCCGACCGCCGTCGAGTGGACGCCGCCAAGCTTCCAGAAGACCCGCTCGGCGCCCCAGAAGCAGCCGAGCGCCAGATAGGCGACCTCGATGCCGTCCGGGAACGGGGGCTTCAGAGGGGTGCCGAGCACCTCATGGCGCGTCGGCACCTCGTGGTTCGGAGCGTCTCGACCCGGGAGCGCCGTCTCCGCTGTCGGCATCTCTTTCCTGCCTCGTCCGAAAACCATGGCTCCATTGTCGCATCCCGGGTGCGCGGGTCGATGAGCGCAATCTCGATCTGCCCGGAGTCCAAACGCAGCGCCGGAGATTTGGCCATCGGTCGGGAGAAAACCGGTCTCAGGATGCCTAGCTTGTTCGAATGCCGATCACCAGCAAGCAGACGCGTGGCGCAACTCCCGCCTCCCCCTACCCGGTCGGGGACCGCGTCTTCGACGAGGCGTTCTTCCCGGATGGGTCCGCCCGTCCTCCCTACGACCGGCTATTCGCCGATCTCGATGATGACTCGCTCGCATCGCTTCACGCCAACGTCCGGAGCGAGCTCGCCGAGCGAGGGGTCAACTTCGGTCCTCCCCACACAAGGGCACCGTTCGGCATCGACCCGATCCCGAGGTTGATCACCGAGAGCGAGTGGATTCCTCTCGAGGCGGGCATCGCCCAGCGGGCCAGGGCCCTGAATCATTTCCTCGAGGACATCTACAACGACCAGCGGATCATCGAGGCGGGCGCGATGCCGCGCCGGGTGATCGACGAGGCGACCTTCTTCGAGCCCAGGATGATCGGCTCCCCAAACCCCGTTCGCGGGCAGATCTATGGCCCGGATGTGGTGCGGGACTCAGATGGCGAACTGCTGATAATCGAGGACAATCTTCGAAGCCCATCGGGCCTCTCGTATGCCGGTGCAACGCGCGACGCAGTGCTGCAAAACCTCGACGTTGATCTCCTCTCCCCGAGGAGCATCGAGGGCGCGTTCAGTTCCCTCGCCGCATCGCTTCGGATGGCCGCGCCCGACTCAGGCGGGGATCCGAGCATCGCCCTGCTGACCGACGGCGCAATCAGCAGCGGCTGGTTCGAACACCGTGACCTCTCGAAGCGACTCGGGATAGCACTTGTCTCGGTTTCCGAGCTTCGGCTCGACAATGGCCGCGTCCATGCATCGATCGATGGCCGGGACCGTGAGATACAGGTTCTCTACAACCGCACCACCACACAACGCCTCACCGACGCCCAGGGACGGCTCAATCCGATCGGCGAGCTGCTTTCGGAACCGCTGGGGAGCGGCGCTGTCGCCTGTGTCAACTCCTTCGGGGCCGGCGTCGCCGAGGACAAGGCGGTCCACCGCTACGTCGAGGAGATGATCCGCTTCTACCTCTCCGAGGAACCGCTGATTCGATCGGCGCGGACACTCGATCTTGGCGATGAGAAGGAGTTCCGGGAGACGATCGAGCGCCTCGACGAGCTGGTCATCAAGCCACGATCGACCTTCGGTGGACGAGGCGTTGTGATCGGGCCCAAGGCACCGCGGGAGAGGCGACTTCAACTCTCAAACCTGGTCAGGAGGAATCCGGAGCGTTTCGTGGCACAGGAGACGGTGACGCTCTCCCGGCATCCAACCGTCTGTGCCGGAAAGCTTGCACCGCGACATGTCGACCTGCGCCCCTACGTCTTCAGCACCGGCAACGTGGTCTCGGTCGCCCCCGGCGCGCTGACCCGTTTTGCCCGCCACGCTGGAGATCTGATCGTCAGCAGCGCCCGGGGAGGCGGCGCGAAGGACACCTGGATCGTCTGAGCCGGCAGCGGCGGGGTTGTGAAAAGCCGCGGAGATGTCGATAACTTAGGCGAAGTGAGACGATCCATCGAACAAGAAGAGAAGACCAAACATGTGATGGCATTGAGCGCCGCCGCCATGTATGGCGGCGCGGCATCCGTCGTCCTGATCGAGAGCCTCACCCCGTCGGAACCCAACCCCGCCCAATGGACCGGCATTGCAGCTCTTGGCATCGCTGCTCTCCTGCTCGCGTTCGGGTCGCGGCTCCCGCCCCGGGCAATCGCG
>JBBQZL010000191.1:0-4941 GCA_038207745.1 Solirubrobacterales bacterium
CCACTGGTCACGTTCGGGTCATTGCCAAAGGCTTCGAGAGCCTTGGCGGTCGGCGGAAGCTGGGCATTGAAAATCGGCGACCTGCGTACGATCGGAGTGCCGAAGACCAGCATCTCGGAGGTCGCAGGTGAACTCTTCGCAAACACGGTCGCCGCGGGCAGGAAGTCGTTGAAGAGCCCGGCTGTGTTCGACAGGAAGGAGCGGATGTTCGGCGCCGTCGCGGCGAGCGTGTCCTGGGCGACAACGCCTTTGACAATCGAATCCTGGATATAGGGACGCGCGACGTTCGCGAAGGCCGCAAACGTCGTGTCGAGGACGACAAAGACGTTTGCCTGCTGCTCTGCCACCGGGGCGACCTCGGATGCGACCCTAAGCAGCGCCGGGAAGAGGGCGGCGAGATTGGTGTCCGACGAGGAGAGGTTGCGCACCACCGGGGTCAGCTGCTGCAGCAGCGGCAACAGCACCCCGAATGCCTCGTTGAGGCTGGGTCCGCGTCCCGCGATCGCGCCGCCGAAGGCTGCCGTGTTCTTCTGGATGTCGCGGCGGGTCTTCTCGGGGAACATGTTGAAGACCTGATCGAGGTCAACCGGCTCCGGCTTGGCCGCGCCCACGGTCAGCGCGCTTCCCTCGGGCAGGCCGGTGTCCGCGGTGCCCGGATCGATCTGCAGGTACTTGAGCCCGAGCGCCGAGCGGGAGCGGATCACGACCGTCGAGTCCTCGGGCAGCGGGTCAACGGTCTTGTCGAGTTTGAGGTTGAGCTTCGCGCAGTAGGAGAGCTCCTCTGCGGGGGCCCCGCACTGGCCGTCGTTGTTCTGGACCGGCTGGATCGACTCGACGATTCCCACCCGGACACCGGCCACGCGGACGTCATTTCCGCGGACCAGAGAGTTGGTCTGCGGAACTTCGACGGAGATCCGGTATGTCGGGACGAATGGCAGGCCGTTGTTGGCGTTGTAGGCGAGGAATACGGCGACGATCACGGTCAGTACCGTGAGTGCGCCGACCATGACGGGGCTCGAGACAATGCTCTGTACGCGGCTCTGCCTGCTCATGGGCCGAGGAGGTAGTCGAGGAATCCGGCTTCGTCGTCGCCGGTTGCTCCTGTGGTGCCCGTGGTTCCGGTGGCCGGAGCCACCGGGGTGACCTGGCTCTGATCGAGCAGATCCGTCGCCGAGGATGAGCTGAACCTGGCGGATGTGGCGGGCTTGTCGTGGAAATTCGTGCTGCATCCGGTCTGCGGAGTCACCACGTAGCCAACGCAGGAGGAGACCAGGACGTTTGAACGCTGATAGTGGCCGTACTGGTCAAATCCGTTGACCGTGCCGCCGGTGTTGTAGATGAACCTCATCAGGTTCTCGAAGCCACCCTGCCTGTCGAGGCTGCCGGTGAACTTGGCGAGATTGGTTGTCGGGCTGACGCCCGTCTTCGCAACGTCGCGGATCTGCTTGACGATCGGGTTTGCCGCAGCCAGCGAGGGTCCGGCTTCCTCTGCTGTATTGCCAAGGCTGATAAGCGAGATCTTTGAGGCCTTTGCGAAGGGTGCGAGCTGCTCAGTCGCCTTGGTGATCGACGGTGCGTACTGGCCAAGAACCGAGATCACAGGTTGCGCGGCGTCGGAGAACGTTCCCAGTTCATTCATGGTCAGGCGAACCTGGCGCAGGGACTCGGGGAACTTCTGCAGATCCTGCTCGAGCTGGGCGCTCTTCTCCGCGGTTGCCTCGCCTGAGATCGCGGCGTTGTGCATGAACCCGGTGATGTGCCGGCGCTCCCGTGCAAGCGCGCTCAGCGAGGTGTCCGAGGCAACCGCGAGATCGGCGAGAACCCTGTTCTGCCTGGCGAGGATCGCGAGGACCTGGTCGGTCTCGCGCAATCCCGGGTCGGCCCTGCGAACCGCCTTGCGCAGGTCCGAGCCGCGACCGGCAAGCGCAGCGCCGAGGTCGTTGACGATCAGGCGGAAGCGCTGCGCATATGGCAGCCGCTGGATGTTGTTGATCAGGTCGAGATCAACAGCCGTGCCGTTGTTCTCGATCGGCAGCAGATATTCACCGGCTCCGGTCTGGCCGCTCGGGATCTGCTCAAGCGAGGGCGGTGGCTCAGAGCCGGCGGCACGCGGCTGCGTGGGAAGGCACTCGACGAACTTCTCGCCGATCAGCGATTGCGGCCGGATCAGGCAGGATGCATCCGACTTCCAATCTGTGAAACCCATGTCGGTGATGCTGAGAACCACCGCGGCCTTACCGGGGATCGCCTTCGACTTGCCGCCGACCAGACTGGCCGTCTCCCCCGGCATGGTCACGTCAACGGATTCGACGCTGCCGACGTTGGCGCCTCCCACTCTGACGTCCTCCCCCTGGACGATGAAACTGCCGTTCTCGAAGATCGCGCGCACCTGGTAGGTGCCCGACTTGTCATCGCCGGAGGCGACAAAGATCACGACAACCGCGACGGCCGCGACCAGGAGGGCTGTGATCACGACGCGCCTCATGGGCCGGGTGGGACGTTTGAGGGATCACAGTCGCCGGCGCCGAGCTTGCCTTCATCGAGGAAGGGGTTTGAGCCGGTTATCGGCTGCGTGCTGCCACCGGGACAGCGGTTCGAGTTGGTGTCGGTGGTGAAGCCGTTGAACTTGTCGCTGACCGGTATCGGCTCGAGATTGCCGGTGACGGAGTTCCACTTGAAGAGGTTGAACGCCGACGCCTGGACGCGCGCGTAGTTGCCATTCGCGTCAAAGTAGCCCGCGACCCCTGCGAGCTTGCCGAACGCCTGGAGGATGTCCGGGCTGTATGGGCGGGCGAAGGCGACGAAGTCCTCTGATGCGTTCATTGCATCAATCGACGCCTTGGTCGATGCGCTGCCGAGCTTGTGCAGGTTGACCAGGTCGACGGTGGTGTCGGCCAGGTCGTTGTGCGCACCGGGCCGGTCCACCGCGAGCCTCAGATCCTTGAAGACCGGGACCGCCTCGCTGGTGACCGGTTGGAGGTCCTTGAGGAAGGGCGTCAGGTTCTCGGTCTGGACCTTTGCCGTGTTGACCAGGGGATCGAGATCATCGAGCGTCGCGCGCAGGTTGACGAATGTAGTGTTGGCCTGGCGAAGGGTCGGCGGCAGATCCTGGAGCGTCTGGCTGAAGGCGGTGTTCTCGGAGGCGATTGCGCCGAGCGCGGTGCCGGCGTTGGACACTGCCGATGTCAGGTCGGCGCGCCGGGAGGCGATTGCGGTCACCGTCTTCGAGCCGTTGACGATGAACTGGCTGAAGGCGAACTGGTCGCGATTCAGCTGCTTGAGCAGGCGATCCGTGCTCGAGAGCTGCGCCCCGAAGTACTTGTAGGTCTCGTTCGCCTGCGGCCCGACGCCGACATACGACCTCGCGAAGCCCTTGATCACGTTGCTGAGTCCGGCGCGGGTCTTGACCCCGAAGGTGTCGAAGAGCTGGTCGAGGTCAACAGCCGTCGTCGTCGAGTCCTCGTTCAAGACCGACCCGTCGGGCAGCTCCGCGGCGTCGCTCGGCCCCAGCGAGAGGGCGATGTAGCGGTTCGCCACTCCCGAGAGCGACGTCGCGCGGATCACGGCCGTCGTTCCCTTGTGGATCGTTTCGTCGACGTTGATCTCGACCTCGGCCTGGTTGTTGTCGGTCAGCTTGATCGAGCTGACGGTGCCGAAAACGGCGCCGCCGACCAGAACCTGGTTCCCGTTGACGAGCTGGCCGCCCGTCTGGAAGATCAGCTTGTACTTGTGGCCACTGTCGCCACCCAGCACCAGGACGCCCACGAGCACCAGCGCAAGGACGAGAACCCCCACGGTGGCGATGCGAGTCAGCATCGAGCCTCGGCCTTTGGCCGGACTATCGCTTTGAGTTGGCTGAGTAGCCAGTGTTGCTCCGTCCTCCACAAACCTCCGCCGAGTCCTCCCGGTCCCGACGGTGTTCATCCTGAGCGCGAGATCCTATCCGAGCGGAGGGCGGCCAAACTGCCTCCCTAACCGGGCATTAATGAATCTACGTTTCGGATTCGGCCCGGAGTCAGGCCCGCGACGTGCGACCGGCGTCTCCGGCCTGCGCAGTTTCGACAATCGAATCCGCGATCTGTGGCCAAGCGCCCTCGGGGAGATCGTGTCCCATGCCCTCGATCATCGTCAGCTTCGCCCCGGGGATCGCACGGGCCGTCGCCCTGCCGGCGATCGGCCTGACAAGCGGATCCTTCGTCCCGTGGATGACCGCCGCCGGGAGGTCGAGGCCGCGCAGATTCGATGCCCGATCGCGGGCAGTGGTGACCGCATGGAGCTGCCTTGCAACGCCGTACCAATAGTGCGAGCGGTCATATGAGCGCCCGGCGACATCGCGCAGGTGATCGAGATCGCGCTCAAATCCCGGTGAGCCGATCACCTTGAAGGTCTTGACGGTACGCTCGATCGAGGTTTCGCGATCGGTACCGGGTGGCGCAATCAGCGCCAGCAGCGCGGCCAGGGTCGGGGTTCCATATACGCGATTGCTGGTCATCGACATGATCGAGGTCAGCGAACGGGCACGATCGGGATGGCGGATCGCGACTTCCTGGGCAATCATCCCGCCCATCGATGCGCCGGCGATGTGTGCGGAATCGATGCCGAGGTGATCGAGGACCCCGATCGTGTCGTCGGCCATATCGCCGAGCCGGTATGCGGGACGACCAAACCCGAGCATCATTGGGAGCCGCCCCGGGACCGACGCATCGACCATCTTGGTCGAATGGCCGATATCGCGATTGTCAAAGCGCACCACCCGGTAGCCACGCGAGGCGAGCAGTGAGCAGAAGCGATCATCCCACCCGATCATCTGCGTCCCAAGGCCCATGACCAGGAGCAGGACCGGAGCCTCCTCGTCGCCGAATGCCTCATAGGCGATCTCGATCCCGTTGCTCGGCGCGATCAACTCCCCGGTACTCCGCAGGTCAGTGATTTCGGTGGTCT
>JBBQZL010000192.1:0-4901 GCA_038207745.1 Solirubrobacterales bacterium
GATCATCGAGAGCGGGGCGACAGTCGGGGGAACTGTTCTCGGCGAAGCTGCAAGGGTGTCGGCATGATTCGTGACGACACCCTCGACATGCCGAATCAACTGCGGGACGCGCGCTGGAAGATCGACACCGCGGGGCTTCCCAGGTCCGAGGCAGCCGGCCTTGCCGTCTGCGGAATGGGCGGTTCGGCAATCGGTGGGGACCTCGCCATCGCGGTGCTGGGCGACAGGTGCGTCCGACCGATGATCACCGTGCGGGGATACGACCTCCCGGCATGGGTCACCTCCGATTGGCTGGTCCTGTGTTCGAGCTACTCGGGCAATACGGAGGAAACGCTCTCCTGCTTCGAGGCCGCCGAAAACCTCGGTGCCCGCCGGATCATCGCCGGGACCGGCGGGAGGCTGGCCAAGCTGGCACGTGTGGCAGGCGATCCCGTGATCGGCATGCCGGGAATCCTCCAGCCGCGCGCTGCCGTCGCCTACATGCTGGTGATCGCCGCCGAGGCCGCGGCGCTCGGCGGTGTCTCAGAACGGATCCAGGACGAGATCGACTCGGCAGCGGCCTTCCTCGAATCCGAGATCGACAATCTGCAGGCGATGGCCGTCGACGTCGCGGTCGCCCTGAAGGGCACGATCCCGGTCATCTACGGCGCCGGGCTGACCGCACCGATCGCCCGCCGCTGGAAGACCCAGATCAATGAAAATGTCAAGGCGCACGCCTTCTACTCCGAGTTGCCGGAGGCCGACCACAACGAGATATCCGGTTGGGGTGACGACCGCCGAGGCTCTTTCAGTGCGGTGTTCCTGGAGGACGAAGAGCAACATCCCCGTGAGCAGCTTCGGATCGAGCTGACCTCCGAGATTATCGAGGCTTCAGGAGCCCTGAGCATCAGGATCGACTCAAACGGTGGGACTCGAGGCGAACGGCTGCTCTGGACGGTTCTGCTCGGTGACCTGGTCAGCCTCGAGCTGGCCGCGAGGGCAGGCGTCGATCCGGTCGCAATCCCGGCGATCGAGGGCCTGAAGGAGCGGATGAATGGAAGCTGACCCGCAGATGCGCGCGATGATCCTGGCCGCCGGCCTCGGCACCCGGCTCAGGCCGATCACCAACTCGTTTCCGAAGCCGATGGTCCCTGTACTCGGGCGCCCGGTGATGGAACACATCATTCGGCTCCTCGCCCGGCACCGCTTCAACGACGTGATCGCCAACCTGCACTGGTTCCCGGAGACGATCGAGAAGCATTTCGGCGATGGGTCAGGCCTTGGGATCAGCCTCTTGTATCGACACGAGGAGGCGCTGATGGGGACGGCCGGAGGAGTTCGCAACGTAGCCGACTTCCTTGGAGACTCCTTCCTGATCATCTCGGGCGACGCGCTCACAGACATCGATCTGACCGCGATGCGGGAGTTCCACGAGTCTCACGACGGCATCGCAACCCTCGCAACCAGGCGGGTCGAGAACACCTCTGAGTTCGGCGTCGTGATCATCGGCTCGGACGGTCGCATCCAGGGCTTTCAGGAAAAGCCTGATCCGGCCGAGGCGCTCTCCGACCTGGCCAACTGCGGCATCTACATGTTCAATGCGGAGATCTTCGATTACTTCCCGGCTACCGGGCAGGTGAGCGGCGCGGCGGCCCCGGACTCGCCCGACGGCTTCACCGATTGGGCGATGGACGTCTTTCCGGCCCTGCTCGAATCCGACATCCCCTTCTACTCACACGAGATCGACTCGTACTGGAACGACATCGGCAATCTCCAGGAGCTTCGGGACGGCAACATCGATGCGCTCGAGGGACGCGTTGAGATCGACCCCGGCGTACCCGTGGTCTCTGACGGTGTGCGCTCGGCATCAGACCTCAACGGCGCGGCGGTCAATGCGCCGACGCTGGTCGGGCCGGACGTTTCGATCGGCGATGGTGTGACACTTGACGGGCCGATCGTTATCGGTGGTGGCTCCAGGATCGGCGATCGGGCCCACCTGCGGGATTCGATACTCCTGCCCGGCGCCGAGGTTCCCGCCGGTGGAATCGTGATCGGCGGCATCATCGCCGCCGATTCTGCGGACACTGATTCCTGATTCCCGATGTTTGATTCCTGACTCTTGCTCCTGACACCTTGCGCGCAAGTCGCGCGCCCGCTTCGTCGAGGATCGCTGCTGCGTGGATCTCCTCCGAGCGATCGCGGCGGCACTCGTACCCGGCGCCTGTGCGGCCTGTGGGTACCCTGGCCCTGCCACCGGTCCGATCTGTGATGCGTGCGAGGCGAGATTGGCGTGGTCGAGTCCGCTCGGCGGCGGGCCGCCCGCCGGACTTGATGCGATCTGGTCGTCTGCCTCCCACGAGGGAGTTCCGCGTGATCTGGTGGTCGCGCTCAAGTACAGGCGTCTGCTGCCGGCGGCCGACGCGATGGCACGGCGGATCTCCCGTTTGGTGCCGGAGTCGCTTCTCGAGGGCGTTGTCGTCCCGATCCCCACGGCTCGCCGCAGGGTCCTGGCCCGCGGGTTTGATCCGGCACACGAGATCGCGCTTCGTGTGGGGAGGGCGACCGGGATGCCAGTTTCCGCCTGCCTCCGGCGGACCGGAAGCGGTCGGCAGGTCGGCCGGCGGCGGTCCGAGCGCCGTGGGAATCCGCCGGAGATTGCCGCGAGCTCGCCGGTTCCCCGCACCTGCGTTCTGATCGACGACGTACTCACAACCAGGTCGACGCTCTCCTCGGCAGCGGCGGCACTCCGGGGCGGCGGCGCGCTGACGGTCTTCGGAGTCACATTTGCGCGCCGGCTCTGAGCTTTCGCTTGAACCCGTCGGTGGTGAGGCGTAGCATGAATCAAGGACAATTCTCGACAGGAGGCCCGCATGCGAATAGAGATCCGCGGACGCAATCTGGAAGTGACCGAGGAGTTTCACGACCACGTTTATCGGCGCTTTCGGCGGGTCAGTCGGCAGGTGTCCGAACTGGCCACACTCCACGTCGAGTTGTTCGAGGAGCGCCATCCCTCGAATCCCAATTCGATGGTTGCGGAGGCGACGCTCCACCTCAAGGGTGTGACGCTCCGAGCCTCAGAGTCAGCTCCAGAGATGCTCCACGCGATCCACGAACTCAGCGATGACATGGGCCGGCAGGTCAAGAAGCATCGAGAGATGCGCCGCAAGCGCAGCCGCACCAGGCGTCTGGTCAACGAGTCACGCGGGCGCTCTCCCGAAGCCCACGCATAGGCGATTGGAAGCCGTTCCGCGCCCCCGCCGCCACTGGCGAGTGGCGAGGGCAAGCGGACGGTACGCCCGGGTAGCTAACCTGTGGCCTGATGGCCAAGGCACTTATAGATCGCGCCCTCCGCATGGGGGAGGGGCGCAAGTTCAAGTCGTATGAGAAGCGCGTCGGAGCGATCAATCGGATCGAGCCGGAAATGGAGCTTCTCGAAGACCATGAGCTGAAGCTCGAAGGAGACAGGCTCAGAGAGCGGGCCCGTGGCGGAGAGTCTCTTGACGACCTGCTCGCAGAGGCGTTCGCGCTGATCCGTGAGGCCGCCAGGAGGACGCTGGGCCAGCGTCACTACGACGTCCAGTTGATCGGCGGGATGGTGCTCCATGACGGTGCGATCGCGGAGATGCGGACCGGTGAGGGAAAGACCCTGACGGCGACCCTGGCGGTCTTCCTCAACACCCTGGCCGGCGAGGGTGTCCACGTGGTCACCGTCAACGACTACCTCGCCCGCCGAGACGCCGATTGGATGACGCCGATCTACGAGATGCTCGGCGCAACCGTGGAGGCACTCCAGGATGCCGATGACCACGAGACCCGGCAACGCAAGTACGCCTGCGACATCACCTACGGGACCAACTCCGAATTCGGGTTCGACTATCTGCGCGACAACATGTCGCCCTCACTCGAGCAATGCGTCCAGCGCGGTCATAACTTTGCGGTCGTGGACGAGGTCGACAACATCCTCATCGACGAGGCGCGTACACCGCTGATCATCTCCGGTGCCCCCGAGCAGGCCGCTGACACCTACTACACGTTTGCCCGCCTCGCAAAGCGCCTGGAGGGCATCCAGGCCCAGGTCAAGCTGAAGGCTCTCGGGGAGACCAAGGACACCTCTGAGGCAGAGTACGACTACGAGTTCGACGAGAAGCACAAGACCGTCGCGCCGACCGAGCGTGGAGTCACGCGCACCGAGGAGTTTGTCGGGGTCGACAACCTCTACCTGTCTGAGCACGGCACCCTGGTAAACCATCTCGTTCAATCGCTGAAGGCGGAGTCGCTTTACTCGAAGGACAAGGACTACGCCGTCGTTGACGGCGAGGTGATGATCATTGACGAGTTCACCGGCAGGATCCTCGAGGGCAGGCGCTGGTCAGAGGGCCTGCATCAGGCCATCGAGGCCAAGGAGGGCGTCGCGATCCGCGAGGAGAATCAGACCCTCGCGACGATCACGCTCCAGAACTACTTCCGCCTCTACAAGAAGCTGGCCGGCATGACCGGAACCGCGATCACCGAGGCGACCGAGTTCATGAAGATCTACAAGATCCCGGTGGTCGAGATCCCGACCAACCGGGACATGGTCCGCGTCGATCGCAACGATCAGATCTTCAAGACGCAGACCGGCAAGTGGAAGGCCGTTGTCAATCAGATAACGGAGCGGAACAGAGCCGGGCAGCCGGTGCTCGTCGGCACCGTCTCCGTGCAGATTTCGGAGATGATCTCCGATCAGCTGAAGCGCAATGGGGTCAAGCACGAGGTCCTCAACGCGAAGCCTGAATACGCGCAACGCGAAGGCGAGACGATCGCACAGGCCGGGCGCAAGGGCTCGCTGACGATCGCCACCAACATGGCGGGACGCGGGGTCGACATCAAGCTCGGAGGCGATCCGGAAGGCCTCGCAAAGGTGGAGATGGCCAAGCAGGGGA
>JBBQZL010000193.1:0-4892 GCA_038207745.1 Solirubrobacterales bacterium
GTACTGCTTGATCCGCTGCTCGGCCATCCTGGTCCGCCCCTCAGTGCGAGTCCGCCGCGACGATTCCCAGGTCGCGAAGAATGTTCTCGGCATGCGGCCCGGGAAGATGGCCGTCCTGCATCCGCTCGAGCTCGCGCTCGACGACATCACGTTTCAGATCGAGGAAGTGGAGACGGCCGGGTTCGATCCGATCTCCGAGCACGTCGGCAAACAGCGCCCGCAACGACTGCTTGGTTATCGGCCGACCGCCGAGTCCGGCGACGACATCGAATACCCGGCACCCGAGGCCCGAGAGGGCGAGACGGACGTTCTGACCGACGATCCCCCCGGCACCGATCGCAAAGGCCTTCTCGATCACGATGATCCGCTTTGCCCCGCTGAGCGCGGCGCGCACCTCGTCGAGTGGCCACGGGCGAAAGCACTTGATCGCCAGCACCCCGATCTTCAATCCCTCGTCGCGAAGTTCATCGACGACATCCTCGATCGTGCCGAGAACCGAGCCGAGCGCAACCACGATCGTCTCCGCGTCATCGGCCCGATAGGTACGGACGAGCCCACCCGAGTCGCGGCCGAAGTCGCGGGAGAAGTCGGATGCGATCTCGGGGATCGCGTCGAGGGCCTGGATCTGCTTGGCGTGCATCAGGTACTTGACCTCGGTGAACGCCTCGGGCCCGACCATCGCTCCGATAGTCATCGGCTCGGCCGGATCCAGAACCTGCCGTGGCTCGAATGCGGGCAGAAAGGCGTCGACCTGCTCCTGGGTCGGCATCTCCACCTGCTCGAAGGCGTGGGTGAGGATGAAGCCGTCCATGCAGACCATCACCGGCAGCGAGAGTTCCTCGGCGAGCCTGAATGCCTGGATGTGGACATCAACGGCCTCCTGATTGGTCTCGGCGTAGAGCTGGATCCATCCCGAGTCCCGTTGCGACATCGAATCCGAGTGGTCGTTCCAGATGTTGATCGGCGCCCCGATCGCTCGGTTGGCAAGCGTCATCACGATCGGCAGGCCAAGCCCGGAGGCGTTGTAGAGCGCCTCCGCCATGTAGAGCAGACCCTGGCTCGCGGTCGCCGTGTATGACCGGGCGCCGGTAGCGGAGGCGCCGATGCAGGCCGACATCGCGGCGAACTCCGACTCCACCATCAGGTACTCGCATGGATCGAGATCGCCCCTGCGGACCAGGTCGGATAGCGCCTCGACGATGTGGGTCTGTGGCGAGATCGGATATGCGGCGATCACCTCGGGCCGACACATCGCCACCCCCCTCGCGACCGCCTGTGAGCCCTCGAGCTGCTCAAGCATGGGCGAATCCGGCCATCTTGCCCTGCACGTACTCGAACGCGGCCTCGGCGGCAGTGGAGTTGGCATCACCGAGCTTGCCCGGGAACCGCTCGCGAATCGCCGCGGTCACGGACCCGATCGAGACCAGCCCGCAGAGCCCCGCGAATCCGCCGAGCAGGACGGCATTGGGCAACGGGCGGCCGAGATGCTCGCGGGCAAGTTCGGTGGCCGGCATGGTCAGCACCCTCTGCTCGCCAAAATCCCTTACAAAGTCGCCCATCCCAAGCTCTCCGAAGTCGCGCCCGCTGTTCAGCAGGATGTAGCCCTCCGGATCAAGGCCCGCGAAGAGGTCCACCTGATGGAGCAGCGTCGGGTCCTGGATGATCAGCGCGTCGGGCTCGGAGATCGGCTCGCGCGCCCGGATCGGCCTATCGTCGATACGGCAGAAGGAGGTGACCGGGGCACCGGTTCTCTCCGAGCCGAAGGTCGGAAACGCCTGGGCGTGTTTGCCCTCGTCGAACGCGGCCACGGACAAGAGCTCGGCGGCGGTGACAACCCCCTGCCCACCCCTGCCATGAATGCGTACCTGAAACAGTTTGAACTCCTTTCAGAGGACGGGGTGCCCGCGCTTGCGGCTCTCGAGAAAGATCTTCTCAAAGGCGATCTTTGCCCAGTGGGCCTGGGGTCCGCTCATCACGTGAGGATGCTTGGATTCGCCGAGCACATGGTCGGCCTTGAAGATGATGCCGCCGCTCCCCGCGTCGAGGATGCAGATCGCCTCCATCTCCGACATCGGCATCGACCTTCGCTCGCCGCCCTGGATGTCGGAAGCCATGTTCTGCGCGGCGACCTTTGCCATCACCTCGCTCATCTGCCCGGTCTTCGGGACTCCCGCGGGAACCTGTGTCTTCTGTGGTGGGGCGATGGCGATATCGACTCCGGCGCCGTATATGTCCTCCAACTCGGCGTGGCGAAACTCGTCGTTGATCGGCAGAAAGCCCATCGGATTACCGAGCCCTTCGGTATCGCGGACCGCGTCGACGCCGGTGAAGGGCGGCACGATCATCGACAACGCGAAGGGCAGAACGCGCCCTCCTTCCAGTTCGATCTCAGCTTCGCTGACCCCGGTGATCACGTTGTTGGGGATGCCCTCGATGCCGAGGCGGTCGAAATACTTCTCGACCCGCTGCTGGGAATCGGCAACGCCGCCGAGACCGAAGTGGCCGAGGAACGGCTCCGCAGTGATGAAGGTCAACGGCGCAACGTCCTGCAGGCCGGCCTTCTTGATCCGATGGTGGGTGTTGAGCAGGAATTCGTAGGAGGATCCGAAGCACGACCCGCCCTGCGCCGTGCCGACCACGACCGGACCCGGGTTCTCAAGGAACTTCTCCCACGCCGCGCGGGTCTGCATGGCGTGCTCGAGGTTGCAGACCGACTGCGTGTAGCCGTCGGCCGGCCCGAGCCCGGGGATCTTCTCGAACGCAAGTCGCGGTCCCGTGGCCAGCAGCAGGCTGTCATAGGAGACCTCCTGCCCTGTGTCGGTGATCAGAGTGTGGGCGTCAAGATCGAAGCTCGCGGCCGCCTCGTTGATGAACCTGATGCCCTTCCTGGTGTACATCGGCTCGAGCGGAAAGGTCACGTCGGCCGGCTCACGCATGCCGAACGGCACCCAGATCAGAGAGGGGATGAACGTGAACACGTCACGCGGCTCGACGACGATGACCTCGTGTTTGGAATCGAGTCGCTTGCGCAACTCGAGCGCGGCGGTCAGGCCGGCGAAGCTGGATCCCACCACAACAGCGCGTTTGGAGCCGGAGACGGCCAAAGTTCCACCTTCCTCTGCAGATATCGAATCCATGACGACTCTCTCCACTCTACCCCGAACAGGAGCGATTCAATCAGTAGGAATCCCCCAAAAGAGCTGCCGCAAACCACGCATGCGGTTGCTGCCCGACGGAGAGACGTGACGTTCGGCTGTGGCTGGGCTGAATTGGTCCGGATGGTGTGCGAACATACGTTCGTGTCATCGACATCCCTACTTTGTGGAGGTTGCGGGGCGGCCTTCGAGGCGTTTGGTTCAACCGAGGAGGTTGGTTCACGCGTCTGCAGTTACTGCGTTGTCGGCTTGATCGAACTCCCGATTCCGGCGCGGCTCCAATCGGACGAGGGCCTCGTCGTCATCAGCGGACCGTGGTTCAATCCCAATCAATCGGGCCGGCGGGAACAGGCGCCGTGATCGGACTTCTCCCCCAGACCCGTGGCCAGCCGGAAGCTCGGCGCGCCGAGCTCCGCTCGGTGGACCTCGAGAGACTCGTCCGCAGCGCCGAGATCAGAGTCTGGGTCCGTCCCATGGGGACAGGGTCCTCCCTGACCTCCGACCGCTGGGAGGCTCACCTGGACGAGAGGAACACATCCTGAATTGTCAGGAAATCGCGTCTCCGGACGACTCTCTCTCCAGGTGCACACGCTGCTGATCATCAGCCGCCCGGTCCGCGCCTTGAGGAAAAGAGGTCTCCCATCCACACGTACTTTGCCTACGGCTCGAATCTCAATCGCGCCGACATGTTGGCTCGCTGTCCAGGCGGCATTCCCGAGGTCACCGCATCTCTGTACGGATGGCGTCTGACCTTTCGAGGAGTGGCTGACATCGAGCCGGCCCGGGACCGGACGGTCACCGGCGCCCTCTGGTCGCTCACCGAGGAGGACCTGCTCAGCCTCGACCGCTACGAGGGCGCGCCGACCAACTATCGCCGGGTCGTCGTCGAGGTCGAGACCTCGGCCGGCCCGCAGCAGGCGATCACGTATGTGATGACCGACGGGACCTACCTCGGGCTGCCGTCCAGTTGGTATCTGGGCCGGATCGAGCTGGGCTACAGAGATTGGGGACTGCCCCTTGGGGAGCTCAATCGTTCAGTGCGCGGGACGCGTGAAAGGCTCACCGAAATGGGCATCGACCGCTTCCGCCCAGACGGCCGCAAGCGCCTGCGTGCGGTCATCTGAGGGTGGCGCCGGCCACATCGATAAACATTTCTGTTCACGTTGCGCCGATTTGGTGTAGGTTTTCTGCTGGGCGGGGAACATCGCAGTACATGATGGAGGAGATGCATGAGATTGAAGTCGAAGGCTGGCGCGTTCCTGGCCGCCGTTCTTGTTGTCGTTGCCGTTAGCGCCGTGCCCGCGAGTGCAGCGGGACTTCCCGCTCTGCCCGGCGGCGCATCGCTGAGCGGCATCTGCAATTCCATCAAGGACCCGGCAGCGAAGGCGACTTGCACACAGGCCATCTCAGCCGTCTCGAAGTGCAGTTCGGCCAAGGGCAACTCGGCACTCATTGCGTGCCTGCTCGGTTCGGTCAAGGGCATCACCGGCTCCGGTGGCATCAAGGGCCTCGTTGGCACGCTTGGTGGCCGCAAGGTTGGTGCAATAAATCTCGGGGGTCTCCTTGGCCAGCTCGGTGGCGGCAAGCTGGGCGGGATCAATATCGGCAGTCTCCTGGGTCAGCTCGGTGGCGGCAAGCTGGGTGGCGGAAGCCTCGGTGGACTGAACATCTCGAAGTTGTTGTCCGGTCTGAAGCTCTAGTCGGGCAATAGCCTCAAGCCACAACGCAAGAACGCCG
>JBBQZL010000194.1:0-4860 GCA_038207745.1 Solirubrobacterales bacterium
GCAGAGGGAGATGCTGGATCAGCTTCAGTCGACGATGGCCGTGATCGAGGGCTACTCCGAGCATGTGATGGACGCGATCGGCGCCGAGATCGACCCGGGCTATCTGGAGATGCGAGACCGCGTCGAAGCCGTTCGCGACAACCAGGGCACGCTCGCATCGATCATCTCGCGTCTGCTCGGCATGGAGATGAAGATGCGCCAGTACCGGCAGGGCAAGGCCTTCTGCGACGAGGTCGTCGAGCGAGATGGTCTCGAGGCGCTCAATCTCGTCTGGTCCGAGCCCGCCGCGATGCCCGACTCAACCGAACTCGGGCAGCCCACCCTCTGGCTTGCCCGCGTCGGCTGATCAGACAAACCCCAGGCAGCCAGAGCCGGCCGGATTCCCGGTCGATGTGTAACCAGCCTCTCGGAGAGGTTTAAGAACATGTGTTCGCATGCTGTTACACTGTGAACATCCTTAAACGTAAGTAGCTTCAAAGAAACCACGAGAGGGTTGAACAACATGGCAACAGCGAAGACAAAGAAGACCACCGCGAAGAGCGCCCCGAAGGCAACGGTCCGAAAGGCCTCAGCCGCCAAGAGCACGACGGCCAAGGCGAAGACCGCTGCACCGAAGGTCGTAGCCAAGCCGCAGGCACAGCGTGTCGCCGAAACCGCCGTTGATGTTCCGGTCGGTTTCGCCCTCACCGCACGTGACGCGATCACCGAGTTCGTTGAGCCCTGGGCCGATCGTGACAGCGCCGAGAAGCAGGTCAAGGTCTACCGCGCATCACTGACCAAGTCACTCAAGCGTGCCGAGCGTCGTGGCACCAGCGCCCGTCGCAAGGCCACTACGCAGGCCAAGCGCACCCGCACCCGGGTTGAGCGCGAGGTTCGCAAGAACCAGCGCAAGGCCGAGACCAGGCTGAAGCAGAACCGCCGCAAGGTCGAGACGACACTCGAGCGCAACCGTCGTCAGGCCGAGGAGCAGCTCCGCAAGGTCAGCGATCGTGCCAATCGCGTCCAGTCAGACGTCAGCAAGATCGCCGAGGAGCAGTCCTCCCGCGTGACCGATCTCGTCGGACAGGTCAGCGATCAGGTGACTTCGCTGCGGTAACACCCGCTTAACCCGACGATCCCCCGGAGAGGTGATCGTCAAGGGAAGATCTGCTGACCCATATGTTCGTCAGCAGTCGCAACACCTCTCCTCCCCCGCCAACCGCCCCTCCCCCGGGGCGGTTGGCAATTGTGGGGCCGGATTGCTCGACTTCGGGCTACTCGGCGATGAGGGGGTGCTTGGCGAGTGCGGAATAGAGGAGCCGGGACGCGTTGGTGCGCATGACCTCGGCCGCTTCGCTGCGAGAGAGTCCGGCGACGTCCGTCAGCCAGACGTAGGCCTCGATGCCAAGCGTCGCGCCGATGCCGTGGACCAGCGCCCGGAGGTCATCCTCAGCGAGTTGCCCGCGCAGCGGCACAAGCGCGTCCTCGATCCAGCCGATCCGAAGTCCCCGATTCATCGGCAGCCCGGGGCCATCGTCGGGGTCGGACTCGAGCGAGAGTCGCAGCACGGCCCGCATCTCCTGCTCGTACTCGAGGATCCTGCGGGTCTGGTCCTCCGCGACGATCTCAAGGCGGCTCGCAGGGTCCGTTGGCGGGTTCTCGCCAAGGACCGATCGCGCTTCAATGTGGGGATAGCCCGCGACGAGCAGCGCCCGGAGGTTGGGGAAGTAGCGATACGCCGTGGTCCGGGAGACCGACGCCGCAGCCGCCGCAGCCTCCATCGTCGGCGTGACGCCCTGGGCGAGCAGATCCCGCGTCGCAGCGACAAGCGCATCGCGCGTACGGACCTTCTGGTTGGTGCGCCCGGTCTGCTCATATGGTACGCTCATCCCATGATGGTACACAAAGTGCCATCGGTAGCGACCACTGCATTTGGTCCGTAGAAAGGAGCGTCTGTCATGGGTACCGCCGTAGCAATTGTCCGGGGCTCGGGTGAGGGGGAGCACCTCCGATTCTGGGGAGGGGGCGTTCTGACCATGAAGGCGACCGCCGAGGAGACGGACGGCGCCTTTCTTCTCTTCGAGGACCGGATGTCGCAGGGAAAGACCACTCCCCTCCACATTCACGCGGGCGAGGACGAAACCCTCTACGTGCTCGAGGGCGAGATCCTGGTGCACATCGACGGCGAGGAGTATCCCGTCGGTCCAGGTGGAGTCGCAGTTGCCCCGCGCGGCGTCCCGCATGCCTTTCTTGTCACCTCGCCCACGGCCTGCGTGCTCACATTTCAGACCCCCGGCAGTGCCGAAGCCTTCTACCGTGGCGCCTGTGAGCCAGCCACGAACGACACCGACCTCTCCGGCCCGGTCGACTTCGATCGGGTCCGCGAGTCGGCTGAGCGCTCCGGCGGTATGCGGGTTCTCGGCCCGCCACCGTTCGGTGCGCCTGGTCCTCAGGGATAGACCACAACCGTCTGCCGTCGTGAGGCCGCCGGCAGGAAGGGCCAGCCTGATTCGGCTGGGGCAAGGGCACGGAAGATGATCTGCTGCGCGCTGGAGATGGTCCGGAAGCGATAGCTGTAGTGAAAGCGGCCAGATCCGCTGGTGTGAAGTATCTCGACCGGTCTCCAGAGTTTGCGGGAGGGGTCGAAGTACTGGATCTCGATCATCTTGCCCCTTGCCGGGACGCGGGCCTGGCGGCCGGTCACCTTGCCGGTCATGTTTACGGCGCGGCCGTTTCGCGTCACGGTCGGGGTGATCGCGAGCGCGACACTCGTCGTTGCACTGATCCTCAGCAGTCCTGACTGGGCGTGGGTGCGACGGTCGTCCCCTGGATACTCGGCTGAGATCAGCCGGGATGGACCGGCACGAAGCTTGACGCGAAATGCACCCTTGGCGTCGGTGCGTATCGTCAGGGTCCGCTGCGCGACCCGGGCACCCCGATCGAAGGTCTCCATCAGGGTCACCTCCTCGCCGGCCACAGGAGTCCCGATGGTCGTCTTCAGCTTCCCGACCGCAATCGCTCCCGCTCCGGAGCGCCGGATCTGGTGGTACTCGTTTCCTCCGAGGAGCCGCGCGTGGAGGCGTGTACCGACCTTGACCGGGTTATTGAGGGTCATTTCTCCGCCGCCCTCGCGCTGCACGTTGATCGATCGGTTGCCGGCCTTGTCGGCGGCGGTTGCCCGGAACTCGTAGTTGCCGTCGTCAAGGCGATCGGAGGGAAATATTGCGGAAAGCTGGTCGCCCTCCACTGCAGTCGGCATGCGCATCCACGGCGTGCTGCCATCAACGAGGTGGTATTCGATCTCGGCCTCATCGAGGCCAGAAAGCGGATCAGAGAATCGGGCTCGGATCAGCTCGGGTTGATCGCTGGATCTCGTGTCCTCGAAAACGACCCGCGGGGGAGTCAGGTCGATCTTCACGGTCGCCACGCCTGGCGCGGTATGCCGATTGTCAAGCGGCGAGAGATGACCGTCACCTGAGTTGCCCGCCAGATCTCGCGCCCAGTGGGTGACCCGGTGGACTCCCTCGGACCGGACCGAGGTCGTTGCCCGTGCTCCAGTCACCTTCGCCACCTCTGCTCCGTCAACCGAAATCGCAGTGAATGGGCTGCCGTCGTCGTAGTCCGGATTGGCAGTCATCCCTGACATCTCGTCGGATGCCTGGACAGACAGCTCGACCGGGTCATTGACCCAATCCGAAGGCACGCCGGAGATCACGGTGGATGGATCGCCCTTGTCGACCATCAGCCGGGTTGAACGGGTCCTGACCGAAGGGAGCATCGAGCCGGAAACCGCGGCAGATGTGAACCATTGGACTCCCTCGGGGAGGTTATCGATCGGCACCGAGCGCTTGTCGGGCCCTCCCCGCAGATCCAGTTCGCCGTCGGTGCAGATTGCCGCCACGCAGACGGGACTCTCTGACGAGTCGATCCCATACGCGTATCCCCTGATTCCAGATGGACCGGCCGTCAAGCCGCGCTCGATCTGCTGGGTGTAGGGGAACTCATCAAGTCCGAGCCAGCCCCCTGCCGGAGCCGGCGCGGCCTCTCCGGGCGAGATGTTGTCGTAGCGGAGCACGAGGGAACCCTCCGAACTTGTGTTGCCGGCTGAATCGGCAAGCGATACGTGAACCTTGTACTCGCCCGGCTCAGGGAGGTCGATGCCCATCGAGGTCAAGCTGGTGCCCCAAACGCTGGTTGGGCCCTGGATCGGGAGACCAGATCCGGTTTCGATCCGGTATATGGCCCGCGTGACCGCGGACATCCCATCGGTCGCTGAATTTTGCCATCTGAGGTCGTATCTTGAGAGCGGCCTCCAGTCCGAGCCCTGGACTGACCGCAGATCGACCGGGCTTGCGGGCCCCGAGTTGTCGACCCAGATCGCGTACGAAGCGGAGCAGCCGAGGTTGCTCCCAGGGGCGTTGGACGGATAGTTGGTGGCGTAGTCGCGTGCGCAGATCCTGATCCGGTTCTTTCCGGCGTTGAACATGGACGACCGCGTGTCGAGCGTCACCTGATTCTGCGCCTGCTCCGGGCAGGGTCGGACGCGGTCGGCGAATGCGCCGCGATCCCCGGGGCAGGAGATCGACGAGAGCGGCCTTGTGACACCATTGATCTCGCTGACGAAGCCCGAGACCCCCGACCCGGAATCCGAGGCATTGATCGAGATGCTGAGAACGCCGCTCCTCCAGACCGGAGCGGCATCGATTCCGCTGACATCCCCGCTGACCGAGACCTGGGGCAAGGAGTTGTCGTACAGGGTCAGCTTCACCGACTGGAGTTCGATGAACGCCTTGCTGCCGGACGAGCCGTTTTCGCAGGGAGGATTGGAGCGGCAGGAGAGACGGGCGGTCACCGTTCTGCGTGGGGTGGCCGGGAACCACG
>JBBQZL010000195.1:0-4831 GCA_038207745.1 Solirubrobacterales bacterium
CCTTCCGAGCCGACGATCACCTCTCTGAGCGATGGACCTGCGGCCGTATGCGGCGTCTCAAGGGTCGAGAGCGTCCCAACCGGGGACACCATCCGGATCGAGCTGACGAGCGAGTCAAAGCGCCCGTAACCGCTCGATGCCTGTCCTGCGGATCTGGTTGCCGCGAATCCGCCGATCGTCGCGTACTCGAAAGACTGGGGGAAATGGCCGATCGTGAGACCCTGCTCGAGCAGCAGTGCCTCAGCCTCGGGGCCTCGGAGTCCCGCGCCCAAGGTCGCGGTCAGTGACTGCCGATCGACCGACACCCCACGGAAACGCGAGAGATCGAGGCTGATCAAACGGGTGTGCGCCCCCCGCAACGGAGCCACGCCTCCGACAACGCTTGTCCCTCCACCGAAGGGGACGACAGCGATGCCCTCCTCCGCACAGATCGAGAGAACCGCATGCAGGGAGTCTGCGTCAGCGGGGAGGACAACCGCATCGGGCGCGCCCTCGAGACGATTGATCCGGATCCGCGCGAGATCGACGTATCCCTGACCGTGCGCGTGGCGAGCGCGGTCCTCGGCGCCGGTCAGGACCCACTCGTCGCCAACGGTGGCCGCGAGACTCGAAGGAAGCGCTTGGGTGGCCGGCAGGGTGAGATCTTCGATCGTTGCGGGACGGTCCCAGTCCTTCAGCTCCCCGATCTCTCCCTCGAGGATCGCGCGGGCATCCGGGCCAAGCGGCGCCTGGCCCTCCGGTGTGCCCCACCCCCACCACCTGGTGTCCCGCCGCGGAAACTCACTCATCTGTACACCCCCGACTAGATCTCACTGGGTTCAGTCTCCCCGGTTTCTCCGACCGCGGCTTCAATTCCCGTCAGCGCATCGCTGAGCAGCCGGCCGGTTGCCCTTCGGACAAGTGGACCGCCCAATCTCGAGAGGCCTCGAAGTGACTGCCGGGATGTCAGGGAGACGGATGTGGTCGCACCCTTCCCGCTCAAGCCGATCTCGGTCTCGGAAGACCGGAGATGTTTTTCGAACGGTGTATCGGCGACGTCCTGCTGCCAGATCCGGCGATCGTTCTCGGCCGAGCTGGTGAGTCGGAAGTCAGCCCGCACACCGCGTCCCGCCTTCGTGCCCAGAACCATCGTCCAGCGTGCTCGCTTGCCACCGGATCCTCCGATCACGTTCTCGACCCGTGAGACCCGCGGCCACCAGCGAGGAAGGTTGTACGGATCGGCGACGAGCCTCCAGATATCCGAAACGGGTGCGGTGATCTCGCGACTTCGCGTAACCCGTGGCACGGCTAGATGCGGCGATCAATCCCCGGCAAGGCGCCGGAGATCCCGTACGAGAAGCAGATGCTTGAGGTGGCCGACAGTGGCGGCGAGGCTCTCGAGGCTCTCGAGCGCCTCCTTGCGTCGCTGCGGATTCTTTGACCTCAGCGACGGGCCGAGCAGCGCCTCGAGCAGGTTCGACTCGCGATCGGCGGAGGTTCGGAAGACGCGGAGGTTTCGTGCACCCACGCCGAACCTGGAAAGCTCGCTTGCGGCGCGGATCACCTCGCGGTCCGTCTCGTCGTAGGTTCGCCGCCCCTCGCGTCGATCCGATTTGACAATCCCAAAATCCTCGAGTTCGTTGATCAGCTCTTCGCGGGCGCCCGTCTCCTCGATGACCTGCTCGATCGAGAGCGTCGGAGAGGCGGCATTGACCGAGACCGCACGCCGGGCGGCGCCGGGGCTGGGGCTCGCGGAGGTGCTCATCTTCGGCTCGTGACCGGCGGCAAGCTCCTGGCGGATCACCCGAAGTGGCAGAAACTCATCTCTCTGCAGCCGCAGGATGGTCCGCAACCGCTCGACGTCAGCCTGGCTGTAGAGGCGGTATCCACCCGCTGTGCGCCGCGGGGTGAGTAGCTTCTGGTCCTCGAGATAGCGGATCTTCGAAATCGAGATGTCGCTGAATTCCGGTTCGAGGATCTTGCAGACGGCGCCGATCGTAAGCGCCTTGCGGGGCCGTGAGGCCGACTCACGGGTGCGCTGGGTCATCTCGGCAACTATCTGGCTGCCTGACGCCGTCGCCACCGGTTCAGCCGCCTGTCACTGGAGGAATGCTGGACATCTATCTCTCCAGGTAGCTGAGCTTGTACTTGCCGACCTGGATCTCGTCACCGTCCGCCAGCAGATGGGACTCAATCCGGTAGCGGTTCACATAGGTGCCGTTGAGCGAGCCGAGATCGTCGACGTAGAGACCATCCTTGCGCCGAACCAGAAGGGCGTGGTTGCGAGACACGGTCACGTCATCGAGAAATACGCCGGCGTCCGGACTGCGACCGATGCTGACCCTGTCGTCATCGAGCGTGAAACTCTCGCCGGCTCTGCCGCCGCCGGCACGGATCACCAGCGCCGCACCGGCCTTCGAGACCATCTCATCGATGTCGACGGGCAGCATCTCGCCCGTCTCATCGACGGTGTAGGTCATCGTCGAAGGATCCTCACCTTCGGGACGGCCGAGGAAAGCACCGCACTTCTGGCAGTAGTTGGCCCCCTCGGGGTTGGCGAAGCCACATTCCGGGCAATGGACGGCCATCGTCTGCTCCCAGCCTCAGCTGGACTCGCCGGTGGACTCGGCCTGGGCGTCTGCGCGGCCCGCGAGAATCTGGGTCAAGGCCTCCACGTCATCTCCGGAGATCATCGAAGCGCCACTTTCATGCTTTTGACGCAGCCGGTTGACCAACTCGGCTCGAAGGATGTCGATCTTGCCGTGCAGCGTGCGCCGACGGTAGGAAATCTCATCCTCTTCCTGCGTAAGTTGCTGGATCAGGGCCTTCAGCTCTACATCGCTGAGTGAACCGAGATCGGGGAACGTGTCCGCCATCTCACTCCTTACCGTTGGTTGGATTCTCGATTATAGGCGCTCGTGGACAAGGTTCAACTAAAGGTTGAAGGTTGTTACACCCTGGGTCCCAAGTTGCAGGGCTGGACACTCCCGTCAGGATGCGGCGCCGCCCTCCAGGCGATTCTCGCGGGCGGCGGCGAGCCCCATTCGCCCGTAGAGATAGGTCGAGAGGACCGAGAGCACGAGACCGAGGGCCAGGAGCGCGGTCGGGAACCAGCCGTCCCAGAGCATCGCGAAGAAGATCGCCGACATGATCGGGAAGACCGCCGCCCTGCCGGGCCAGTTGACCTCCAGGTCGACTCCGTGGCGCAGGCCGTAGCGGGCGAGCATCAGGGTAAGGACCTCCCGGATCGCGACCAGCGCGAGCAGCCAGCGCGGCAGCAGTTCGAAATGCCAGCAGACAACTGCGCCGCTGAGGATGGTCAGCCTGTCGATGACAGGGTCCATCAGGGCTCGGAGGCGGCTGTATTGCCCGGTCACCCTTGCCAGAAATCCGTCGAGGTAGTCACCGGCCGAGACCAGCCAGAAGACGATTGCAGCAGAAACGCTGCGACCGTCATCGGAGTTGAAGGCGAGGTAGATGAAGATCGGGATCCCGATGATCCGTATGTAGCCGACCAGGTTCGGGATCGTGAACGGGCGAAGCGGCTCCCCCCTGCGGGTTTGCCTGGGCTCGGGACCGGTCCTGTCGAGGCCGAAGAGCCGGCGAACCCTGCCACGGCCGAAGGGAACGAACTCCTCGTTGGGCTTCTCGGTCTCTTCGGGAGCCGTCATTTCGCCGCCTAGGCGTAGCTGCCCAGGATCTCCACGGCATCCCCGGCGGCCGACTCGATCGGCAGGCGGTGTTCGTCGCCACGGGCGCGTCCCTGGGCTTCGATTATCCCATCCGCCAGACCACGTTTTCCGACAACCAGGCGCAGTGGGCAGCCAAGCAGCTCGGCATCGGTCAGCTTCTCCCCCGCCCTCGCATCCCGATCGTCGTAGATCACCTCGACGCCGGCATCAAGAAGTTCCTCGTAGAGGCGCTCGGCGGGCTCGCGCTCGGGCTCATCGGCCTTTGCCAGCGAGACGAGATGTATCTGCCATGGGGCGATCGGCCCTGGCCAGACGATGCCGTTGTCGTCAGCACCCTGCTCGATCGCGGCAGCGATGATCCGCGCCGGGCCGATTCCATAGCTGCCCATCACCACAGGCCGCTCGGTGCCGGACTGGTCCAGGAACGTCGCTCCGAGGGGCTCCGAGTAGCGCGTCCCCAGCTTGAAGATGTTCCCGACCTCGATCACCGCCTCGATCTCGATCCGGCCGCCGTTGACCGTGTCGCCCTCGCAGACCTCACGCACATCGACCTCCTCAAACTGGAAGTCGCGACCCGGGCTGACGCCCCGGAGGTGCGCGTCAGCCTCGTTGGCACCGGTGATGAACGAGTCGCCCCTGATGGCGCCGTCGAGCAGGATCGGGACATCGGTTCCGACCGGGCCGATGAACCCCGCGGGGCCGATCCTCTCGGCGAACTCGTCGACCCCGGCAGGGCGGAAACCGGCGCCGAGCTGGTTTCGGAGTTTGGTCTCGGCCAGCTGATGGTCACCTCGAAGCAGGACGAGCACGAGACCCCGATCATCGACCATCACCGGCATCGCCTTGATCAGGGCGCCCTCGGGCACTCCAAGTGACCTGGCGACGTCTTCGACCCTGGTCATGCCGGGAGTCTCGACGCGCTCAGGAGCGTCAAGTGGCGCAGGAAGCTCAACCGATTGGGGTTCCGCCGACGCGATCTCGATGTTCGCCTGGTATCCGGGCCCGATCACCACCGAGTCCTCACCGGCCGCGCAGGGCGCCATGAACTCGTGCGCGCCGGCGCCTCCCATCATTCCCACGTCCGATTCGACCATGTACCAACGCAGGCCGCAGCGATCATAGATCCGCGAGTATGCCTCGACATTTCGCTGATAGCTCTG
>JBBQZL010000196.1:0-4787 GCA_038207745.1 Solirubrobacterales bacterium
CGACGCCGATCAGCGCGCATCTGACGTTGTGGCTGGTGAGCGATCCCGCCGCGGGGAGGTCCTCGATGCCTGGATGACGGGGGCCGTCGCCGAGCTTGAGCGCCTCCCGTCGGCTCTGACCTCGCACATCGACGACCCGGCTGCGCGAGTCGGAGCTCGGAAGCGGGTCGAGAAGGCGGTGGAGAATCGTTTGGCCGAGCTTCGCCGGCTGGCGGTCGTGGACGTGGGCGAGCCGCGACGCCTCGGTTGGGCCGCCGTCACCGCAGCGGGCGCTCCGCTGAGTGCCGTCGATGCTGATAGCGAGGAGATCGCGATGCGCTTCGTCGCGTCCCTGCTGCGGGACGCCGGCTGGTCGGTCGCGGATGTCCACCTCGAACCCCGGGGCTACGACCTCCTCGCCCGCAAGGGCCGCGACCAGCGCAGCATCGAGGTCAAGGGGGTCTGGGACGCGGCGAGTTCGCGCGGCGTCCGGATGACCGGGCACGAGCTGCTCATTGCACGCCAGCTCGGTGATGCCTACTGGCTCTACGTCGTCGACCAATGTCAGGATCGCACAGGCCGTCTGTTCGGCGTCTACCAGGATCCGGCGGATCGGTTCGAGGACCTCATGAAGGACCTGACGACCGTAGCCGTCCCTGGCAGCGCCCTCGTATCGGCCAGAGCAGGAGATTCGCCGACATGAGGATGATCGAGCGCTGGTTCCCTTGTGCCGAGGTCAGCGAGGCGTCAGTGAGCGGGTGGGGAAGCGGAAAGAGCGAGAAGGCCCTCTTCATCTGGTTTGCTGCCCGACCGCTTGCCCAGGCGAAAGCGGCCGTCCTGACAAGCCTCCTCCCTTGGCCTGACGATCCCGCAGAGCAGGAGCGCCTCAAGAAGCTTGTTCGCGGGGCGATGTCCGGGCGCGACGCGAGGCACGATGACCTGATCGCCGAGCTGCGTCGGACGTACCCGCGCGGCGCGTCAATGGTCGACCCATTCTCAGGCCGGGCGATGATTCCGCTGGAGGCGGCGCGGCTCGGCGTCAAGGCGTGGGGCATCGACTATTCCCCGGTGGCCACACTTGCGGGGACTCTGCTCGCCGACTATCCGCTCCGCAATTGGTCGAGTCAGCCGCCCCTGCCCTTCGGCCGACCCGCTGGCTTGATCGAGGACCGCCTGGTAGCCGATGTTGAGCGCGTCCTCGAGGAAGTGGGCAGTCGGTACGCGAGGTCGATGGCTGAGTTCTACCCGCAGGTGAACGGCAAGCAGCCATGGGGCTACCTCTGGGCGGTCACTCTGCCATGTCAAGAGTGTGGGCGCCGCTTCCCGCTGACGGGCTCGCTCGTACTCCGGCACCCACTCCCGGCGAAGGACGATCCCGGACAGAGCTACCGAATCGAGGTTGATTCGGTAGCCAACACCTTCAAAGCCGCGGTTCACGCGGGACCACCGACGGCCCAGCCCACCTTGGTCGCGATTTCGAGGGGCGGTAAGGCGCAGCGTGGTAAGGCTGCTATCTGCCCGTTCTGCGAGCACGTCCACCCAAAGGACGTCCATACACGACTTGCGGCGAAAGGTCTCGGGAGAGACGCGCTGCTAATCGCTGCTGACATCGACGGTGACGTTGGCAAAGTATTCCGCGGGCCCACCGAGGCGGAGAGGAATGCCGCGTCGGCAGCGACGGCGGCCCTCGCGCAGGAGAAACCCTTTGGCCCAGGCCTGCCAGCCGTCCCAAACGAGAGGATTCCGCCCGGCAACAACCACACGATCCGGCCTTCGATGTACGGGGCAAATACCTACGGTCAGCTGAGCAACGATCGTCACACCCTCGGTTACGTGAGGCTCAGTCGCATCATCGGTTCCGTCAGCGGCGAGTTGTCAGCAATTGGCGTTGGGGCGGACTACGTTGCTGCCCTGGCGGGCTATGCGGCCTCGGTGATGGTCCGGCGGATGCGGCTTGGAACGCGAGCAGTGACCCTCAACGCGCACAGAGAGGCGCGGTCCAATCGCGTCCAGACCTCAGACATGTTTCGGAACGAGTCGAGTGTCGGTTTCTCGTACGACTTCTTCGAGACTGGCCTCGGACTCGGACCTGGGACGTGGCCCACGGTTTCGTCGGACACCATCGCGATCCTACGAACGCAAGGCGGCCGGGCAAAAGGTAGACCAGGACTGATCCATCGAGGTACAGCGACAGCGCTGCCAGCCCCGACCTCGTCGCTGGACGCGGTGGTCACCGACCCGCCGTATGACGACATGATCGATTACTCCGACGCTTCTGACCTCTTCTATGTGTGGCTGAAACGAGCTCTTCACACCACTCACCCGGATCTCGCCCTGACGGCCGATCCGTACGGCGTGCAGGAGAAGACCGAGGAGATCATCGTCAAGGACAGTGCATCAGCCACCGGCGACCACCGAACTCGCGAGTTCTACGACACGATGCTTGCGCGCTCATTCGCCGAGGCTCGACGCGTAGTTCGAGACGATGGGGTCGTCACGATTGTTTTCGGTCACGGCGACCCCGAGGTGTGGCACCGGCTCCTCGGCGCTATCACGGCGGGCGGGCTGTACCTGACCGGATCATGGCCGGCCAAAACCGAGGCCGGTGGCAAGGCGGGTTCGGCGAACATCGTCACCACTCTCACGTTGTCGTGCCGGCCGGCCCCGGCCGGTCGCTCCGCGGGTCGGGTGGACGACGTAGACGACGAGGTGCGCCGCGAGGTGCGCGCTCGCGTGCCCGAATGGGAGAAGGCCAACCTGGCATTGACCGATCAGTTGATGGCGTCAGCTGGCCCGGCGATGGAAGTCGTCGGTCGCTACTCCTCCGTGCTCGACCAGCTCGGCGAGGCAATCGACACCACCCGATACCTTGTGCTGGCGCGGCGGGCTGTGGAGGAGGCCGCGGCGATCAAGATCGATGATCTGCCGCTCGAGACCTTCGACGCGCAAACGCGATTCGCGCTCTTCTGGGTCCGCCTCTACGGCCGCGGTCTCGCCCCGAAGTCGGAGGCCCGGTGGCAGGCGATGGTCTCCGACATCGCGCTTCCCGCAATCAGCGACATCCTGCGGGATGGCGATGGCGGCAAGGGTGGCCGTCTTGCGTTCGGACGGGAGGCGGGTGCAGCGATCGACGAGAACTCGTCCGTCATCGACGTCGCACTGTCTATGGCACGCGCCTGGCCGGAAGGGCTCAACGCTGTTGCCGAGATCCTCGCCGCCAGCGGTCGCGACAGCGAGGACCCACACCTCTGGGCGGCGATCGGGTTCCTCTCGGCTCGACTCCCCGAAGCAGACCCGGACGTCCAAGCCTGGAATGGCATCGTGCGCGGGCGACGCACCGTGGCATCTGCCACTCTTGGTGTCGTCAGAGAGCAAGCGGCGAGAGCCACGAAGCGGAAGCAGTCGGACGACCAGATGCGGCTATTCGAACCAGACGCAGGAGGCAGCGAACGATGAGCGCGGCGGTGACGCCCTGGTGGGACGCGATGCGCCTCCGGCGCGAGATCGTCGCCGGCTCCGGCGTCATTGACGACGTGCAGATGTCGCTCTTCAACGCGGTCTATGGGACCGCCGGAGAACGGCCGCCATACTCGGATGCCACCTACTACGGTGAGATCACCCATCCGAGCCCGAACCTCGTTGAGTTCATTGCGCGGGTAGCTGTCCGCCTCGGCGGCGGATCCCGGTACACGGCCGCGCCGTCTCTGTGGCGGCTCGATCAGGCGATGGGCGGCGGCAAGTCGCACGCGATGATCGGCCTTTGGCATCTGGCAGCCCACCCCGTCGAGTTCCGGGCCACCGACATCGGCCGAGAGGCTTGGGCGACTGCGGCGAAGATCATCGGAGGGGCGCTGCCCGGCGACCTCGCGAGCCCCCAGGTTGTCGTCCTCTCGTGCGACAACATGACCGCCGGCCGCGGCGACCCGGCGATTGACGGCCCAGCCATCTCGCTCTACGAGCGCTTCCTCTGGCGCTTGTTTGGTGGCGATCACTCGCTCTACAAGCGCTATCAGCCGCACTTCGCCGACAAGTCCAAGATCGCCGAGGCGATCGGGGCGATCGGGCGGCCGGTCCTGATCCTCGTCGACGAGATCCTCGACTACGTCCGCCAACTTTCGCTGGCCGGGCATGGCGACCTCGCAAACCAGGACATCGCGTTCCTGCGGGCGCTGACCGACACGGTCAATGACGTGCCGCACGTCGCCATGGTCGTCGTGATGATCAGGTCCGAGGACGACTCGATTGTCCTCGACCCGCCGGGGCTGGCTCGCCGACAGGAGATCGAGGACCTTCTAGTTCGGAACGGCAGGAAGACCACAGTCACGTCTAACACTGACTTCGCGGAGATCATCCGGCGCCGGCTCTTCGAGACCTCCGCTCCGGCCGAGGTGGTCCGGGCCACCAGCGATCTGTTCGAGCGGACGATGAAGGGACCCTGGGCTGAGCGCGTCTTCGCAAACCTTCCCCGTCCTGCCGGGGGCGACCTCGCGGACGAGGTCGCACGGTGTTATCCGTTCCACCCGGCGCTGATCCACCTTGCCGAGCAGGAATGGGCGCCGGTTTCGGGCTTCCAGAAGGTCCGCTCGACGATCCTCATCTTCGCGGCGACCGCCTATGCCCAGTCCGAGCGGGGGCGCGGCAAGGAGTGGGCCCCGCTGCTGGTCGGTCCGGGCGATCTCCCACTGTCCGCGCCCCAGGTGCGGGAGGCCATCATCGGGTCCGGGCTCATCGCCGACGACAAGACCGCCGCCAACTACCGCCAGCTCGCGGCGACGGACATCGTGAGCGACGACGGTGAACGTGGGGCC
>JBBQZL010000197.1:0-4779 GCA_038207745.1 Solirubrobacterales bacterium
GGCACTCGGCCTGCGGGCCTTGCATGCGCAACATCCCAACCTCCCAGATTCGCCTGAATACCGCTCATTTACAGGTAAATCATCCCATCTGAGCCGGACGGACCCGCGGCTTTCAGGTGAGACTATTTCCGGGGGAAGTAGTCAGCCCATCGCTCGAAGAAACGGCGGTACACCTCACGGGCCCAGCGGCCATCGACCGCATCCATGGCTGCGTGCCTGCCGGCGGCGACGATCCAGACCCTGACAAGTTCATTGCCATGCGCGGCATCACGCAGCGTCTCCGCCTGCGAGACCGGGATCAGCCAGTCATCCTCGGAGTGGAGAACCAGGACCGGAACACGCGCATCGGCAATCGTGTTCTTGGCCGACGAGCGATCCCAGATGTATTGCGGATCGACGCCGTAGTAGGGGGCCGATAGGCGCTCGATCGGATCCGTGAAGCTCTCAAAGTCCGCCGGCCAGCGCGAAGCGTGGACACGGGAGCGAAGCATCGCCTGCAGACCGGCCATCGGGTCGTAGTGGCGCCAGGGTGTGGTCCGCGAGATCCTCAGGACCATTTCGTACGTGTCCGCCGGCGGGCAGATCGCCAGCACGCCTCCAGTCAGGTCATCTTCGGCGCCCTCGAGATGGGCCGAGCCGAGAACCGATGAGCCGCCGAGTGAGATACCCAGTGCACCGACCGAGGTCGACCCTGCCTCTTTGAGAAAACGGGCCGCGGCCAAGACGTCCTCCCCCTCCTTCCAGCCGGCGGTCGATGGCGCCCGCGACAGGTACTCGGTGGCGCCGAAGCTGCGCAAATCGATCGCGCAGACGTTGAACCCCCACTCGTAATATGCCCGTACTGCGACCTCACGGATGTACTCGAAGCGGCGCGAGGAGAAGAGCCCGTGGGCCAACACGATGCCGGGACGCGGCCTGTCATGCACCGCGATGCTGCAGGCGATGTGCTCGCCGTCAGCGGATTCGAACCAGTCGTCGTTGAACTGCGCCGGATACGAGTAGCCGAGATCAAGTCCCTGCCTGCTCTGTGCGAGGGCGAAGCTGAGCAGGTCGGGAAGACCCTTTCGAACCTCTCCACGGAGCTGTGGGCGCAGGTCAGCGGGTATCGCCCCGAGGTCATCCATCAATGCGGTCATCGTCCGCTCGGATTCCAGCGGCGTTGGCAACTTCGGCATCGGAGCCAGCCGGAAAAGCATCCTTCTCAGGGGAATGCCGAGCCTCTGACCCGTGATCCAGGCCGGGACGGCAAACATGCCAAGACCGGTTGAGACGAGCTTGGCGCTGCCGTGAAAGAACCTGTCCTGACGGCGGCTGGCGGCAAGCGACTCCCACATCGCCTAGGACCTGGGCTCGAGCCCGCCGCAGATCGTCTCGACGAGTTGTCGCTTCGCTCGCTCGAAGTCAGCCTCCGTGGCGGGAATGAGGCCGAATATCCACCCGGAGAGGAGCTGCTCGATCGCTCCGTAGAAGGCCATCGAGGCGAAGGTGGCGTCGATGTCGTCCCGGAATGCCCCGACCCGCTGGCCGCCGGCGACGATCCGGGCGATCGATGCATAGGCCTGGTTGATCACGAGCAGATGGGTCTGGCCGAAGGAGTTTGCGGCCCGGGTGACATCGACGATGATCACCTTCATCAGCTCGGGGTCGTGGCTGTAGGAATCGATGATGAAGGATGCAACCGCGTAGAGCTTGTCCTCGGGTGTCGCCCCGCCGCTGTCAATCTCGTCGATCGCGGCCAGGAGCAGCGACCAGCGCTCGGTGAAGAGCTCGCTGAGCACGCCATCCTTGGAGTCGAAGTAGTGGTAGACCAGGCCGTAGGCGACGCCGGCCTCATCGGCTATGTCGGCAACGCGGGTCGAGTGGAAACCCTGACGGGCGAAGACCCGCACGGCTGCGTCGAGGATCTGCCTGCGCCGGTCGACCTGGGCGATTTGCGGACTCATGCCCCCGGCCCCCCGCCTGCCGGCCACGTGTAGGCGGACGGTCTGCGGTTGGCAAGTGATGGCAGGCTGATGCGTAACTGCTTCTGTGCTTCGAAGTCGAGGTCCGCGACCACCACGCACTCGGCGTCCGGGGCCGTCGCGAGCACAACCCCCCAGGGATCGACGATCAACGAGCGACCGCTGGACTCGTAGCCCGGAGCCGCCCTGCCGATCTGATTCGGGGCGACGATGAAGACCTGGTTCTCGATTGCCCTTGCCCTCAACAAGACCTCCCAGTGGTCGCGTCCGGTGGTCAGCGTGAATGCGGATGGAACCGTGATCAGACGTGCGCCGCCGACGGCCAGGATCCTGAACAGCTCCGGGAATCGGAGGTCATAGCAGATGGTCAACCCCGTTTCCACGCTTTCGACCAGGCCGGAGACGATCTGATCTCCCGGCGACTCGTGATCCGACTCGCGGTACTCGACGCCGCCGACATCGACATCGAACATGTGGATCTTCCGGTAGACGGCGAGATCCTGTCCGTCCGGATCGATCAGGACAGACGTGTTGAAGACACCGTTTCCGTCGGCTCCCTGCGCCGTGATGCTTCCGGCGAGGAGATGTATGCCGAACTCGACCGCCCAGGCCCGGGCCCCGGTCAGGCTCGGGCCATCCAGCGGCTCTGCCTCTGATGCCAATCGTTCACCGGATGCGAGCCGATTCCACTTCTCGGGAAGCGCAACGAACTCGGCGCCGCGGGCGGCCGCTTCGCGCACCAGCCGCTCGGCCGTTGCGAGGTTGTCATCGCGGCGATCAGTCGAGTTGAGCTGTACGGCGGCTGCGCGCAACGCACTCCGGGTTCGTCTTCCTCCAGGGCCCGAAGCGAATGAGGCGCCCACTTCGGGACTGATTGACGAATCAATCAGTCCTTGAAGTATACGCCGCGTGCGCGTGGATGGAAGTGCTGCTTGGGGGTGAAACTCCTGCCCGGGATGGCTCACTCCATCCCGGGCAGGTGGACGCGGTCCTGGACTACCAGCCGTTCCGGGAGGCCTTGGAGCCACCGTTCAGATTGGTCACCTTGAGATCCGGCGAGCTCTTCTGTGCTGCCGGGCAGAAGCGGTCGGTCACCCAGCCGCCATTTGAAAACAGCTTCGTCTGGTCGTCGAAGTGCGGCGATGCCGCATTGGTCGCCGCCTGCGAGTAGGTCAGGATCGTCTTCACGTCCGGGCACTTGGCACCGGTGATCGAGGCCGCCATCACGAAGCTGGAGCCGTGCGAGACGGTCGGGTACTTGCCGGTCGCGCCATCGCGGGCTGCCGTGATCACATTGAACATGCCCTGTCCGCCGGGTCCACCCGGAACCGGGATGTTGATTCCGTTCCTGTTCACGTACTGGTAGTCACGCCAGGTCGCGGTGACCGGAATCGCCAGGCCGCTGAACTCGGTAACAGTGTCGGACAGCGCCTTCGGCACTCCGGCGTTCGTCGTGTCCAGGCCGCTCGGCGTGTGGACCGGGTCGGCAACGTTGAATGGCACCGAGTACGGACCGCCGGTTACGGCCTGGAGCCGGCCGATCACCCGCCGGGCCAGGACTGCACCCGGGTCATCGAGACCATCGGTCTGGTTCCACCCCGCAAGCGCCGCGCAGGCCGCGCTCACGTCGACGGCGTTGATGATCGGGTTGGCCTGACAGTAGGTGACAAGCGGCGGGATCAGCACCTCGCCGCCATAGTGGTGGTTGTTGGTCAGGAAGCCCTGGACCCGGTCGAGCGTGAACTTGTTGCCCGGGTCTCCGTCGGTGCCGTTCAGACGACGCTCGATCTGGGTCAGACCGTTGCGCGTCCTCAGCGAGCGAGCAGTCTGCTCGTCGCCGATGATCTTGGGGAAGCCCTCGAGGGGCTGCTTCGGATTTGCCAGCCAGTAGCTGTCGTTCATGTTGGTCGCGTAGTCCCTGCGGATCAACAGCGGCAACTTGCTCGGGGGAAGGATCCCCTTCGCAACCGCCCCGGGGGCCTTCGGGAGGTCACAGCTCGACTTCGAGCCGTCGAGCACGGCGACCTTCGAGACAGGCCAGGCCAGCTGACCGAGGACGGTGTCGCAGGCCGGAGTCGGGCCGTCAGGAAGGTTCGGCACAACCGAGACGTCGGCATAGAGCGCGTTGCCCTTCGAGTCGGAGGCGATCGTGTTGACCCACGGCACTCCCTGATCACGCTTCAGCGTCTTGACCATGTCATCGACGCTCTGCGAGCGGTCGGCATCAAAGAAGTGATTGATGAACCTGAGGCCGTCAGAGTTGGGATCCCTCATCGCGTAGGCGCTGCTGTAGTTCCAGCCGAAGAGCGGCTGCTTCTGGACCATGGTCGTGACCGCGCCATGCGAGGTCGAGTAGAGAGTCCGGGTCTCGGTGGTGATTGAGTTGTCCGGCTGCTTGACCTGGACCGAGACCTTGGTCTGCTTCATCGGCTTCCACTTGCCATCGACCTGATAGCTGGTCGGGTCGCCCGGCTTCAGGGTCTCTTCGTAGATGACGAAGCGCCGTGCGGTCGAGACCGTGTGGCTCCAGGCGAGGTTGCGGGTGTGCCCGATCAGGATCACCGGCGCGCCGAGCAGGCTTGCGCCGCTGACGTTCATCTTGCCCGGGATGGTCAGCTGGGACTCGAAGAACCGCTCAGAACCAAGCCACGGAAAGTGGGGGTTGCCGAAGAGCATGCCCTTGCCGGTCGAAGTGGCATCGCCGCCAAGCGCGACGGCGTTCGAGCCGATCCCGTAGGTCTCGTTGAGCTTTGAGAAGTCGGCGGCGGACGGTGTGGTTGTGGCTGCCGCGTCCCCATCGCGTCGTGCGCCACCCGGC
>JBBQZL010000198.1:0-4758 GCA_038207745.1 Solirubrobacterales bacterium
ACGACCGGGCAAGGCGGATCATCATGCCGGCCTTCCACCGTGAGCAGATCGAGGCCTCGGTCACCGCAATGGCCGAGGAGACCGAGAGGGCGATGGAGGGCTGGAAGGTCGGCGACACGATCGATCTCTATGAGTGGATGCGGCGCCTCGCGATGCGGATCGCGATGCGGGCGCTGCTGGGGCTCGACCCCGACGATGGAGGGAGCGGCAAGCTCGCCTCGGCGCAGTTCGAGCGGGCGCTCTCCTTCTACTGCGTCGACTTTCACAAGCGATTTCTGCGAGGTCCCGGTTCTCCGTTCAGGCGCTTGATCGATGCCCGCAAGGCACTCGACGCGATCGTCTACGCAGAGATCGCCAAGCGGCGCTCGCGGCCGGCCGGTGAGCGGATGGACATTCTCAGCCTGCTGATCGAGGCAGGGGACGAGGATGGATCCGGGCTGACCGACCATGAGATCCGTGACCAGGTGATGACGCTGATGTTCGCCGGCCACGACACATCCACTTCAACGGTGACCTTCATGACCTATGAGCTGGCGCGTCACCCGGCCGAGCTCGAGAAGCTGGTTGCCGAGCAGGATGACGTCCTCGGGGACAGGCGCCCCACCGCGGCCGAGCTTGAGCGCGGTCTTCCGATCTTCGAGATGGCTCTCGACGAGACTCTGCGTCTGTATCCGCCCGCCTGGATCGGCCCGCGCCGGGTGGTCGAGGAGTTCGAATTCGGCGGCCACCACGTGCCGAGGGACGCATATGTCTCCTATTGCTCCTGGGCAAGCCACCGGCTTCCCGAGGTCTTCCCCGACCCGGACGCCTTCATCCCCGAGCGATTCACCAGGGAGCGCAAGGCCGCCCTCCCCCGGGGCGCCTACATCCCTTTTGGGGCCGGAAGCCGGATCTGCATCGGCAAGCGATTCGGGCAGACCGAGGTCCGCACGGTGATGTCGATGATCCTCCGGCGCTTCCGCCCGGAACTGGTCCCGGGCCGCACGATGCGGATCCGCCAGATGCCGACGCTCAGCCCCCTGGACGGGTTGCCGGTGGTCCTTCGGGAGCGCCGCTGAAGCCGGTCCGAAGCCCGGCAAGGGTGCTCTGCTGAAGCGATTTGACCACATGTATCACCGGTGATACACTGCGCAGATGGTCGAGATAAGTATTCGCGAGCTTCGCAACCAGGGTGGTGCAGTCGTCGAGCGGGTCCGCGCAGGGGAAGCCGCATTGATCACGAGGGATGGCGAACCGGTTGCAGAACTCCGGCCGCTCCCACGTAAGACGAAGAATTCAAAAGCCCTTCTCGAAGCCGCGAAGTCACTTCCCCCGGTGGATGCCGGTGCCCTGCGACGGGAGCTCGATGAACTGATCGACCCGTCACCGTTCACGACTCGTTAGCGTCGCTGGAGGTGGCCACAAGGAATCCAACCCAGGGCATCCTCGACACCAACACTGTCATCTTGCTCAGATTCTTCAGCGATTCCAGCCTTCTTCCCGATCAACCATTGATCACCACGGTGACACTTGCCGAACTCACGGTCGGACCCCTGGTTACGAATGACCAGCCGGAACGGGTGGCCCGACAAAACGTCCTTCAGTTCGCCGAAGCCAACTTCGAGCCGATCCCGTTTGATTCGGACGCAGCGAGGGCCTTCGGTGGCGTGGCGGCAACTCTGAGGAGTGCAGGACGAAAGGTGTCGGCGCGAACCTACGACGCGATGATCGCGGCAATCGCGATCTCGCGCGGTCTTCCCGTCTATACCTGCAATCCCGTGGACTTCCAGGGAATCGACAGCCTCGAACTTGTTGCCTTGGATCGTCCCGGTCGCGGCTGACTGGTGGCAGTTTGCCAGCAGGGCCTGACCAAATCCCGGATCAGCGGCTTGCCCAGCGCTCGCCGGTGGTGACGCGCTCGAGGCCGATCCAGGAGTACTCCATGGCAATTGCGAGGATCTGCTCCCGTGGAACCTCGCGGTGCTGGTCCCACCAGACGGCGAGTGATTGGACGGAGCCGAGGAGCTGACGGGCGAACATCTCGGTGGCAAAGTCGAGCCCGAGCGGATCCGACTCACGCTCCGGTGGCACCTCGGCACTCATCAGTCCTGCGACCACCCGGGTCGCCTCATCTTCGAGGCGGTCGAACTCCGCCGCGACCTCGGGATCTGAGACGCTTTGAAAGAGCAGCCTCCAGGCATCGCGATCCTCCTCGGTAAAGCTGAGGAAGGCATCCAACCCGGCCTCGAGACGCGCCTCGCCATGCTCGGTGACTGCTGCAACCGCAACGCCGATGCGGGTGAGGATCTCGTTCGAGGCCCTGCGGAGAAGCGCCCCCTGGAGTTCGCGCTTCGAGGAGAAATGCTCGTAGATCAGAGCCTTGGAAACGCCGGCACGCTCGGCGACATCATCGAGAGAGGTCTCGTGGTAATGGGCATCGGAAAAGGCGTCCATCGCCGCGGCCAAGATCACCTCGCGCCTGCTCGCCGCCGACATCCGGCGACGAGGCTGAGCCGCATTGCCGACTGCGCTTTGTACTTTCGCGTTCATCGGCTATGATCGTAACTGACCGGCCAGTCAGTTAGAGCGAGCGCATCCCGGGAGGCGCCCAGAACACAGGAGAGAAGCCGAAACTCATGAGTGTCGCCGCAAGCAATCTCACCAAGGACATCACCTACGAGGATCTCTCCCGTCGCTGGGAGGAGAACAATTGGCAGTCGACGGCGCTCGACTTCTCCGCCGACCGCGCCGGATGGGAGGCGTTGACCCCGATCCAGTCCAAGTCCGCGCTCTGGATGTACTCGATGTTCTTCTTCGGCGAGGACTCGGTGACCGACAACCTCTCGCCCTATATCGACGCCGCTCCGCTTGAGGAGCAGAAGTACTTCCTTGCCACCCAGCAGGTCGATGAGGCACGCCACGCGCTCTTCTTCCATCGCTTCTTCAAGGAGGTGATCGGCGCCGGCGACTCGGTCGCATCGACGCTCGCCTACACGCTTCCGCAGCTCAATTGGGGATACCGCAACGTCTTCGATCGCCTCGACCGAATGGCCGACGAGCTGCGTGCGGACAAGTCCCTGCCCAAGTTCGCCCAGGCGATCACGCTCTACCACCTGGTGGTCGAGGGAATGCTGGCCCAGCCCGGGCAGCACTTCATCGAGGACTTCTTCACCAGGGAGGGGACGATGCCCGGCTTCAGCGAGGGCATGCAGCATGTCTCCCGCGATGAGCAGCGGCATATCGGCTTCGGCGTCAAGGTTCTCTCCGAGTTGCTCGCGGAGTCCGACGAGTGCAAGGCCGCCGTCGACGAGATCCTCCGCGACGTGATGCGCTTCTCGGGGGCTGTCTTCGTGCCACCGAACTGGAACACCGAGTACACGACCTGCTGGGGATTCACCCATGAGGAGATCTACACCTTCGGGATGAAGCTGGTCAAACAGCGCTGGCGGACGATCGGCTACCCGATCGAGGAGATGCCGCCGGGCGTATTCCCGTTTGATCCGAATGCCCCCGAAGAGAAGGTGGCGGCGGACCAGATCAAGATGCTGAAGGCCGGACTGACCGGCGAGCCTGTCGACAACCCGGGTTCATCACCCGAGGTCCAGCAGCTCTACTTCGACCTGATCGCGCGCTCGGCGCACACCTCCGCAACCAATGGCGAGCGCGTCGTCTACCAGTGGCGCTTCGAGGATGCGAGCCCGTGGCACATCGTGATCGACAACGGCTCGACCCGCGCAGTGGCCGGCGAGGCCCCGGACGCGAACCTGACCCTGGAGACGACCTGGCCCGAGTGGGTCGGGGTGATCAAGGGCACCGAGGACATGCGCAAGCTGATCCTGAGGCGCCGGGTCAAGCCCCACGGGTCGCTGAGGGAACTGGTCCGGATGGGAAAGGTCTACCCCGGTTAAGCCGCTATGCCAGCGCCGGGTGCCGATCGGCCCAGGGCCGCTCGGCCTCGAGTTGTGCGGAAAGCGAGAGCAGCGTCGCCTCGTCACCCGGGCGGCTGATCAGCTGGATCGAGAGCGGCATGCCGTCGACGCCGAAGCCGGCAGGAACCGCGGCCGCCGGATTGCCGAGGTGATTCCAGGGAACGCAGTAGGGGTAGAAGCGACTCATCCCGAGCAGGGTCGTCAGTGCTCCGCGCCCCTCCCATCTCCGCACGGGCAGAGCGGTCCCGCCCATCACCGGCATCAGCAGCACGTCGTGGTCGTTGAAGATCGCGTCGATCCGATCACGGTCCCCTGCCTCCATCCGGCGTGCCCGATCGAGAACCGAGTCCGGTATCGCGCGGCCGAGCCGTGCAAAGCCGCGGGTCCGGCGCTCGAGCCGCTCGGGCTCGGGAACCGTCGCAACCTCGTCGCTGATTCCCCGCAGGTACCTCGGGATCGAGTTGTTGCCGATCAGGCCCCACTCGGGGTCCTTTTCGGTCAGCGAGTGTCCGAGCGTGGCGAGCAGTGATGCGGTGGCCGCGACGGTGTCGCGCACCTCGTCGGTGATCGTCGGCGGGGCAAGCGCCCGCGGTGGTGCGGTTGACCAGGCAATCCTGAGATTCCCAGGAGGCGTCGCCGCTGACTCGGCGAAGGGTTGACCATGAGGCGCGGGGGCTCCGGCCTCGCTTGAACCACCGGAGGTGATGTCCAGCCAGAGGGCCGTGTCGGCCACGGTGCGGCTGACGCAGCCATTCACAGACAGACCGTGCCAGTGCTCGAGGTCGGGCGCCAGCGAGATCCTGCCACGCTGGGGCTTCAGCCCGAACAGACCGCAGCTCGAGGCGGGGAT
>JBBQZL010000199.1:0-4686 GCA_038207745.1 Solirubrobacterales bacterium
CTTCTAGGTGTGGTTGGCGGACTCACGACGGCCGGGTGGGCCGGAGTAGCGTTGCTCGTCGAGAAGCTGACTCGCGACTACGAGACGCCGACCCGGGGAAGCTCGATCAGGAGGTGTTCAGGCCTTCCGGCGAGGTTCCGGGCGGCCCACTCTGCGACGGTCGACTCCTGCGCAAACAGAACGATCTGCCGATCTTCGGACAGGCGCAACAGCAGCTCTAGGACCTCCTCGGTGCGTTCGTCGTCGGCCTGGACCCGAGGCACCAGCGGACAGGATCGCCTGCCGCGGCGATCGCGGCCGTAGCGAGGGCGGACGGCATCCGCCTCCCCCGGTGGATCGCTCAACAGAAGTTCATGAGCGACCTGGCCGAGAACGAGGTCCCGCGCGGCGTCGGCCGTACGCGCCCGTCGTCACGAAGGCTAACGTCGATCAGTACATCGGCTCGGCGCTCGAGTCCTGAACCAAACGAAGGTGCCGTGCGGCGACCCCCCACCGCACCTCGGGCTGGTCTCGCGAGCGGCCAGCCCCGGAGCAACAAGTGAGGAAGTCACCGATGCTTGACAAGCAGCCGCCGCGCCTGGGTATCGGCATGATCGGCTATGCGTTCATGGGCACTGCGCACTCTCAGGCGTGGCGCAACGCACCGCGCTTTTTCGACCTGCCCCTGCGCCCCGAGATGACGGTACTTTCCGGACGGGACGAAACCGCTGCCTCGGCCGCCGCGCGCAAGCTCGGTTGGGATCACGTGGAGAGCGACTGGCGCCGCCTCGTCGAGCGCCCCGACGTCGACCTCGTCGACATTTGCGCGCCCGGCCACATGCACGCAGAGATGGCGATCGCGGCTCTCGAATCGGGCAAGCACGTACTGTGCGAGAAGCCGCTCGCCAACACCGTCGACGAGGCACGAGCAATGGCGGGTGCCGCCGAAGTCGCCGCGACGCGGGGGATCGTGGCGATGGTCGGCTTCACCTACCGCCGGGTTCCCGCGGTGCAGTTGGCGCGCCAGCTTGTGGCCGAGGGCCGAATCGGCATCGTGCGGCACGTGCGCGCCCAGTACCTCCAGGACTGGATCGCCGACCCCGAGGCTCCGTTGTCCTGGCGGCTCGACAAGCAGCAGGCCGGCTCCGGGGCGCTCGGCGACATTGGGGCGCACATCATCGACCTCGCGCAGTTCCTCACCGGGGAGGAGATCACCGGGGTCAGCGGACTACTCGAGACCTTCGTGACCGAACGCCCGATCGCTGCCACCTTCGGCGGGCTGCATGGCTCGGCCGGGACCGGTCGCGGCCCCGTGACGGTCGACGATGCCGCGGTGTTCACCGCACGAATGAGCGGCGGTGGGCTGGCGACTTTCGAGGCGACCCGATTCGCTTGGGGCCGCAAGAACGCGTTGCGGATCGAGATCAACGGCTCGGGCGGGTCGCTAGCGTTCGACTTCGAAGACATGAATGTCCTGAACTTCTTCGACGCGTCCCAGGACGCGATCGAGGCGGGGTTCCGGCGCATCCTCGTCACCGAGCCCGAGCACGCCTACATCGCGGCCTGGTGGCCGACCGGTCACGGGCTCGGCTATGAGCACTCCTTCACCCACCAGGCAGTGGACCTCGTGCGCGGGATCGCGGCGCACGAGAACCCGGCGCCCACTTTCGCCGATGGGCTCCAAGTGCAGTTGGTGCTGGCCGCCGTCGAGGAGAGCAGCCACGCCGACAGCATCTGGACGCCTGTCGCTCAGCTGCAACCCGTCACGACACGCTTGACGGACCCGACGTGACACGACCGATCACCTCCCGCGGAGACGGTGCTGCCGTGGCGACCGGGATCGAAGTGTCAGGGCCGACCAGTCGCGGTTGAAGTGCGGAGACCGACAGGTGAAGGGCAGGATCGAACGGCGACAGACCGTCGGACTGGACCGACGGGATCAGGTTGCCGGTGAGCGCCTCAGCCCCCGATGCCGGTGGCAGCGGTAGACGACGTTCGACGCTGTTCTTTCACGCGAGGATGCGGGTGCGGCGGAGCTAGGCGACCCAGACAGCGCCGGGGAAGTCGCGGACCCGGCGCCCGTGACCGACCCCGAGGGTCGAGGTGAAGCGCATCTTGCCCGGGCAACGGCGGACAGCGCGACCGCGAGAAGAACCGCGAACCGGTGACGAACTCTACGGCGAAGCCGCGGACCGGCGACGTGCTCGAAGAACTCCAGCAGACCCGGACGAGCCAGGGCCCCGGCTCGACGGGCATGGTGGTGAGAAGCGAAGATGACTTGGCGCCGTGAGTGGCGCTCCGGTTAGGTTGCCTAAGAACTTCCATCCTCACCGCCAGCACCACTCGTGGACCTCACTCCACCGGCGGGTCACACCACAACCTCGCAGGTCACAGCCCCGCCGCCACGCCTTTGCAGGCCCTTTTGGCGCCGGGGGCCGACGCCGTTGCTCCTAACCCTCGCAGATCTTGCGCACCGGACATCCATTGGCATCCGAGGATGACTCGCGTCAACTTTACATATGTTGGAGGTCGTTACTTATCGATGTCGGCCGGGTCGCCCCGCCGCGGCCCGCCGCCTTCGACGCCGCGTTCCGCAGCAGGTAGATCAACTCCTACGGCACTGGGACCCGGCCACCATCCGGGGTCCGAGCCGCAGCACGTCTCCACGTGCGAAGAAGCGCTGTCCCCAACAAGGAGAGCCAGGGTGCGGAGGGGAGCCGCACAGTGGACGCCCCCTATCGGCTCGAACGTGGTGCTCGCGTCCTGGACCACGAAAGTTCCGACGCCGCTGCTCCTCCAGTGCAGCACGAGCAAGGCCCATAGCGCTCGGCGGTCTTCGCCAGCGTCGCAAACTCGGCGACGTACACGACGGGACGGCTTGCCGGGGTCACCGTCGGCTGCACGGCGACGAGCAAGGAGCCGTGGTGGCTCGTGATCTCGGCGCCTTCGCCTGCGGGCTGGGTCCGGAGCAGCCGCACGAGCGGCACCGCGGCGAGGAGCACGGAACCGATGCCGGTCTCGCGGAGACGGTGCGTGCCGTGGAGAGCTCGATCGAGATGCCGGCGAGCATGGCGGCCGCGGCGCGATCGTCATGCCCTCGCTGGTCGTGGCATCCACCACGACCAGCGAAGTGTCAGGGCCGACCAGTCGCGGTAGAAGTGCGGAGATCGACAGGTGAAGGGCAGGATCGAACGGCGACAGACCGGCATCGACCCCGGTCAGGGGTTCCCGGCTCGTCGAGCTTCCGCGTCGACACCCACTTGCATCCGAGGATGACTCGCGCTAACTTTGCATTTGTTGGACATCGATACTTATCGACGTCGGCCAGGCCCCCGCTGCAACGTTGCGGCTGGAGAGATCGGTGCCGCCCAGGGCGGTGCTGGAAGAGAGGAATGAGGATGCCTACACGTTTGCACTCGCGGTCTCCACGATTGGTTGCGCTCGCCGCGCCGCTGGCGCTGGCGCTGGCGCTCTCCGCATGCGGAGGCGGAGGCGGAACCGCGGCCAATTCTGGATCCTCCGCCGCGGTAACGAGCCTCCGCGTGATGGACTACTACAACAATGAACCCGACAATACCTTCTACGCGGAGGCTCTCAACACCTGCGGGCAGCAGAACGGCGTCACCATTGATCGCCAGGCTGTGCCTGGAGGGGATCTTATCGCCAAGGTGCTGCAGCAGGCCTCTTCTAAGACGCTGCCTGACATCCTCATGCTCGATAACCCCGACGTGCAGCAGATCGCCGCGACGGGCGGACTTGCCCCGATCAAGGACTTCGGGCTGTCAGCCCAAGGCGAGGCTCAGGGAGTCATCGACGCCGCGACCTACAAGGGCGAGGTCTACGGCCTGCAGCCCGTGACTAACACAATCGCGCTCTATTACAACAAGGACCTCCTGAAGGCGGCCAACATCACGCCGCCCACGACCTGGGACGAGCTCAAGACCGATGCTGCGGCGCTCACCGCGGGCAAGAAGTACGGCATCGCCTTCTCGGCGATCAATACGTACGAGGGCACGTGGCAGTTCCTGCCTTTCATGTGGTCCAACGGTGGTAACGAGAAGGACATCGCCACGACTCAGACAGCCGCGGCTCTGCAGCTGTGGGTCGACCTCGTGCACTCGGGCTCGGCTTCCCAGTCCGTCGTCAACTGGTCCCAAGCGGACGTGAACGACCAGTTCAAGGCGGGCAACGCCGCGATGATGGTGAACGGCCCCTGGCAGAACCCGGTGCTCGACAAGGTGGCCGGCTTGAATTACGGGATCGTACCGATCCCCACGCCGAAGGCCGGCGACGCCTCCGTCGCGCCGCTCGGTGGCGAGGTCTGGACCCTCCCGAACACCGGAGATAAGGCTCGCCAGGCCGCCGCGGCCAAGGTTGTCGCGTGCCTCAACTCCGACGCGATGCAGCTGAAGTTGGCCGAGGAGCGGTTCACGGTGCCCACCAAGACGGCGCTGCAGGCCCAGTTCGTCGCCGCGGTCCCCTCGATGCAGGCGTTCAGCACGCTGGTGGCGACGGCCCGCTCTCGCACAGGGGAACTCGGCGCTGATTGGCCGAAGGCCGCGACCAAGATCTACACGGGGGTCCAGTCGGCCCTCGTCGGTGGTCTCACCCCGATGGATGCTCTCCAGCGGGCGCAGAATGGCTAAGACAGACCAGCCCGCGGGAGGTGCTGGTGTGACCCCGCTGGCGGCCCTCCCGTGGGCGCTG
>JBBQZL010000200.1:0-4618 GCA_038207745.1 Solirubrobacterales bacterium
TCGCGCACGAACTCGTCGATGTCGCCGTCGAGCACACGATTGACGTCACCGACCTCGTGATCGGTCCGGTGGTCCTTGACCATCGTGTAGGGATGGAGCACGTAGCTGCGGATCTGCGAGCCCCAGGCGACGGCCTTGACCTCTCCTCTGACCCGGGTCAGCTCCTCTGCCCGCTTTCGCTCTTCCAGCTCAATCAGCTTCGAGCGCATCATCTGCATCGCCACGGCGCGGTTCTGAAGCTGGGAACGCTCGTTCTGACACTGGACCACGGTGCCGGTCGGGATATGCGTCAGGCGGACGGCCGAGTCGGTCTTGTTGACGTGCTGGCCGCCGGCCCCCGATGCCCGATAGGTGTCGACACGGATATCAGCCTCATCGATCTCGACATCGACGGTCTCATCAACCAGCGGTGCGATGTCGACCTGGGCAAAGCTGGTGTGGCGGCGCGACGACGAGTCAAACGGTGAGATACGGACCAGCCGGTGCACGCCGCGCTCTGCGGCAAAGAGGCCGTAGGCATTCTCACCGCGGGCGATGAGGGTCGCCGACTTGAGGCCGGCTTCCTCTCCTGGCGATGCCTCCTTCATCTCCACCTCGAAGCCCCGCCTCTCTGCCCATCGCAGATACATCCTCAGCAGGATCTCGGCCCAGTCCTGGGAGTCGGTCCCGCCCGCACCGGCGTGAACAGTGACGACGGCATCGCCGGTGTCGTATTCACCGCTGAACAGCCGGGCCTCCTCGAGCTCGCCGAGTCGGCGCTCCATCGAGGTCAGTTGACCTTGAAGTTCGACGGCCATCTCCTCATCCTCCGCGGCCATCTCGACAAGGTCATCGAGGTCACCGCTCTCTGACTCGAGCTCGGTGAACGTGTTCAAACGCTTCTGTGCCCTCGCATGTGTTGCCGAGATCTTCGCCGCCTGGTCCTGCTCATCCCAGAAACCGGGGCTCTGCATCTCACCCTCGAGACCGTCGATCTCTGCCTTCAGCGAAGCGGGGTCAAAGATAATCCGCAAGCAGGGACAACTGCTCGCGGATCGAGGCGAGACGCGCCGGAACTGACTCTGTGTTGGTCGCCTCAGCCATCTTGCTCCAGCCTACCGAGAGCGAACCGGCTAGCGCGCCTTCAGCTTGACCCGGGCAACGGACTTCGAGGTCTTGGCAGCAGTACCCGTGAAGGAGACGGTGTAGGTCTTGCCCTTCCTGCCTTTGAAGTTCATTCGGACGGACGGCTTCCTGACCCTCGATGATCCGGCCGCGATCCTGCCGAGGGACCAGCACTTGCGACCCGGCGCGAGGACCTTCTTCGGCGCCTTGAGGCAGATCTTCGCTCCGTTGGCCGCGGCGGTTCCGACATTCTTGACCCTGAACTTCAAGATCGCGACACGGCCGCGCTTCATCTTCGCCTTCGCGGGTGACGCGACGACCTTCAGCGCAGGTGCCGCCGGGGGAGGTTCGACCGGCGGCTTGGTTCCGGTGCCGAGAAGCTGGGCGGTGACCGGGGAGTTGGATGCATTGGAATCGACCTGGATTCTTGCCGTGGAAACACCGATGACCGTTGGGGCAAAGTCGGCAACCACTTCGCAGGTCTGGCCTGTCGGGAGCGGTGCGAGCGTACAGGCGCTGGTGCCGCTCAACTCGAACTCTCCCGGCGCCGAGCCGGCCAGTGAGACGGACCCGACGTCCAAGGCCGCCGCGCCCGTGCTGGTGATCGTGAAGCTCTTCGGCGCGCTGGGTCCGCTGCCGGCCAATCTGTCCCCGAAATCATCGCCGGTCGGAGAGATCGTCATGTCGGCGGTCGGCGGAATCGGATTGCTGGTGTTGGTCAGCACCGTAACGTCATCGGAGTTCGCGTTCGCGGTCACGAGGTCCTGCATCCCGTCTCCGCCAAGGTCGCCGATTGCAATCGAGAATGGTGTCGAGCCGGCGCTGAAGGGGCTTCCACCGGCCTGGGTGAAGCTGCCGGAGTTGTCACCGATAAGAACGGAGACGTTGTTTGAGAACCCGTTCGCGGTGGCCAGTTCAGTGCGGCCATCGGAGTTGAGATCGCCGATCCCGACCGAGACTGGGCCGTTTCCGCTGACCGAGACCGGGCTGCCGGGGGCGGGCGTGAGTGCTCCGCTCCCATCGCCGAGCAGGATCGTCAGGTTGTCGGACTCGGAGTTTGCGACGACCAGATCGGGGCTGGGGTTGAAGTCGACGTTGCCGATTGCAACCGCGGTCGGGTAGCGGCCCGCGTTGTACGGACTGCCCGGAGCCGAGGCGAACCCGGCACCCGGACCACGAAACAGCACCGTGATGCTGTTGTCGCTGGCATTTGAAGTGGCCAGATCGAGCTTGCCGTCGCCGTTCAGGTCCCCGAGCGCGACGGCGTTCGGATGGTTGCCGGCCGGGTAGGGGCTACCCGATGTTCCGGAGAAGCTCCCGGCCGAATCCTGGATCAGCACGGCGACGTTGTCGGAGTCGGCGTTGGCCACTGCAAGATCCAGCTTCGTGTCTCCTCCAAGGTCTCCGATCACCACAGTGGTCGGACCGTCCCCACCAACGTCTATCGGACCCTGCGCAGCCTCTGTGAAGGCTCCCGTGCCGTCCCCGAGCAGGACTGTGACGGTGTCTGCAAGCGCGTTTGCGGTGACCAGGTCGGGATTTGTGTCGTCGTTGATGTCTCCGACTGCGACCGAGGTCGGGTCGTTGCCCGTTTCAAACGGGCCGGTGGGAGAGGGCGCGAAGCTCCCACCCGTGGTTTGCAGGAGCACGGTGACGCTGTCGGAGTCGGCATTGGCGGTGACCAGATCCGGCCTGCCGTCACCGTTGAAATCGGCAATCGCGACCGAGTACGGGAAGGCCTCGACGTCGAATGGTCCGACCGTCGCGAAGGTCAACGCCGACGCGGATGCGGGAACAATCAGGAAGAGGAGGGCAGATACCAGCAGGCAGCGAATCGCATTGTTCATCTCAAGATCACGCATCGGCCTCCTCGCCGCGAATCTTGAAGTCAATTTGGGCTTCTGGACAATTAGGTCTGGGGTGCAACGGGCCCGAAGCCGGCATTCCCGAGCGCCGCGGCCCGGTCATCGTTCGAGCGCCAGCTTCGGATCAGGCCGTCATGAAGCACAAAGATCCACGCCATCTCATCCTCGCCGGCCAGCGAGTCGTCGTCGGCCCAATACCAGCGGCGCGTGATCAAGGCAACTGCGGCGCCTGCGTTCTCGTAGAGTTGATCGAGCACGATTGTCTGCTGGACCCCCCCGGGTTCGCGCGTGGCCCACAGGCGGGCAGCATCGACACCCTTACGCAGACCACGACTCGAGTGGATCTCGACATCGGGATCGAGAGTTGCGGCAAGCCCGTCAAGATCACGCTCGTTGAAGCCGGCGATGAACCGTCTCACCGGATCATGACTCCTGGTCATCTCAGGGATGCCCTCAGGTCGACCGCAGGCCGCTCAGGCGCCGTGGCACTTCTTGTACTTCTTGCCTGAGCCACACGGACAGGGATCATTGCGACCAATCCGCTCCTCGTCGGTCTTGACTCTGGTCTCCACGACGTCTGGGGCGGCAAACGCCTCTTCCGCAGCGCCATCAACCCCTTCAGCGCCCGCGGTTATCTCCTGCAGTGCGGAAGGCTGGTCCGGGCCGCCACCGGAATACTGGAGGGTGTTGGTCTGTGAGCTCTCGGTGGTCCCGAAGATCTGCTCTGCCTCGGCGGGGGCGATATCGACCTCAACGTGGAAGATCAGCTTGCTGAACTCCTCCCAGATCGAGTGCATCAACTCCTCGAACATCGAGAAGCCCTCGTTCTTGTAGGCGACCAGTGGATCGATCTGGGCGAATCCCCGGAGATGGATACCCTCACGGAGATAGTCCATGTCGAAGAGGTGCTCACGCCACCGGGTGTCAATGACCTGAAGCAGGATCGAGCGTTCGAGATAACGCATCAGATCCTCGCCAAACTCGCCCTCACGCTCGTCGTATGCCTTCTCTGCATCCTCGAGCAGTTCGGTCGAGAGAGTCTCGCGGTCGATCGATTCCGGCGCAAGGCCCGCAACATCGATGCCGACCGGCCAGATCAGGCGAAGCTGAGTCTCGAGCTCTGCCATGTCCCAGTCCTCGATGATGTCGCCCGGCGTGTACTCCTCAACGAGGCGCTCGATCACCCCGCCCATCTCCGATCGGGCAACATCCGAAATGTCGCGACCCTCGAGGATCTCGCGGCGATACTTGTAGACGACCCGGCGCTGCTCGTTCATCACATCGTCGTACTCGAGCACGCGCTTGCGGATCAGGAAGTTCTGCTCCTCGACCTTCTTCTGGGCGTTCTCGACCGTCCTGGTCAGCATCTTGGCCTCCAGAGGAAGCTCTTCGCCTTCTTCATCAACCGGACCGAGCCGATCAAGGATCCGGTAGATCCGGTCACCGGCGAAGAGACGGATCACCTCGTCCTCGGCGGACAGGTAGAAGTGACTCTCTCCCGGGTCGCCCTGGCGTCCTGCCCGACCGCGGAGCTGGTTGTCGATCCGCCGGGATTCGTGGCGCTCGGTTCCGCAGATGAAGAGACCGCCGAGCGCACGGACCTCATCTGCCTCGGCGTCACAGCGGGGCCTGAGCTCTTCGATCTTGGC
>JBBQZL010000201.1:0-4562 GCA_038207745.1 Solirubrobacterales bacterium
TCAGCCGAAAGAACAGCAGCTCTTTCCGGTTGGCTTGACTTCTATAATTGGAAGCGACCTCACGGATCTCTGGCAAAGAGACCGCCCGGGGCTCGATTAGCCGAGCTCAACCGGAACAACGTGGTTGGTTCTTACACCTAGCTCCTGCCGGCGGTTGCGACCCTGGCCTCGCCAGCCGGCTCGGTGATCAGGATCGCGCCCTCACCGGAGGCGTAGGCCTCCTCGCCGTGATGGATGATGTCCATTCCAAGCGCCTCCTCGCGCTCGCTTCCGCGCAGAGGCGTGAACAGGGCGATCACCTTGAGCAGGATGAAGGTCGCCACAAAGGCATAGGCGGGGGACGCGATGGCTGCCAGCCCCTGGTCGACGAACTGTGCGGCATTCCCGTAGAGGAGGCCGTCCGAGACGCCGTTCCAGGAGACCTGGGCGAAGATCCCGATGAAGAGGATGCCGGTGAAGCCTGCGATCCCGTGGGCCGCGAGCACATCAAGCGTCTCATCGACCCGTGTCCTCGGCCGCCAGACGATGATCGCGTAGCTCGGAAGCGCGGCGAGTGCGCCGAGCGCCATCGCCCAGCCTGGGCTGATGTATCCGCCGGCCGGGGTGATCCCGACGCAGCCGACGATGATTGCGGTCGCCGCCCCGATCGCCGTCACCCGCCGTCCGCGCAGGAGGTCGAGCGCGAACCAGACAATAAGGGTGCATGCGGGCGCCAGCAAGGTGTTCGTGAAGGCGAGGATGCTGGAATTGCCGGTCGAGAAGCCGCTTCCGCCGTTGAAGCCGAACCAGCCGAACCAGAGCAGGCCGGCGCCGAGCAGCACGTACATCACGTTGTGGGGTAGCAGCGCCTGCCGCCCGTAGTCCTTGCGGGCCCCGACCACCAGCGCCGCCGCAAGAGCCGAGAAGCCCGAACCCATCTCGACCGGAATGCCGCCGGCGAAGTCGAGGGTTCCGCCTGCCTGCAGCCAGCCGCCTCCGAAGGCCCAGTGGGCCATAACCGCGTAGACGCACACCGACCAGAGGGCCGCGAAGACGAGGAAGGGACCAAAGCGCATCCGCTCGACGACGGCGCCGGATACGAGCGCAACCGAGACGATGCAGAAGGTCGCCTGGAAGGCCATGAACAGGAGCTCCGGGATCGTTGTGCCGGAGCGGGGCTCGAAGGTCACACCGGCGAGAAACGCGTGGCCCAATCCGCCGACGAAACCGTTGTCCCCGTCGAAGGCGAGCGAGTAGCCGACGGCTGCCCAGGTCACAGTTGCGACCGCGATCGCGGCGATGCACATCATGAAGGTGTTGAGCGTGTTCTTCGAACGGGTCAGGCCCGCATAGAAGAGCCCGAGCGCGGGAGTCATCAGAAGGACCAGCGCTGTCGCAGCGAGCATCCACGCCGTGTCGCCTGCATTCACCTGGACCGCAATCACCAGCCCTGAGGGGTCGATCACTTGTCCACCGGGCTGACGGCACTGTCGTCGGTCTCACCGGTTCGGATCCGGACTGCCCGCTCGAGCGCGACGACGAAGATCTTGCCGTCACCGACCTCGTTGGTCCGCCCGCCTTCGCAGAGCGCGTCGATCGCCGCCTGGACAAACGGCTCCGAGACGGCGATCTCGAAGCGGACCTTCTCGGCCAGCCCCATCTTCACGGTCGTGCCGCGGTAGGTCTCGACCCGGTCCAGCTCCCCTCCGTGGCCCTGGACCCGGCTGATCGAGACGCCGCGCACCTCTGCCCGGTAGAGGGCCTCCAGGACATCGTTCGCCTTCTCGGGGCGAACGATCCCGATCACCAGCTTCATGTTTCTCCCTCTTCCCTTGACAGAGCCGGACCCAGCAGATGAACCTAACCCTGCCTCAAGCGGACGGTCAAGAATCTGAGGGGTCGTGGCGGGCGAGAATCCGCAATGTCCGTGGAAAGTCCTCGGAAGCCGAGCAAGACGGGCAGCTCGTTGGAGGCGAGCCGCGAGCTTCACGCCGGGCCGATCAGTCCTCCGCGGCGTCGATTTGGCGGGCGGCCCGCAGCCCGCTTCGCAGTGCTCCCTCCATGTAGCCGGACAGGGTCGCGGTGTGTTCTCCCGCGAGGTGGATCCGGCCGTATGGCCGGCGAAGCGCCGTCCAGAAGTCGGTGACCTGTCCGGGGGCAAAGGCGCTGTAGGCGCCTCCGTTCAACGGGCTGTTCGACCAGGCGACCGAGGCTCCGCGCCCGAGCAGCGCCGCGGAGCCTAGGTAGATCCGGTTGAGCTGGCCTGCCGTGGCGTCGATCCGCCGGGCCTCGGGGATCCTTGCCGCGGCCAGCGCAGCGTTTCCGGATGCGTAGGCCATCAGGATTCCGCGCCGCCCGCGCTGGCGATCGGTCGCCTCCCATGTGGTCGAGAGGGGAAGATCGGTGGAGGTGTCGCCACTGAAACCGCGCCGGTGCCAGAAGCGCCGGTCGTACTGCAGCGGCGTCTTGGTGATCGGCCCGTACTGAACCTCGCGGATCGCGCCGGCGACCGCGTCGGGAAGGGCCGGCTCGAAGCGAACCTTGCGAAGCCCCGGCAGTGGCGCAGCCAGGATCACCTGGTCACCATGGATCTCCTCGCCACCGGCGGTGACCTGCACTCCATTCGATCTGACTCTCACCCCGGTAACCCGGGCGCCGAGGTGCGGCTCTCGCCTCAGGCGGTTGGCGAACCCGTGCGCGATCCGGTCGTTGCCGCCGTGGACGCGGAAGGCCTCTTCGCCTGAATCGGGGGTATTCCACGTGGCCTTGGTTTCGATCAGCAGGAAGAGCAGTGAGAGCTTCGCCGGCTCGATTGCGTAGTCGTCGCGGATCTCGCGGTCGAGGACCTCGCGCGCACGCCCCCTGATGCCGAGCTGATCGATGAAGTCGGCGACGCTGCGGCGATCGTGGCGCCCCCCCGCGGCCGCCGGGTCGGCCGGGTCGAGCCCCCGGGAGAGGCGCCAAGCCCGCTCGTAGAAGCGATCGATCTCGGACCAGACCCCGCCGCCGGCGTATTGCGCATAGTTCCGGTACCGGCCACGGATGTAGGCGACGTCGTCGTAGCGGCTCTCGCTTCCGCGGACGTCGTCGAGCCGCAGCCCGAAGCTGCGGGCGAAGCGGCGCATCTCGCGGTGGGTGGTGTCGATGTACTCACCACCGGCCTCGGCGACCTGGCCCCCGGCGAAGCCGCGCAGGGTGCGGCAGCGGCCGCCGATACGGTGCCGCGCCTCCAGCACGACCACCTCCCAGCCGCGGCGCTCCAGCTCCCAGGCGGCACTCAGCCCCGCGAGCCCGGCGCCGACCACGATCACCCGCCCGCGGTGGGAGGGGGAGCCGCCGCGGGTCCTGCTGCCGAGGCCGAAGTAGATGCCACCGGCGGCAACGGCGCCTGCGGCAAGCAGCTCGCGACGGCTGACCCGGGTCGGGCGAGCGGCCGGCTCCGGATTGGACTCGCCCGTCACCCGGAGATCACCACGACACCGGTTGCCAGGACACCGAGTGCCACCGCGCCCCAGACGACCAAAGCCCGCTCCCAGGCCTCGTCACGCTCGGGATCGGAGGCAACGATCCGCTCGTTTGCGAGGAAGGGGACGGAGACGAGAGCCGCGAAGGCCGCGATCGCGAAGACCGCGATCCAGGGGTTGAGCGAGGAGCCGAGGTATGGGGAGCCTTCAAGCGCCGCCGGAACCAGTGCGATCGAAGCGATCGCCGCGCTCCCGGCCAATCCCAGGAGCGGCCAGGATACGGCCGACCCGGTCCTGCCGACTCGATGCGGGTCCTGCGCCATCAGAGGTCAGCATATGCGGACATCTTGACCGGCTCCGGGAAGCCGGTTCGTTTTTCAGGGTTCCGGCACACGAATCGGGAGGAGTCGGGTATGGGGAGACGAACGGGACTCGTGCTTGCGATTGTGTGCGGGATCCTGGCGGTGGCCTTTGGATCGATCGCACTCGCCGGTGGCGGGACGAAGGTTCAGGGGGTGCTCAAAGCCTCCAGCGGCAGGGGCAGGATCGCCATGGTGGTGAAGCGCAGGCGCACAAGCCCGACAAGGCTCACCGGCATCAAGGTCACAAACCTGCCCTACCTCTGCACGGATGGCAGCTCGGGCTACGTCAGCTCGAAGATCGGTTCAGCTCACATCCGGTTCGAAGCGGAAGAGGATGAGTTCAGATTCGACGTCAGCCACCAGGATGGTCCCCGCGCTCTCAGCTTTGCGAGACCTACTCGATCGCTGTGACGGCCGGCCACTTCAGGGCGAGGCCGAAGAAGAAATAGAAAGGGTTCATGCCCCAGACCATCGTCCGGGCCGATTGCGATCCCTGTGCCCGCAAAGAGCAGCCCAACCGAGGTCTGGGAGCAGGCCGACGGATCAGGATCATTGCGCTCGATGTGACATGCTGCCGCCAGTGTCCCGGCCGCTCGGCGACCGCGTTGTTATGGTGCGTGCGATGGAGCGTGCGACGGCGACGATCTGCCTTCCCGGCCTCACGGCCGACGTATCCCGCGAGCACGGCGATCGGATCGGATGCCCGGCCGCACGGTGACCGAACTCGAGCGGCGCTACGGCCGCTCGGGCGCGGACG
>JBBQZL010000202.1:0-4547 GCA_038207745.1 Solirubrobacterales bacterium
GGGGCGAATCAGACGCAAGTCTGTAGCGCAAGCTCTTTCAGCGCGAGTCCGTCAGCTAACTCCGTAGGCAGACGAAGGAGATGAGTTTTGCTTGCACTGAAACGGATGTTGGGCGGAGCTATTGCTCTGACCGCGCTTGCATTCCTGCTGCTTTCCCCCGCTGGCGCCTCCGCCGCAGCGTGTGAAGGCCCCTACGGAGGCGTCACCGCCAACCCGGCCGGGTGTGAACAGCCGACGGTCCCCGGCGCCAAAGCCAAGCTTGTAAAAGGCTTGGCCGTCGCTCCCGCCAGCGCCCCGCCCGGGGTCAAGAAGGTGATCGAAGCCGCGAACAAGATTCGCACCAAGCCCTACATCTGGGGCGGTGGGCACGGCCGCTGGTGGGACAAAGGCTATGACTGCTCCGGGGCAGTCAGCTACGCGCTGCGCGGCGCCAGGCTCATCTCTTCGCCGCTGGATTCGACCGGTCTGATGAGTTGGGGAGAACCGCGGGCAGGCTCGTGGATCTCCGTCTATGCCAACGCCGGCCACACCTATGCCGTGATCGCCGGCCTACGCTGGGACACCGCGGGCTCGATCGGCGGCACCGGGCCGCGCTGGTACACAAGCACCCGCTCGGTCGTGTCGGGTAAGTTCGTCGTGCGGCATCCGACCGGGTACTGACTCGGACTTCGGCGCGCGCCGCAACCTCTCCTGGGCTGGGACTGAGCCACTGCGGTGTCGAAGTTGACTTCGACAAGAAAGCCAACCCGGAGTCGTCGCCAGCCGTCGATGATTCTCCGCGGCCGGCTCCGCCGTCCAAGGAGCTCGGAGGGACCGGCCGATTCAAGCAGGAGCATGCCTCGCCGACGACTTGTTCCTACGGCGGAGACGCGGGCTTTTCGCAGGACGAACCCGCCGAGCTCGCGCGGCGGAGTCGGTCGCGCCTGAGACGGCGATGCCGCAGTCGGCCTTCGTCAACGCCGGGGCGTCGTTGACGCCGTCGGAGACCAAGACGACCAACCAAAACATCCGCTAGATCCTCGACGTACACTCCGAGGAGTGGGGGTGAAGGTCACCTCGGTCGACCTCAAGCACATCCAGCTGCCGGAGAGCATGCATGGCGCGTCAGGCCGAGCGCGAGACGATCATCGCGGCCGAGGGCGAAGCCCGGGCCGCGGGGGAGCTCGGGTGCGCCTCCGAGACGATGATGGCCCACCCGCTCGCGCTGCAGCTCCGCAACCTGCAGACGGTCGTCGAGATCGAGTATCGTCGCGATAATCACAAGCGCCACCCAGGCGCGGCAGGTTTGAGCCGCGCGAACCAGGGTGAGCGCGACTTGCTGAACAGTCTCCTGCTGTCCGCGGTGCTTGGCAGTCTCCTGCTGTCCGCGGTGCTTGGCGTGCCACGGACCGCAGGTCACGAGACAGCGGGAGAGGCGAGATGCTTGGCGGGGTCATGCTTTTGTGGTTCATCGAGGTGTTCGCCTCCGTCGTGTTCGTGGCGGCCGATATCCGGCGTACGCCGGAGTCCCCGGTCCTGAAGTGGGGATTTGTGGTGGTCACGCTGTATTCCGGACCGATTGGTGCGCTGTTGTACGTGCTGGCGTGTCGCGAGCCGCTGCCAGGCACCCACGCCGAGTATGTCCGAGCCCGCTGGCGCCAGGTCGTGGGTTCGACCATGCACTGCGTCGCGGGCGACGGCCTCGGGATCTTGTTCGCCGCGGCGGTGACCTCACGTTTGGGACTGCCGCCGTGGGCCGATCTGCTCGCTGAGTATGCCGTCGGATTCCTATTCGGGTGGACGATTTTTCAAGCGTTGTTTATGCGAGCTATGGCCGGCGGTGACTACGGCCGCAGTCTGCGGATGACGTTCCTTCCAGAGCTGGTGTCGATGAACGGGGTGATGGCCGGTATGGCGGCGCTGAGCGTGCCCTGGCTCCAGCACCTCATGGGGCCTGGTCCCGGGCAGCCCTCATTCTGGTTTGTGCTATCCATCTCGTTGACCCTGGGCTTCGTCGTGGCCTACCCGTTGAACTGGTGGCTCGTTGCGGCCGGCCTAAAGCATGGGATGCTGACCGTACAGCCCGCCGGGGCGCCTGTCCCTCTGGCTGCGGGCCTCGCCCTCGCCGGGGCCGCAATACAGGGCTCGGGTGCTCACCCCGCGGCCTCTCACCCGGGCGGTCACGATCCCACCGCTGAAGCCCACAACCCGAACGCCCGCGAGCGCGATCAGCTGACAGGTCCGGATGATCACGGCGCCAACGCCGGGACGCGAGGACAGGGACCCTGGCTCGGCACGGTATCGATGACGTCGATTAGCTTTGCCATCCTCTCTGTCGGTGTGATCATTGCTGGGACGCTTGGCTCCCTGACCGCTCACTGATGACCCGGTGTTGCGAGGACCGATTGAGTCCGGGCAATACGTGTCGCTGGTCTTCGGGCAGCGCTGCAAGGAGGCCGGGATCGACCTCTCCATGACCCAGGCGGATCGCCTCTGGACAACGCCGTCGCCGAGTCCTTCTTCGCGACCTTGAAGCGGGAGCTGGTCGACCGCTACTCCTGGCCCACCCGAGGCGACCTGCGGGTCGCGATCTTCGAGTGGATCAAGGTCTTCTACAACCGCCAGAGAATCCACACGACACCGAACTATGCGTCCCCGGAGGAGTTTGAGACTCTCTCCCTCAATCAACTAAAGGAAGCGGCTTGATGCCAAGCCGAGAACTGTTGTCCGCCGGAACGGGGCAGGTCTACCTCGCAGCGCCGCCCGCCCCTCGCGGATGCAGCGATTGACATTGGTCTGGCGTATCGCGGTGGAGACCGCCGTTACCGGCGGCCCCCGCACAGATCCCAGCGTGCACCGCTATCGCACTGGGCTCCTCCCTCGGGTCTTGGCGTCAAAGCGCAGGTCGGGCCAGGGATGCATGATGCGGGCAGGGGGAAGCCACCGAACCGAGAGCCGGTTCATCCCCGTCCAGTTGCTGGCTGCGGTGCCGTAGCGCCCGACACCAGTGCCAGTCGCGTGCATGCGGAAGGCGCTCACGGCTTCGGTGTTGCCCGGCACCGCGTAGTAGGCGAGGTGACCCCGCACCACGCCTGCCAGCCACTGCCCCTGTAGAAGTCGAGCAGAAACCGCTCGGTCTCGGCCGGATCGTAGGCGGCCAGGTCGCTCCAGGGATCGGAATAGGCATCGTCCGGCCCGAGCTTGACGAGCAGGCTGGCGGGCGGGTGAAGCAGGCGGTGCCAACGGCTGTGGGTGAGCCCCATGTCCATCACGACGACGCGAGACGCGGGTCCCAACCGCTCCCACGCCAGCGCCAGGGCCGGGCGTGGTTCGGGCAGCGCCGAGTAACCGAGGCTGAACAGCACTCCGTCGACGTCGCCGTCGATCTGCAATTCGGTGGCACCCTGGCGCAGCAGCTGGACGTTCGACCAGCCGCGGCGCCTGATCAGCTTCGCGGCGTCGGCCAGCATCCCCGCCGAGGCATCGACGCCGATGACGGTCCCGTTCGGGCCGACGGCGTCGAGGATGAAGGCGAGAGCGAGGAAGACAACCGGGCCGAGGATGAAGGCGAAAATGAAGCCCGAGGCATGCTGGTAGCCGTGGCTCGAGCGCAGTTGCAAAGGCGAGGGCGCCGAGGGCGCCGAGAAGTAAGGAGACCGCTACCGAGAGTCTCCGAAGCTGACCGCGATCGGCTCCCGCTCGCCACTGTCCTCGATCGCGAAGAACTCCATCGGCTGAAAGCCGCCTCGCCTCGCGAGCAGGGAATTGGGGAAGACCTGGATCTTCGTGTTGTAGGACTGCACGTCGGCGTTGTAAGCGTCGCGGGCGGCCTGGATCTGGCCCTCGATCTCCGCCAGGTTGCTCGACAGCTGCTGGAAGTTCTCGGTGGCGCGCAGCTGGGGGTAGTTCTCCGCCACCGCCCGCAGGTCGACCAGTGCCGCGGTCAGCTGCTGCTCGGCCCCGGCGCTCTGCCCCGGGCCGTGCGCCGCCATCGCTCCGGCCCGCGCCTTGGCTACCTTCTCGAAGACCCCCCGCTCATGCGCGGCATAGCCCTTGACGGTCTCGACCAGGTTGGGCACCAGGTCGTGGCGGCGCTTGAGCTGCACGTCGATGCCACTCCAGGCTTCCTCGCAGCGGTTGCGCTCGCGGATGATCGAGTTCCGGATCCCGATCAGGGAGAGGACCACGAGAACGGCGACGAGGACGATGACGATGAGGAGGATTGCCATGGATAATCGTTCTGCTTGAGCGCGTTGTCTCGCTCCGCGGATCCTACCGCGCTGCTCCTACGCTGTGTCGGGGAGCAGAGTGAGCTGATCTCCGAGCCCGCCGATCGGGCCCACGCGCACCAGATCCTGCGCGAGGTCGACGTCAAGCCCCACCTCACCGACTACTGGTGATGAGCGGCTTCGACCAGGAGCACTTCGAGAAGCGGGCGGGCGAGGTCTGCTGCCGCTACCTCGATCCGCCCGAGATCGCGATCAGCGCCGGCGCCAGCCTCGCCATCGGCGTCGCCGCCCAACCACTACACGACGTGGCCGAGAACTCGGCCCCCATTGGACCCCCGG
>JBBQZL010000203.1:0-4543 GCA_038207745.1 Solirubrobacterales bacterium
GAAGATCGTCGGGTTCGATGTCGCACCGGTAACGCTGCAGTCGCGGATCAAGTGGGCGAATTCACCGCTTTCGAGCAGCTCGCGGGAGAGCGTGTCGAGCCAGATCGAAACGCCGGCGTCGTGCAAACGCGCAAGGTTCGGGTTGGGAGGCATCGTTCAACCTCCCTTGGCGGGCTCGGCGCTCAACGAAGCAAGTGGCGTGTCGGGGTCGCTCAGCGCCCCCGGGTCAAACGCCCGGCGGGATTCGATCAGGGCGCGGATCTGGTCGTTGACGTCCCAGATGTTGACGTTCATCCCGGCTGCCACCCTCTCGTCGCGCAGCCAGAAGGCGATGAACTCGCCGCTCTCCCGCTCGCCGCGGAAGACAACCTCATCCCAATGTGGCGCATACCCCGAGTACTCCATTCCGACCTCGTACTGATCGGAGAAGAAGTAGGGAATGTGGTCGTAGCTGACCGGCTCGCCGAGCATCGCCCGTGCCGCGGCCGGTCCCTGGTTGAGCGCATTGGACCAGTGCTCGACGCGGATCCGTTCGCCGTAGAAGGGGTGCCAGGCGCCGGCCACGTCACCGGCGGCGAATATCCCGGGTGCCGAAGTCTGCAGCGCCTCGTCGACGAGGATGCCGTTGTCGATCGACAGGCCTGCGTTCTTGGCGAGTTCCAGGCGCGGAATGACGCCGATTCCGACCACAGCGAGGTCGCAGTCGATCACCTGGCCACTGCTGGTGCGCAGCCGCTCGAGCGCGCCGTCCCCCTCGAATGACTCGACCCCCTCGCCCAGCGCCATGTCGATGCCGTGTTCGGCATGTACGTCGCGATAGAAAGCCCCGATCTCGGTACCGAAGATCCGCTCATTGGGCAGAGTGGTCGGGTCGATCAGGGTGACCTCATGGCCGGCCTGGCGAGCCGACGCGGCGAACTCGCTGCCGATCCAGCCGGCCCCCACCACCGCGATGCGGTCTGCGCGATCGAGTCGGTCTCGCAGCAGGTCACAGTCCGCGAGAGTCCGCAGATAGTGGATGCCGTCGAGCCCAGCTCCGGGAACCGTGATTCGTCGCGGCTCCGCGCCGGTCGCCAGGAGAAGTCGGTCGTAGCCCAGCTCACGGCCGTCCGCCAGCGTGACGGCGGCCAGGGCGGGGTCGATCGCCGAAACGGTCGTCTCCGTCATCAGCGAGATCTCGTGCTGGGCATAGAAGCCGTCCTCGTGAACAAAGGTCGACTCGCGGTCAGACTCACCCCGCAGGTAGTCCTTGGTCAACGGTGGTCGTTCGTAGGGCCGCTCAGGCTCCGAGCCGATCAGCACCACGCGCCCGTCGAACCCTCGCTCGCGCAGCTCCTCAGCGGCCTTTGCGCCGGCCAGACTTGCGCCGACGATGATGAAGGTCTGCTTTTTGCTCATCGCGCTTGCCACCTCCCGATTCTGCTCGACAATCGTATGGATCTTTGGTCTTCCTTGCTTAGCGCGTGATCGGACCTCCGTCTTACCTCTGTGGGCAAGAGTTTGGCCAGCGTGGGTGGTCCTGAGGCGAGATGGGCATTCCTGACCATGGCTTGCGGTTCGGCGAACCGTGACGCTGTTGACATGATCGGAACCTCGGATCGCCCAGCTCTCATGCCGAGCAAAGGCGCAGTCAGGCGCGATGTGGATCCGGATTCGCAAGGGTGGATCGAGCGACTCATGCCGGGGAGTCCCGACCTGGAGGCGGGTATCGAGGAGCTGCATTCCCTGCTTCTCAGGGGGGCGCGGTTTGAGGTCAGCCGTCGCCGCGCGATGCTTCCTCATCTATGGGGAGATGACTACGACGACCTCGCTCAGCAGAGCGCCGATGACGCCCTCCTCGCGGTACTCCGCAAGCTCGATGACTTCCACGGCGATAGTCGCTTTACCACCTGGGCCTACAAGTTCGCCTTGTTTGAGGCCGCCGCGGTGGTTCGCACTCGCGCCTGGCAGGGTCGGGAGGTACCAATTGAATCCGACAGCTGGGGTCGGTTTGCCAGCTGCGGTCCAACGGCCCAAGAGGACCTTGAGATGAAGGAGCTCTTCGCCACGCTGAAAGAGGCGATGGCAACCCGCCTAAGCGTCCATCAGCGTGAGGTTCTCGTCGCAGTCGCGCTCAACGATGTCCCGATCGATGTGCTGGCCGCCCGGCTGGACAAAAGCCGCGGGGCGATCTACAAGACCCTGCACGACGCACGCCACAAGCTTCGGGCAGCCGCCGGAGCCCACCGAATCGACTCGAGCGGTGGGTTTCAACCAAACCTCGACTGATGCTCGAGCAACGGCTCGCCGGACGCGTCGCAGTAGTCGCTTTCCGCCCGATATGGGCACGGTCATCGCGACCCCGGCGGCCCTGGACGCGATCATGCGACTTCGGGTCGAGCATCGGGCGATCGCCTTTCGCGAGTCAGGCGGCGGCCGCGACTGCGACATCCCGCCCTCGGTGACCGAGGCGAAGCTGCCGTCTGGGATCAACGATCTGCAGCTCGGCCAGGTCGGGGGTGTCCCGTTCCTAATCGATGCCGACGAATACAAGAGCTGGGGTTGCCCCGACCTTGTCATCGATGTCTGCCACTGCAGCGATGGACGGACCCTTGTCGAAGGGGCGGACTGCATCCGCTTGACGCTCTCACGAAATGGGTCTTTGAGCCCATAGCTGGCCGCTCTGGAAGAGGCGAAGATCATCGGCATGACTACTACCCCAGAGACTCAGACCGTTGTCCATGACAATTCGAACGCGACGAATGGCACCCTCGGGGCCCCACCCAGCGCAATCATCACGCGCGATGGAGAGCGGCTCCTACGGGCAGAGCTTGAGCGCCTCCGTGGCGAACTCGAGCTCGACATGGCCGACCGGTTGCGGGAGGCACGCGCTTTCGGTGCCCCGGCGGGCAATGACGACTACCTGCAGATCCAGGAGGAAGAAATCATCCTGGCCGTCCGAGCCGCCCGCCTCGATGAGCTGCTGGAGCGGGCCCAGGTAATCGACAGCGGATCGCTCGACGGCCGGGCAGCGGTGGGCACGATTGTCGAAGTCAAGAACACCGACAACGGTGAGCTGGTGAAGCATGAGCTGGTCGGCGGCCACGAAGCTCCGCGCGCCAACACCGCCACGGCCGCCTCACCGATCGGCCAGGCCCTGATCGGCCGCAAAGCAAGCGAGATCATCGCGGTTCATCTGCCCAAAGGTAGGAGGCAACACCTCGAAATCGTCGGTGTGCGGCCCGCCGAGCGTGCACTTCTTAAGCAAAGGGTCTTTGCAGCAACCAGAAAGGGGGCCCAAGATGTTCAAGAACGTGATCGTCGGAGTTGACGGTAGAAGCGGCGGCCGCGACGCCGTCGCCCTCGGTCGTCAGCTGCTGGATCTTCAAGGACAGCTCACCCTTGTCCACGTCCACCTGGAAACGACCGCGGTGATCGTCCATGAATTCGATTCCGCGGCACAAGAGGAGGCCCGACACCTACTGGAAAGCGAACGGGAGGCGGCCGGTGGGGTAGCAGAGGTGGCCGGCATCGGTGGGACCTCGGTAGCTGTCGGGTTGCACCGCTACGCCGAGGAGCATGGAGCAGACCTGCTGATCGTTGGCACCTGTCGCCGGGGTGTCGTGGGTCGAGTTCTGGCGGGGGACGACACGCGAGCTTCGCTTCAATGCGCCCCCTGCGCAGTAGCCATTGCACCGCGGGGGTACGCCGAGGTCTCCACGCCGATCGAGATCATCGGCGTGGGATATGACGCCTCAGCCGAGAGCGAAGCCGCACTTGCCAAGGCACGCGACCTTGCCGGCGGCGGAGGTGTCGAGATCCATGCCCTGATCGTCGTCGCCGCAATTCGCTTCGACGGTTCCAAGCTCGCGCCGCTGAACAGCGTCATGCGGACCGATCCCCGGCTCAACGAGATGCTGCATCGGCTGGGCGAACTCGACCACGTGACCTCACGAGCGGCCTATGGGATGGCGATAGAGGAGCTCGGAACCTTCGGAGAGGAAGTAGACCTGCTGCTGCTCGGGTCACCCGTCGAAGGACCCAAAGGACGCCTGGTCGCGAACCGCATCTCCAAGCATCTCGCTCGGGCATCGCGATGCCCGCTGATGGTTGCGCCGCTCGCCCCGATACAGCCAGAATTCGGGGACGGAAAGGCCCAGGGAGACGTGACACCAAGACGCGAAAGGACTCGATGAGCGAGTTGATAGGCCTGAGTGGAGCCTCGCTAGCCGGATATGCCTATCTGCCACAGATTCGCCACTTGATTCGGGAGCGGTGTTCGGCCGGAATCAGTAGACGCGCATTCTCGCTTTGGCTTCTTGCCTCGGTCCTGATGACCGTTCACGCCGTACTGCTTCCCGCGCTGGTATTCATCGTGCTCGGCGGCATCCAGATCAGCGCGATAAGCGTCATCCTTTTTTGCAGCGCCAGGTATCGGGGGCTCGTCTGCCCCCTGCACGCACTGAACCCGGCCCGCGACTCCCTGTAAGCGACCTTGACGGGGCCCCGATCCCGGACAATTCTCCCTCGCCAAACATTTTCCCACGAGGATTGGGTAAAATAC
>JBBQZL010000204.1:0-4469 GCA_038207745.1 Solirubrobacterales bacterium
GCCTTGGCCCGTGCCTCGGCGCCGGCCCGCCTCCGGGCCTTCTTCTTGTTGTATGGCTGGAGTGCGCGCAGGCTCGAGTAGCCGATCAGGTAGATCCGGCGGCCGTCCGAGATCACCGGCGAGTAGGCACCTGTGTGGTAGGTGAATGCGGTGCTGCCGTCCTTGATCCGGAAGCCGTAGGTCGTCGTGCCCTCGAAGGTCGCGATGTAGACGATCTTGCCGATCACGCTAAGCGAGCCGATCACCGATCCACCCATCTCACGCTGCCATCTTGTTTCGCCCGTCTTGGCGTCGAGCGCATAGGCGTTGCCATCGAAGGACCCGATGTAGACGGTCGGCGGGGTTCCCTTGGTCGCGGCCACCGCCGGGCTCGAGTAGACGTATCCGCCGGTGGAATGGGTCCAGGCAAGCTCCCCGTTGCCCTCGTCAAAGCTGTAGACGCGCCCATCGTTGTTGCCGCTGTAGACGCGACCGAAGGCAACCGCGGGAGTCGAGTAGAACTCCCCGGTGCGGCTGAAGCTGAGGCCCTGCGATCCAGCCTGCCACTTGATCGAACCGTCCCTGGCGTTGACGGCGCTCATCTCGCCGCCATAGTCCCCGACGAACAGCGTCCCCTTGTCAAAGGCCGGCGAGGCTTTGACGGGACCCGCGAGGCCGGCGCGCCAGATCGTGTGCCCGTCCTTGATGCTTGCGGCATAGAGGCCGCCATCCTCGTTGCCGAAGTAGATCCGCCCGCCCACCACCAGCGGCGATGACTCGGTGCGGCCGGGAAGGGACCGCTTCCAGATCGTCTTGCCGGTCTTCGCGTCGAGGCAGACGAGTTGACCGGGCGTGAGGTTGGCAATGTAGAGCCGGCCGCGCGAGTAGGTCGGGGACGAGGCATTGAGCTGGGCGATCCGCCGGGTCCAGATCGTCTTGCCTGTATCCGCGTCCAGCGAGAACGTGAAGCCATCGTTGTCTATGAAAAAGAGGCGGCCATCCACGAAGATCGGCGGGAACTCGAGCAGCGGCTCGTCGTTGTATTTCCAGAGCTCCTTGTACGGCGGCTTGACCTTGTCGGCCGGAAGGTGGCGCGTGTGGGCCCTGTCATAGCCGTACATCGGCCAATTGGTCGTCTTGATCACGGGCTTGGGCTTCTCGGCCGGCTTCTCGAACGGGACGACATCGCCCTTGTTCACATCCGGCGGCCGCTTGACGACCGTGTAGCCGACCGCCGCGATGGCGCAAAGCAGCAGGGCGAAGCCCGCAATGGCTGCGATCAGCTTGCGTCGGTTGTGCCACCAGCGAGGCTTCTTTGCCGGTTCATCGGGCGCGGGTGTTGGCTTGTCAGGCATCCGAGAGAGTGGTCATGGTACGAAACCGCTGACGATGCCGAGGTTGCTCTACACGGGTGAGGACGTTGAATCCGCAATGCGGAACGGTCTTTCGCAGCTCGATTCGCTGCGGGAATTGATCGGAGATCTGCCCGTCCACCTGGCCGGGGGCGCGGTTCGAGACCTGTTTCTGGGCAAGCGGCCCGCAGACCTCGACCTGGTTATCGAGGGGCCGGTGACGGAGCTGGCCGACCGTCTTGGCGGAGAAATCACCACCCATGAGCGCTTCTCGACCGCCACAGCGCAGCTTGGCGAACAGGTCGTTGATCTCGCTTCATCGCGCCGGGAAACCTACGATCATCCGGGTGCCCTCCCGGTGGTCGAGCCCGCTTCGATCGATCAAGACCTTGGCCGCAGAGACTTTACGATCAACGCAATCGCGATCCCGCTATTCGGAGAGCCACATGTGATCGATCCGCATGGAGGCCTCAGGGACCTGGGAGCTGGAACACTCCGGATCCTGCATCCCCGATCATTCGTGGACGACCCGACGCGAGCGATTCGGGCGGCCCGTTACACAGCCCGGCTCGATCTCGAACTCGAGCCGGAGACGCTGGGTCTGATCCGCTCAGCCGATCTCTCCACTGTCTCTGCCGATCGTCGCGACGCCGAGCTGCGGCTGATCACAGGCGAGCCAAGCGCGCTGGTTGCGCTTCGCCGGCTTGACGATTGGGGCGTCTTTCAGACCGCCTCCACGACCCTCGAGGTTGCAGAGCAGCTGGAGGCAACGCTGGGCGAGTCTCCCTGGGACCAGGTGGCGACACGCGATCGGGCTCTGTTTGCGCTGATCAGCGGAGGGCGGCCGGATGCGACGCGGCTGGCCGCCACCAGCCCGGACACCCCGTGGGATGCGGTTGAGGCGGCCCGGGGCGTTGTACCCGAGGACCTCGCGATAGCGCGGGCCATGGGTGCATCGTGGCTGGATCGATATGTCAGAACCTGGCGGTCGGTGATGCTCGATATCAATGGATCCGACCTGATCGAAGCCGGCGTGCCCGAGGGGCCTGCGGTCGGCCGTGCTCTCAGGAGGGCTCTCAGGGCCAAGCTGAACGACGGTATCGAGGGACACGATCAGGAGCTTGCGATCGCGTTGTCGCCAGACCCCGAAGAGGGCTGAGGGCGATGAGATGGCGGGAGCAGGGTGGGCTGATCTGGCTCGAGGCCGAGATGCCGGGTGCAACTGCCGTGTTCACAACTCGCCTCGGTGGCGTCAGCAGGCCACCATTCGAAAGCCTCAACCTTGGGATCCTCACCGATGATGCCCGCGAGGACGTGCTCTCGAACCGCCACCTTTTGGCGGATTCGCTTGGGATCCAGGCCGAAGAGGTCCTCATGGGTCGACAGGTCCACGGGACCGGGTTGCTTGCCCACGGGATGCCCCAGTCACCGTCACCGTTTGCATCTGGCATGGGTGAGCTCCCCGAGGTTGACGGGCACCTGACCGGGGTTGGTGGACTCGTGCCCCTCGTCCTGGTCGCCGATTGCCTGCCGGTGGCGCTCTCGGGACCCGGCGGGGTCGCGATGCTCCACTGCGGCTGGCGGGGCCTCGCAGCAGGGATCATCGAGCGCGCCGTTCCGACCATCGGAGCCGAATCGGCGGCGATCGGTCCCGGGGTCGGACCCTGCTGCTTTGAAGTCGGCCCCGAGGTCAGCGGGGAATTTGCGCACCTGGGGGAGGGGCTGATCGATGGACGGATGCTCGATCTGCCGGAGGCAGCGCGCCGGCTCTTGCGGAAAGCGGGCGTCGCCGACGTCGAATCCGCCGGCCGGTGCACCTCCTGCGAGCCGGATCTCTTCTTCTCCCACAGGCGCGACGAAGGCCGCACCGGCCGTCAGGCGGGCCTCGTCTGGCGGCGCCGTTCGGTATGAAGTGAGGGATGGCCCGTCTGATTGAAAACCTCGATAGCGCCAGGATCGCGAAAAACCTGGGGAGGATCCGCGAGGCCGTCGGCGACAAAGTCGAGATCCTGGCCGCCACCAAGTACGTCACGATCGACGAGATGGGGATTCTTGCCGAGGCGGGGATCAGGCTTGTGGGGGAGAACCGGCAGCAGGACATGGAGGCAAAACACGAGCGCTGGGGAGGTGCCTTCGAGTGGGACTTCATCGGTGGTCTGCAGAGTCGCAAGGTCAAGCGCCTGATCCCGATCACGCGGTTGATCCACTCGGTCGCCACCGAATCCGCACTCGAGCAGCTCGGACGCCACGGCGGCTCGGAGACCGAGATCCTGGTTGAGGTCAACGTCTCCGGAGAAGCGGCGAAGGCCGGGATCGAACCCGCGGCGATCGGCGAGTTCATCGAGCGCTCCGAGGTTTCGGTTGTCGGCCTGATGACGATGCCGCCGTTCGCCGGGGATCCGGAGGAGTCACGTCCATATTTCGCCCGATTGGCTGCCCTGGCCGCCGAGCACGATCTCCACCGTCTATCGATGGGCACGTCGCAGGATTGGAGGGTCGCAGTCGAGGAGGGCGCGACGATCATCAGGCTTGGTGAGACTCTCCTGAGTTGAAACGCCACTCGCATCTGGACATAATCGGTAAAGGAATCTGGTCACCCGAGCCGAAACACGCCGATAACAATGGCTGTCCGAGATACATGGCATAAAGCGCTCGTTTACTTCGGCCTCGCCGAGGATCACGACTATGGACCCGAGTACGAAGATGACTTCGACCCGGTTACATCTGGTGACGAGCTACCTGATTCACGGCGTGATCGTGAATCCTCGCCGGTCAGAAGGCTGCCCTCGTCGCGCCGCTCCCGGACTGACGACATCGACGACATCTTTTCCGATGACGAGCCGATCACCGCATCGCGAAGCAGGCCGCTGCGTTCCGTCAGCAACGGAGGCTCGGATGTCCAGGTGCATCTCGTCGTGCCTCGAAACTTCAACGACGCGCAGCAGGTCGCAGACCAGTTCAAGCGCAACGTTCCCGTGATCCTCAACCTCCAGACGTCCGATCACGAGCTCTCGAAACGCCTGATCGACTTCGCGTCGGGGCTCACCTACGCGCTCGACGGTGGCATGCAGCGGATCGCAGAGAAGGTCTTTCTGCTGACGCCTCGCAACGTCGAGGTTTCCGCCGAGGAAAAGGCCC
>JBBQZL010000205.1:0-4390 GCA_038207745.1 Solirubrobacterales bacterium
CACACCGATCGTCCGGAGGGCTCGGGCTCGCAACCTGCTTCGGAGCCGCGACGCCGAGCAACGGTGCCGAGCGTGCGGTCAGCTCACCCCAGCGGGCCTCTGCCGGAGCTGTGCGGAGTCTGGCCGGTGATCTCGGCGCTCTTCGACCTGAACGGGCTTCCACACTATGTCCATTGGGGCTGGTTCATGATCTCGGTCGCGAACCTCACCGTGATCGTCCTGATGATCACCGTTTTCTGTCTCGCGCTCGTGTTGCCGTTCCCACGTGACAAGGAGCGGCCGTGAGCGCTGAGCAGCAGGCGCCGACCTGGACGGGCCGCCTCCGGAGGATGGGTGTGGGGGCGCTCCCGCCCGAGCGGCTGCTGCCCGACACCCAGCCCGTGTACGTGTCGTCGTGGGTCTATGTCTTCGGTGTCCTGACGCTCGCCGCGTTTGTCGTGGTTCTGACCTCGGGTGCGGTGCTCGCGCTCGCCGGGCCGTCCTGGTGGCACGTCTCGAGTATCGGTCACTTCGTCAACAGCATGCACCTGTGGGGGACGGAGCTGTTCTTCTTCTTCATGGTCGTGCATCTCTGGGGGCAGTTCTTCATGGCCGCCTGGCGCGGCCGGCGTACGCTCACCTGGATCATGGGGGCGATCGCGTTCCTCGCCTCGATCGGAACCGCGTTCACCGGGTACTTGGTCCAGCAGAACCTCGACTCGCAGTGGATCAGCACCCAGGCCAAGGACGGCCTGAACGCCTCGGGGATCGGAGCTTTCTTCAACGTCCTCAACTTCGGGCAGATGCTGATGTGGCACGTCGTTCTGCTTCCGCTGGTTGTGGCGCTGCTGATCGGCGGCCATGTCCTGCTTGTCCGCCGGCGCGGTGTCTGCCCGCCGCTGCCGGGCAGGCCCCCGGCCGGCCCCGGCCCCGCGGTGCGATGAGCAGTACCGACTATCCGCTGGCTCCCGATCCGACGGTCGAGTGGAGCGGGGCGACGCGACGCTACGACATCCTCAAGGAGGCGGTGATCGCGACCGTCTCAGTCACCGCCCTCGCGGCCGCGCTCTCGCTGCTGTTCTCATCCCCGGATCTGAAGCCGGTCACGTTCCAGGGGTGGGCGCAGGCCGCACCCAAGGATTTCCTCGTCACCGCGCTCTCGGAGCTCGACGGGACAAGCGGTGTTGCGACCTACGGGCCGCCGTATAACAACGTCGCCGGTGCCAGCCAGAACATCATCGGCCACTTCTCTCTCGAGAGCCTGGTCGGCGCGCAGATCCCGATCAACGCCTCAATCGCCTTCGTGCTCGGGCCGCTTTCGATCCCGGCGCAGAGCTCACCCGGTCTTCGCGCCGCACTCGCCGTCTACGGCCACGCACCTCCGGCGGCCAGGCGCGCGTGGACGGCTGCATTCGCGAAGGCGCTCAACGCAGCGCGCTTCAAGAACGGTGCGCTCGTCGGCAGCTTCCCAGCGGCAAGGTACGGGCCGGTCCCGGTGCTGATGTCCGACCTGTTCGCGATGGCGACAAGCGGGGCGCTCGACGGTGCGTTGACCTCGACGAGTCGCTTCTACCAAACCAACTTCACCAAGGCGCTGCTCTTTCTCGCCGACGGTGGCTATCTCGGCACGCTCGCCCAGATGCAAAACCTGCTCGGAGAGCAATGGGGGATGATGAACGAGACCGGGAACTACCCCGGGCAGGCGTGGCTGTGGCTCTACACCTTCTGGTACCAGGTGCCGCCCATGTCGACCTCCCCCAGCGGGGACGCGCAGGTCTGGGCGATCATGGCCATCCTCTCTCTCGGGCTGATCCTGCTTCCGTTCGTCCCCGGCGTGCGTGCACTCCCGCGCCGGCTTGGCATCTATCGGCTGATCTGGCGCGACTACTACCGTGTCGCCGAGCACCAAGAACAATCAGCGAGCGGGGCGCCGAGAACATGATCCTCGACCGGCACGACATGTGGCGGCCTGTCCGCGGAGGCGGGGGCGGTCGGGTCCGCAGCGCCATCTGGCACGCCGCTCGAGGTGGGGATGTTTGCGTGACGGCGCTCGTGCCGGCGGTCGGCGCTGGCTGGCGGGAGCTTTCCGGTCCAAGTTCGAATGGGGGAGCGGGATGAGCGGGTTCGTTGGGGAGGCGCGGAAGGAAGCGAAGCCGTTCCTGTTTGTGCTTGCGACCGCCGCTGGGTTGGGCGGCCTTCCTGTTCGGATACGACACGGGAGTGATCTCGGGGGCGTTGCTGTTCATCAAGCCGGCTTTTCACGCCTCGACGTTTCAGCAGCAGGCGATCGTCGGCTCGTTGCTGATCGGTGCGGTGGTGGGCGCGACCGCGTCCGGCTATCTCGCCGAGGCGATGAGCAGGAGGTGGACAACGGTGCTCGCGGGTTGCATCTATGTCGGTGGGGCGCTGTGGAGCGCGCTGGCGTCTGGAGTGACCGAGCTGGTCGTTGCGCGCTTCTTGCTTGGACTCGCAGTCGGGACGGCGTCGTTTGTGGCGCCGATGTACATCGCCGAGATTGCGCCTCGACAGATCCGCGGCGGGTTGGTGTCGTTCAACCAGTTGATGCTCGTGGCGGGGATCTTGATCGCCTACATCGTGCGACACGCGGAGGCGCTTTGAGCCGCCAGAGAGATCCCAGCAGCACGTTGCCGCACCCGCAGAGGCCGAGATAGGCGGCGCGCGATGCTGGGATCTCTCTGGAGGCGTCTGGTGGGACGCCTCGACGCGGGCGCCGCCCGGCGGAGTGTCGAGGTGCAGCAGATGAGCCCTGCGGAGCCTCCGGGGCGCCCGCCGAGCTGCTCGCCCAATCCGGCATCGATCGCGGTCAGATCGCGCAGGCGGCTCGAACGCTGCTCGCCGCACGCTCGACCGTGACCTGAAGCGCAGGCAACGGAGGGTGGCGCGGTGTGGCGCCGGTTCGCACACTTGCTGGGGCTGGTCAGAGTGGGAGTCCCTCGCTGAGCGAGACGATCGCGTAGTCGGCGCCTGCGGCACGGAGCTGGTTCACCGTGTAGTTGTGGCTAGCGACGCCGACACAGGCGATCCCGGCGGCGTGTGCTCCCTCGACGTCGTGGGGTGTGTCGCCGACTGCGATCGCCTGCGCGGGTGTGACGGGCTCGCCGTAGACGAGCGTGGCGCGTTTGAGCGCGATCTCGGTGAGTTCGCCTCGGTCGCTGGAGTCGGATCCATAGCCGCCGAAGGAGAAGAACCGGTTCAGTTGCGCGCGGTGCAGCTTGATGTGCGCGGCGGCCTCGAGGTTCCCGGTGACCAGACCGAGCAGGTAGCCGTCATCGATCAGCTTCGGCAGAAGTTCGTCGACGCCCGCGAGCACTCGGTAGTCGGTGGACTCCGCGACCGTCTGGTGCAGGTAGTGGAGTCGCCGTTCGAGCAGCCGCGCGAACTCTTTGCGTTCGGGCTTGCGGTTCAGCACGGCTTCGAAGGTCTGGCGTCCGACGTCGGGGTCGGTCATGCCGGTGTCGGTGAACTTGCCGATGTCGGCCGGGATGCCGTAGAGCTCCTCGAACGCGAGCCGCCACGACGCTGCTCCCGCGCCGCCGGTGATCAGGAGCGTGCCGTCGATGTCGAACAGGATCGCGGTCCGCTCGGGTTGCGTCGGCCCTCGAGGATCCGTGGGGTCGCCGTCGCGGCGCTGGTTCATCCGGCGGGTTTCTCGGCGTGGCCGCCGAACTGTTTGCGCATCGCCGAGAGCGTCTGGTTGGCGAAGTGGTCGAGGCCGCGGGAGCCGAAGCGGGCGGCCAGGGCGGCGAGAAGGACGGGGGCGGGGACGCCCTCCTCGATCGCCGCGATCGCCGTCCAGCGGCCCTCGCCGGAGTCGGAGACGCGGCCCGAGTAGTCGTGCAGGTCGGGCGATTCGTGGAGCGCTTCGGCGGTCAGGTCGAGCAGCCAGGAGGCGATCACGCTGCCCCGTCGCCACACCTCCGCGACCGAGGCCAGGTCGATCTCGTACTGGTAGTACTCGGGGTGCTCGAGCGGTGCCGTCTCGGCATCCTCTTCGCGCTTGACGGTGCCAGCGTTGGCGTTCTTGAGGATATTGAGGCCTTCGGCGTAGGCCGCCATCACACCGTATTCGATGCCGTTGTGGACCATCTTGACGAAGTGTCCGGCGCCGGCCGGGCCGCAATGGAGGTAGCCGCGCTCGGCGACCGCCGGTGGCCCCATACGGCCCGGTGTGCGGGCAGCCGCCCCGACACCGGGCGCGATCGCCTCGAACAAGGGATGCAGCCGCTCGACGACCGATGTTTCGCCGCCGATCATCAGGCAGTAGCCGCGCTCAAGGCCCCAGACACCGCCGCTGGTGCCGACGTCGAGGTAGTGGACGCCTTTCTCACCGAGCGCCGCCGCACGCGCGATGTCGTCACGGTAGTAGGAGTTGCCGCCGTCGATGATCACG